>NZ_JBSFCI010000001.1:0-341296 GCF_053593375.1 Streptomyces sp. NPDC002309 | reverse complement strand
GCGGCAACGTCCTCGGCAAGGCCGACGACGGCCCCGGCGACATCGTCGACCAGCCCGGCCTCCCCCACGACGGAGCCGACGTCCCCCGCGTCGAGGCCCCGGTCCGCGAACCCGCCATGGCCGGCGCCGTCCACGCCGGCGACAACACACCCCAGCACCTCCACCTCGGCAGCGACCCCACCGACCTCGGCGACCTCACCCGCCCCGGAGACAACGCCACCCCGAACAACCGCCCCGCCGACAACCTCCCCGGAGGCACCGCAGACAACCTCCCGACCAACAGCCTCGACACCCGTGTCCCGGTCCGCGACCCCGGCGACGACCTCCCCGGCCGCACCGACCCGGTCTCCGGCACGGCGCCGGTTCGCGAAGGAGCCCCAGGCCCGGGAGCACACGGCGCGGGACGGAACGGCGACGGGCTGCCGGGCGGACGGGGCGAAAGCACGGGCCACCCGAGCGGCGCCGGACTGCCGGACGGCCCCGCACACACCGGGGACGGCCCCGGTCCGCATCCCGTGGACGAACTGGCGGACGACGTCGCCGACGACACCCTCGACAACGGGCAGGGGCAGGGAGGGGACGACACCCTCGACAACGGGCAGGGAGGGGACGACAACCCCTACGCCGGGCACGAACCCGACTACTCACGGCCCGCCCTGCTGCCGGCGGAGGGACCGCTGACACTGCGGGACGTACGCAACACCCGTGACGTCAGGACGCGCTGGGAGCGCGGCGAGGAATTCCACCGCCAGATGTGGGGTGGCGGGCCTGAACGTCATTATCCGGTGCCCACCAACAGCGACCCCCGCTATCCGGTGACCGCGAGCGGCGGGCGCAAGGTCGACGTTCCCGTCGACCTCCCGGACGGTCGCACGGTCGCCGTCGAGGTGAAGACGTACGGGCCGTACCGGACCATCACGTTGAAGGACGGGACCAGCGAGCTGGTCCGGAATGAAGTACCGCTGAACAAACACATAAAGGAGCAGATCCACAAGGACATCGCGCTGCGGCGCATGAATCCCGGATATGACCCTCGATGGTCTTTCACGCATGCCGGCCCGTCCGCCGAACTGCGCGCCTACCTCAAGGAAGCAAAGATCATATTCCTCGAATACGGCCCTGCGCCGAAGAAGGACCAGTGGGACCTGCCGACAAAGAAGAAGTAGAATCCTTCTCGGTCAACTGGAGGGTTGAGAACCATGCAGAACCGGACGCCGGACGAGGCGGCTGCCCAGGAGTGGACCGAAGGCGCCCACCACAACGCCGCCGGACTCGCGGCCTCACTCGGGCTGGCACCGGAGCGGTACGCCGAGGATCCCCTGCTGCTGCTGCCCGGCCTGCAGAGCTACGTCGACCGGCTTCCGCTGGCCGAGTTCGAGCAGACGGACTGGATCGGTCTGCACACGGACCTGACGTCATTCCTCGGGGACCTGCTCGTGCGTCGGCACGGGGCCAGGTGGGTGCGGGCCGCCGATCCCTCCTCGCCGGCCGGCCACCGCTACTACGTGGAGGCAAAGGGCCTGGACGGCAAGGTCTGGCGCGTCGAGCCCTATGACGTGGTGATGGAGGAATTCGAGAATCTTCCGATCGAGATCGGCCGGATGGCCGCAAATGCGGAGTCCGTGCTGCGGTTGATTCCGGAGGTGGACGAAGAATCCCTCGGCGACATCCCGCCGGAGGACCTGAGGGGCGAATCCGGCGATTTCCGCTGAGAATCCCGATTGCCGCTCAGGATTCCAGAAGGAATCGGCACGGCATTTTCACCGGCCTGGCAGCCAGGCCTCCGGTCACGGTCACACGGACGGGCCGGAGGCCTGCAGAGGAACTCTGACCAACGCACCCGCTCGGTTGACCAGGAGTTCAGGAACGTCGTCCTCGTAGAACCTCACCTGGCCGATGGCGCCCTCGTTCCTCGCGTGGAAGGCGAGCATCTCCACCAAGGCGTCCAACTCGGGGAGGAACTCGGCGTGGACCTCCTGGCGTGCCGTCAGGGACCAGCGCCCGTCGCCCTGGAGGAGTTCCGCCGTCAGGACTCCCCCGATGCGGACCGCCGGGCCCCGACCCGCCAGAAGGGGCACGAAGTCCGGCGCGTCCCCGACCGCTTCACCGCCGTCGTCGGCATCGTCGAGCCCGAGATGCCGGCGCAGGTGGTCGAGCACGGCGGGCGGTGCGGTGGGCGTCAGGTCGAGGGCCAGGTCCACGGCGAACACGTCACTCATGTGCAGTGAGTCTAGGACCCGCTCCCGGACCACGGGTGCCGGCCTCACATCGGCACATCCCGCGGACGGGGCCGCTTCGGCGCCTTCGTGACCGCGGGTCTAGAACAGGCTCAGCAGCGCCTCCGCCGGGTCCGGCACACCGTTCTCGCCGTCCGGCAGCGGCAGTTCGAACCAGACCGTCTTGCCGCGGTGGGTCCGGCGCGAGCCCCAGGCCGCCGACAGGAGACCGACGAGTTGCAGGCCCCGGCCGCCCTACGACCGGCTGCGCCGACTGGCCGAAGTGCCCGTCTCCCTGCTGCGGGACTCGAACGCGGTCTTCGACGAGTACATCTACTCCTGGGTGGAGACACTGCAGAGCTTCTGGCTCGGGCGCCAGGACGTGGGTGAAAAGCTCGTGGCGGCGGTCGACGGCACCGGTCCGGAAGCACGGCGGTACGTGGACGCGGATCTGATGGCGCAGATTCTCTACCCGCCGCTGATCCTGCTCTACCGGGTCATCCGCCGCGATTCCGCGGAGTTCAACAAGGCGCTGACCGACGCGCTGCGTTGGCACAAGGAGTACTGGACCGCGACCGAGGACAGAGCCCTGAGCAGCAAGGGGCTCGTCGCCGTCGGTCCGTTGGCGATGGCTTGCCTCGCGCGTGACCAGGGCCTCACGGTCGAGGTCGAGTCCGAGTACCTGCCCCACGCGCTCCTGGAGTACAGCTGGATCGGCGAGATCGAGTACTGACCCCGCCGGTCCGTCGCCGGGGAGCGCCGGTGCCGCGTCGGACGGTGCCTCCAAGTCGCCGTCCGTGAAACGCGCGTGGATCGTCCGCCGCGGTGGGACGGGTCCGGGAAGACCCCTTCTCCGTGGACGCCGCTCTCCCGTCGACAGGGGGGACGAGGAAGTCCGCCGTCCGCCCCGGGCCCGGCAGGACGTCTCCGCGGAGGTGAGGCATGCCTGCCCCGCGTCCGGGCACGGGTCCGCACTGTCACACCCCACCGGTACCGTCGGATCATGTCCAACCAGGCGGCACCGGCACCCGCACCCGGTGAGCGGCGGCTCGCCGTTCTCGAAGGCGTCCTCGAACGGATCACGTACGCCAACGAGGAGAACGGCTACACGGTCGCCCGTGTCGACACCGGAAGAGGCGGTGGCGACCTGCTCACGGTCGTCGGCGCGCTGCTCGGCGCGCAGGTGGGCGAGTCGCTGCGGATGGAGGGGAGATGGGGCTCCCACCCGCAGTACGGCAAGCAGTTCACCGTGGAGAACTACACGACCGTCCTCCCGGCCACCGTCCAGGGCATCCGCCGCTACCTCGGCTCCGGGCTGGTCAAGGGGATCGGCCCGGTCTTCGCCGACCGCATCACCCAGCACTTCGGCCTGGACACCCTGAAGATCATCGAGGAGGAGCCGAAGCGGCTGGTCGAGGTCCCCGGCCTCGGCCCCAAGCGGACGAAGAGGATCGCCGACGCCTGGGAGGAGCAGAAGGCGATCAAGGAGGTCATGCTCTTCCTCCAGACCGTCGAGGTGTCCACCTCCATCGCCGTGCGCATCTACAAGAAGTACGGCGACGCCTCCATCTCCGTCGTGAAGAACCAGCCGTACCGCCTCGCCGCCGACGTCTGGGGCATCGGCTTCCTGACCGCCGACAAGATCGCCCAGTCCGTCGGCATCCCGCACGACAGCCCGGAGCGCGTCAAGGCCGGCCTGCAGTACGCCCTCTCCCAGTCCACCGACCAGGGCCACTGCTACCTCCCCGAGGAACGCCTGATCGCCGACGCCGTCAAGCTCCTCCAGGTCGACACCGGGCTCGTCATCGACTGCCTCGCCGAGCTGGCGGCGCCCCCCGAGGACGGCGAGGACCCCGGAGTCGTACGGGAGACGGTTCCCGGCCCCGACGGCGGCGAGCCCGTCACCGCCGTCTACCTCGTCCCCTTCCACCGCGCCGAAGTCGCCCTGTCCGCCCAGCTCCTGCGCCTCCTGCGCACCGACCAGGACCGCATGCCCGGCTTCCACGACGTCGCCTGGGACAAGGCGCTGGCATGGCTGAAGGACCTCACCGGCGCCGATCTCGCCCCCGAGCAGGAGGCCGCCGTCAAACTGGCGCTGACGAAGCGGGTCGCCGTCCTCACCGGAGGTCCCGGCTGCGGCAAGTCCTTCACGGTGCGGTCGATCGTGGAGCTGGCGCGCGCCAAGAAGGCCAAGGTCGTCCTCGCGGCCCCGACCGGCCGGGCCGCCAAGCGACTCGCCGAGCTCACGGGCGCCGAGGCGTCCACCGTCCACCGCCTCCTCGAACTCAAGCCCGGCGGGGACGCCGCGTACGACAAGGACCGGCCGCTGGACGCGGACCTCGTGGTCGTCGACGAGGCGTCCATGCTGGACCTGCTCCTCGCCAACAAGCTCGTCAAGGCCGTACCGCCGGGCGCGCACCTCCTCTTCGTCGGTGACGTCGACCAGCTCCCCAGCGTCGGTGCGGGCGAGGTGCTGCGGGACCTCCTCGCCGACGGCAGCCCGATCCCCGCCGTGCGGCTCACCCGTGTCTTCCGGCAGGCCCAGCAGTCCGGCGTGGTCACCAACGCGCACCGGATCAACGCCGGGCAGCACCCCGTCACGGACGGCATGAAGGACTTCTTCCTCTTCGTCGAGGACGACACGGAGGCCGCCGGACGGCTCACCGTGGAGGTCGCGGCACGTCGTATTCCAGCCAGATTCGGGCTCGACCCGCGCCGTGACGTCCAGGTGCTCGCGCCCATGCACCGGGGTCCGGCCGGCGCCGGCACCCTCAACGGGCTCCTCCAGCAGGCCGTCACTCCGGGCCGCCCCGACGTGCCGGAGAAGCGGATCGGCGGGCGGGTCTTCCGCGTCGGGGACAAAGTCACCCAGATCAGGAACAATTATGAAAAGGGCGAGAACGGCGTCTTCAACGGCACCGTGGGCGTGGTCACCTCGCTCGACCTGGTCGACCAGCGCCTGACGGTGCTGACGGACGAGGACGAGGAGGTGCCGTACGAGTTCGACGAGCTGGACGAGCTGGCGCACGCCTACGCGGTGACGATCCACCGCTCGCAGGGCAGCGAGTACCCGGCGGTGGTCATCCCGGTGACCACGGGCGCCTGGATGATGCTTCAGCGGAACCTGCTCTACACCGCGGTCACCCGGGCGAAGCGGCTGGTCGTCCTCGTCGGCTCCCGCAAGGCCATCGGCCAGGCGGTGCGCACGGTGTCGGCGGGACGGCGCTGCACGGCCCTCGATTTCAGGCTCGCGCCCCGCGTACGGGAAGCCTGACGCGGGCGCGTCCGGTGTCCTGCCGGGCGCGCGTCGAAAAATGATCGATCAAATGAGTCGCAAAGGTCACAGAGCACTTCCGGAACCGGAATCGACCCGGCAGGATGGCAGGTTGGCGGCACTGAGTGCCGTTGATAAGCCCAATGGTCGACCCCGAGTGCACTCTCCTGAGCCAAATGGGGGATGGTAGAGACAGTCAGGGCACCTCGAAGATGAGGCACTACGTCGGTGAGGGATGACGTGAGCGACAACTCTGTAGTACTGCGGTACGACGGCAGCGAGTACACCTACCCGGTGATCGACAGCACCGTCGGGGACAAGGGTTTCGACATCGGGAAGCTGCGGGCCCAGACCGGTCTCGTGACCCTGGACAGCGGATACGGGAACACCGCCGCCTATAAATCCGCCGTCACCTATCTGGACGGTGAGGCCGGCATCCTCCGGTACCGCGGTTACCCGATCGAGCAGCTGGCCGAGCGCTCCACGTTCGTGGAGGTGGCCTACCTGCTGATCAACGGCGAGCTGCCGACCGTCGACCAGCTCACCGGTTTCAAGGACGAGATCACGCGGCACACCCTGCTGCACGAGGACGTCAAGAACTTCTACAAGGGCTTCCCCCGTGACGCCCACCCGATGGCCATGCTGTCGTCGGTCGTCTCGGCGCTGTCCACCTTCTACCAGGACAGCCACAACCCGTTCGACGAGCGGCAGCGCAACCTCTCCACCATTCGTCTGCTCGCCAAGCTTCCGACGATCGCGGCCTACGCGTACAAGAAGTCGATCGGACACCCGTTCGTCTACCCGCGCAACGACCTCGGTTACGTCGAGAACTTCCTGCGCATGACCTTCTCGGTGCCGGCCCAGGAGTACGAGCTCGACCCGATCGTGGTCGCGGCGCTGGACAAGCTGCTGATCCTGCACGCGGACCACGAGCAGAACTGCTCCACCTCGACGGTCCGCCTGGTCGGCTCGTCGCAGGCGAACATGTTCGCCTCGATCTCCGCCGGCATCAACGCGCTGTGGGGCCCCCTGCACGGTGGCGCCAACCAGTCGGTGCTCGAGATGCTGGAGGGCATCCGCGACTCCGGCGGCGACGTCGACACCTTCATCCGCAAGGTGAAGAACAAGGAGGACGGCGTCCGCCTGATGGGCTTCGGCCACCGGGTCTACAAGAACTTCGACCCGCGCGCCCAGATCATCAAGGCCGCCGCGCACGATGTGCTCTCCGCGCTCGGCAAGTCCGACGAGCTGCTGGACATCGCGCTGAAGCTGGAGGAGCACGCGCTCTCCGACGACTACTTCACCGAGCGCAAGCTCTACCCGAACGTCGACTTCTACACCGGTCTGATCTACCGGGCCATGGGCTTCCCGACCGAGATGTTCACGGTCCTGTTCGCCCTCGGCCGGCTTCCGGGCTGGATCGCCCAGTGGCACGAGATGATCAAGGAGCCGGGTTCCCGTATCGGCCGCCCGCGCCAGATCTACACGGGCGTCGTCGAGCGCGACTTCGTCCCGGTCGAGGCGCGCTGATCTTTTGCAGCCGCCCGGCGCACAGCGGGCGGCCGCGTCCAGCGGCGGTACGGAGCCGGCGAGGCCCGTACCGCGGCAGGGTGTGACGGGAGACAGCGGGAAAAGGCAGCAGGACACAGGGCAAAACAGAAGGCGCCCTGGTACGTCAGTCCCCCCACGGGCCGACGACCAGGGCGCCTTCCCATGTCCCGGTGCGGATTCCCCCCACGGGATCCGGCCGGGCGTCTGTGAGAGACCAGCGCCTGAATCGCTGTTACTGCGTTGTGCGGTACTGCTTCATGCGTACCGCGGTGGTGCGCCCTGCCGTTGTTGCGGTCTGCCGGGACAACGCACGCTGGGAGGGCCGCTCAAAGCTCCCCGGTGTACGTGTCCCGGCAACGCATCTCTGAGGAAGTCCCCCAAGACATCCCCAGAAGCCGGGTGACGCCCCCCAAGACGCCCACCGACATCGCCAACTTAGACCTTCGAACCCCTTCGATGGTTACGTTCACACCACTGTGATCTGCGTCTCTTGCATATGTCCCGTTAGATACGCAAGAGGCCCGATACGAAGAACCGGGTCCAAGCGTAAGGAAGATGCGCGAGCCTTGTGAAGAGCTTATGTGAGGCTCGCGCCTGACTGAAGAGGGATCCTGCCTTTTCGGCGGAACTCCCGGCCCGGGTGAACTCGCGGCTCAGCGGAACGCCCGCAGTCGCAAACTGTTCGTCACCACGAAGACGGACGACAGGGCCATCGCCGCCCCCGCGATCATCGGGTTCAGCAGACCCGCGGCGGCCAGCGGCAGCGCGGCCACGTTGTAGCCGAACGCCCACACGAGGTTGCCCTTGATCGTGGCGAGGGTCCGGCGGGACAGCCGGATCGCGTCCGCCGCGGCCCGGAGGTCCCCGCGCACGAGGGTCAGGTCGCCCGCCTCGATCGCCGCGTCGGTGCCGGTGCCCATCGCGAGTCCCAGGTCGGCGGTGGCGAGCGCCGCCGCGTCGTTGACACCGTCGCCGACCATGGCGACCGTCCGCCCCTCGGCCTGCAGCCGCCGTACGACCTTGACCTTGTCCTCGGGCAGCACCTCGGCGATCACCTGGTCGATGCCGACGCTCTCGGCCACCGTCTCGGCGACCCGCCGGTTGTCCCCGGTCAGGAGCACCGGCGTCAGCCCCAGCTCGCGCAACTCGCGCACGGCCTGCGCGCTGGTCTCCTTCACGGTGTCCGCGACCGCGAGCACCCCGCGCGCGACCCCGTCCCAGCCGACCACCACGGCCGTACGGCCGCTGCTCTCGGCTTCGTCGCGGGCGCGCGCCAGCTCGGGCGGCAGCTCCTCGAAGAGGCGCCCCACGGCCACCTCGAAGCCCTCCACGTGACCGCGGACGCCCCGCCCGGGCACGTTCTCGAACCGCTCGGCCGGCGGCAGCTCCCCGACCCGCTCGACGGCGCCGGCGGCCACGGCCCGGGCGACCGGGTGCTCGGAAGCGTGTTCGAGGGAGCCCGCGAGGCGCAGCACCTCCCGCTCGTCGGCGCCCTCGGCGACGTACACCTCCTGGAGCGTCATCCGGCCCGTCGTCACCGTGCCCGTCTTGTCCAGGAGCACCGTGTCGACCCGGCGCGTGGACTCCAGGACCTCGGGACCCTTGATCAGGATGCCCATCTGGGCGCCGCGGCCCGTGCCGACCATCAGGGCGGTCGGGGTGGCGAGGCCCAGGGCGCACGGGCAGGCGATGATCAGGACGGCGACGGCGGCGGTGAAGGCGCCGACGCTGTCGCCGGTCGCGCCGAGCCAGATGCCGAAGGTCGCGGTCGCCAGCAGCAGCACGACGGGGACGAAGAACCCGGCGACCTGGTCCGCGAGCCGCTGCACCTCCGCCTTGCCGTTCTGGGCCTCCTCGACCAGCCGGGCCATGCGGGCGAGCTGGGTCTCGGATCCGACCCGGGTGGCCTCGACGACCAGCCGGCCCCCGGCGTTCACGGTCGCGCCGGCGACCGCGTCCCCGGCCATGACGTCCACCGGCACCGACTCGCCGGTCAACATGGACACGTTGACCGCGGAGGCGCCCTCCACGACCGTGCCGTCGGTGGCGATCTTCTCGCCGGGGCGCACGACGAACCGGTCGCCGACGACCAGTTCCGTGACCGGCACCCGCAGCTCGCGCCCGTCGCGCAGCACCGCCACGTCCTTGGCGCCGAGCTCCATCAGGGCCCGTAGCGCGGCGCCCGCGCGGCGCTTGGAGCGGGCCTCCAGATAGCGCCCGAGCAGGAGGAAAGCGGTGACTCCGGCGGCCACTTCGAGGTAGATCGCCGAGGCGCCGTCCGTGCGCGAGACGGTGAGCTCGAAGGGGTGCCGCATACCGGGCATGCCCGCGTGCCCGAAGAAGAGCGCCCACAGGGACCAGCCGAACGCGGCCAGCGTGCCCACCGAGACGAGGGTGTCCATGGTGGCCGCGGCGTGCCGTGCGTTGGTCCAGGCGGCCTTGTGGAAGGGCAGGGCGCCCCAGACCACGACGGGTGCGGCGAGGGTGAGGGACAGCCACTGCCAGTAGTCGAACTGGAGGGCCGGGACCATCGCGAGGAGGACGACGGGGGTGGCGAGAAGGACGGAGACGATCAGGCGCTGCCGCAGGGGCGCCAGCTCGGGATCCCGGGGCGTCGCATCCGGTTCCGGTTGCGGCGGTGAGGGCTCCGCGGCCGTGTAGCCGGTCTTCACGACGGTGGCGATCAGGTCGGCGACCTCGGTTCCGGCCGGGAAGCTGATCCGGGCCTTCTCCGTGGCGTAGTTCACCGTGGCGCTGACGCCGTCCATCCGGTTGAGCTTCTTCTCGACGCGAGCCGCGCAGGAGGCGCAGGTCATGCCGCCGATCAGCAGTTCGACCTCGGAGACCGGCGTGGCTATGGAGGTCCCGGGGGCGGTTTCTGTCGCGGTCTGCGTGGTGGTGCTGGTCATGTCCGACTCCGACTCCAGACGACGGACCGGACCGTACGGAACCGGCCCACGGGGCACGGCTCGCCGGTACGGCCCGGTACGGCAAGCGTGCTCAGGCGCGGCCGACCAGCTCGAAGCCGGCCTCGTCGACGGCCGCGCGGACGGCCTCCTCGTCCAGCGCGGCCGTGGAGACGACCGTGACCTCGCCGCTGGTCGCGACGGCCTTCACCGAGCTGACGCCGGGCAGCTGGGAGATCTCGCCGGAGACGGCGCCCTCGCAGTGCCCGCAGCTCATTCCGCTCACCTTGTAGACGGCCGTGACGGAACCGGTGGTGTCGGTCTGCGCGGTCATGTCGTGCTCCTCGTCGAGGCAGATGGGGCGGACGGGGCCTGGAAGGGTCCCCGATACACTCAAGACTATACCCCTAGGGGGTACTTCTCCAGGAGGGGGCGCGGCGCGTCAGTGAGTGCGCCCAGGCGAGGCCGAGCAGCGCCACGACGACCAGTCCGCCGAGCGAGAGCAGCGTGAAGAGATGCTGCTGCTCCTCGGTGGGGTGGGCGATGTAGCCCTCCGTGAACAGGTGCCGGACGGGATCGCCGCCGGTCAGCCGCACGACCAGCCAGACGGCCATGCCGTGGGTGGACTCGCCCAGGGCGTGCAGCAGCGACACGCCCAGACAGGTCGCGACGACCGCGCCGGTGGGGCGGAAGCGCCCGTCCGGGTGACGGCAGGCGAGCAGGACGCCGCCGGCGACCGCCGTCCACAGTCCCTGGTTGAGGGGTGCCAACAGGCCGCGGAGGATCTCGGTCTCCAGCAGTGCCCTCAGGTCCAGCCCCGGGGTCGACACGGCCGCGTGGAACGCGTACCCGGCGCCTTCCACGGCGCCGAAGGCGAGGCCGACGGTCGCGCCCAGCACGAGCCCGGCCCGCAGGCCGCGGACACGGGGCTGCCGGCGCAGGACGAACACCAGCGCGCCCAGCTTCATCGCCTCCTCCGCGAGGCCCAGCCCGGCGAACATCCGCGGGGACGGGTACAGGAGCAGGCCCTTCGTCAGGGAGGCGCCCAGCACGCCGAGCGTCCCACCGGTCAGGAAGCAGCCGAGGATCACGCTGACGCCCAGGTCACGAGCGTGCCGCTGGTAGGCCCACAGCACGAAGGCGACGGGCACCAGGAAGCTGCCGAGCAGGATCAGGGTGGGCAGCGGGGCGGCGTTCCCGGTCGCGTGGACGGCGGTCGCGGTCAGTGTCCAGAGCGCCAGCCCGCTCCACAGGCAGCGCCGCCACAGTCCCGCACGGATCCGGGGGTACGACGGCGGAGGCTGCTGCGGACTCGGAATCCGGGCGCGGGGCGCGCCGGGCGGCGGGAACTGGGTCACGTCGGTCCCTCGTGCTCCTGTGCTGCTGCTCCCGATGGAGCGATGTGTCCGCACCGTATGCGTGTACGGAGGACGGCGCATTCCGGCCGGGAGGAGGGAGGGCTGGTCCGCCGGAGGCGGCCGGCGCCGACCGGAGCGCCGCGGCGCTCAGGGCGCCGGGGTGGCGGCCAGGGGCTCCAGGTAGCGGGTCGGCACCTTCTTCAGCTCCTGGACGTATGCCTCCCGTCCGGCACCCTGGTGGGCCAGGACCAGCTCCAGGCCGGCCTTGCAGACGCTCAGGCAGACGTGCGCGGTGCGGGTGACGTCGGCCGCGGAGGTGCCGTGC
The DNA here is from genome assembly GCF_053593375.1 of Streptomyces sp. NPDC002309. Classification (NCBI taxonomy): domain Bacteria; kingdom Bacillati; phylum Actinomycetota; class Actinomycetes; order Kitasatosporales; family Streptomycetaceae; genus Streptomyces; species Streptomyces sp. NPDC002309. The sequence goes on along the minus strand of NZ_JBSFCI010000001.1, from coordinate 329,666 downwards.
GGCAGCGAGGTGAGTGACGTCCCGACGCGCCGCCGGGCCGGCTGCGGGGCGCCGTCCTCCTCGCCGATCGGGCCCCGGGCGTCGGGGCCGTGCATCAGGGTGACGAAGACGGGGCCGGCGGTCGGGGGTGACGAGCCGGTCCGCCGCGGAGTCGCCGGCTTCCGCGAGCGGCGTCGCGGGTCCGACGGGTGCGAGCGCCTCGCCGCACGCCTCAGGCATCTCCTGAACCAGCCGACCGCCCTCGGCGCTCCAGCCCCTCGGCTCCCGACTCCCTGGCCCCCTGGTGCCTCGGCTCCCAGGTCTCCCAGGTCTCCCGGCTCAAGCCCCCTCGCCGTACCCCCGGTGGACGGCCCACTCCCGGTCGAGGATCGCCATCTGCACCTCGTCCACCCACTTCCCGTGCCGCAGCGCCGACTCCCTCCGCACGCCCTCGACCACGAAACCCACCTTCCGGTAGACGCGCAGGGCGCGGTCGTTGTCGCCGTACGCCTCCAGGTGGACGCGGTGCAGTCCGAGTTGCTCGAAGCCGTGCCCGACGATGAGCCGGGTGGCCTCCGTGCCGAGGCCCCGGCCGCGACCGCGCGGGCCGATCAGGGTGCGGAAGTTGCAGCTGCGAGTGAGGGGATCCCACTCGTTGAGGACCACCTCGCCCACGACCTCGCCGGTGTCACGGTCGGTGACGGCGAGATCGAGCCGGTCGGGCTGCGCGGACCGGGAGCCGTACCAGGACCGCAGGCCCTCGCGGGTGATCTCGGTGGTCGGCTCGAAGGTGAAGCGGATGACCTCGGGATCGCTCAGGATCTCCCGGATCGCGTCCGCGTCGGCCTCCGAGAACGGCCGCAGCACGGTCCTCTCGCCGGTGAGCACGGGCTTGTCGGAGAAACTCATGCGCATGACTGTGCCCCACGCGAACGTGAGGCACCACGGATATCTCGTCGGGCGGGCAGTTCACCGTCGGCCGGTCAGTCCGCCCGCCGGCCGCGATTGCCTGGCCGGGAGGCGACCCAGGCTCGGACGGTGTCGGCGTACCAGTAGGGCTTGCCGCCCTCCACATGGTCGGGCGGGGGCAGCAGCCCGTGCTTGCGGTAGGACCGCACGGTGTCCGGCTGCACCTTGATGTGGGCCGCGATCTCCTTGTACGACCAGAGCCTTCGGTCGGTCATGAGTGCACCTCCCTGCGCGTGCCGCGGCGGCGGCCGTGGACCGGCCGTCCGGGGGAGCCGAGGCGCTGCGCTGATGATCAATCACCAAGCCTGTGCCCGCCCAACGACGGAGAGTGACCACTGGTCTGCGGCTGTGGGGCGGGTGTGACACGCAGCCCGCGTACACCGGACATGTGTGACAAGGGAGTGGTGTTTGTGACAGAGGTGAAGCAGAAGAGCATGCCGGGGTGCCGGGCGGGGCGCGTTGACAGGGCCGCGGCCGGGTTGTCGTCGCCGGAGGGGGTGAGCGCTGGTCCGAATGTCTGGACAAACTATTGACAGGCCTCCCTCGCGGAGACTAGAAACCGGAGAGAGCCGCCGACGCAGGCGCGACGGGAACGCGAAGGGATCTCGATGGCGTACGACCTGATCACCATGGGGCGGATCGGCGTGGACCTCTACCCGCTGCAGACCGGCGTGCCGCTCCCGCAGGTCACGTCCTTCGGGAAGTTCCTCGGCGGTTCCGCGACCAACGTGGCCGTGGCCGCCGCCCGTCTGGGCCGGCGTACCGCGGTGATCACCCGGACCGGCGACGACCCGTTCGGCACCTATCTGCACGAGGCACTGCGCGACTTCGGGGTCGACGACCGCTGGGTCACCGCGGTCCCCGGGCTGCCGACCCCGGTCACCTTCTGCGAGGTCTTCCCGCCGGACGACTTCCCGCTGTACTTCTACCGGCAGCCCAAGGCCCCCGACCTGGAGATCGGCGCCCACGAGCTCGACCTCGACGCCATCCGCGCGGCGCACGTCTTCTGGGTGACCGGCACCGGACTGAGCGAGGAGCCCAGCCGTGCGGCGACGCTCGCGGCCCTCGCCCATCGCGACAGGTCCGGCACCACGGTCTTCGACCTCGACTGGCGCCCGATGTTCTGGCGCGACCCGGACGCGGCCCGCCCCTTCTACGCCGAGGCCCTGAAACACACCACCGTCGCCGTCGGCAATCTCGACGAGGTGGAGGTCGCCACCGGCGTCCGCGAACCGCACGCGGCGGCCGCCGCGCTCCTCGACGCCGGGGTCTCCGTGGCCGTCGTCAAGCAGGGCCCCAAGGGCGTCCTCGCCGTCAGCAGCGCGGGCGAGTCGGTCGAGGTGCCGCCGCTGCCGGTCGACGTCCTCAACGGCCTCGGCGCCGGCGACGCCTTCGGCGGTTCCCTCTGCCACGGGCTGCTGGCCGGCTGGGACCTGGAGAAGACCATGCGGCACGCCAACGCCGCGGGCGCCATCGTCGCCTCCCGCCTGGAGTGCTCCTCCGCCATGCCGACGCAGGCCGAGGTGGCGGCGGCCCTCAGCGCGGGCGCCGTACGCGCCGGTACCCCGGCCGCCGCCGAGTCCACGGGAGCCCCCCAGTGACCGTCGACATCGCCGACCTCGTCCGCACCCGAACCCACCACCCCGAGGCGATCGCCGAGGCCGCCGCCCGCCGCGTCCGCCGGCAGCTGATCGACGCCGACGGCCGCCTGATGATCGTCGCCGCCGACCACCCGGCCCGTGGCGCGCTCGGTGTCGGTGACCGCAAGATGGCCATGGCCAACCGCGGTGATCTGCTCGAACGCCTCTGTCTCGCGCTCGGCCGCCCCGGCGTCGACGGTGTCCTCGCCACCGCCGACATCCTCGACGACCTGCTGCTGCTCGGCGCCCTCGACGGCAAGGTCGTCATGGGCTCCATGAACCGCGGCGGCCTCCAGGGCGCCCGCTTCGAGCTGGACGACCGCTTCACCGGCCACCGTCCCGAGGACATCCAGCGCCTCGGCTTCGACGCCGGAAAGCTGCTGCTGCGCATCGACTACGACGACCCGGGCTCGCTCACCACTCTGGAGTCCACCGCCCGCGCGATCGACGAGATGGCGGCACGCCGGCTGCCGGTCTTCGTCGAGCCGTTCATCAGCCGCCGGGACCCCGGCGGACGGCTGCGCAACGACCTGTCCGCCGACGCCGTGACCCGGTCCATCGCCATCGCCTCGGGGCTGGGCGGCAGTTCGGCGTACACCTGGCTGAAGGTCCCGGTCACCGAGAACCCCGACGACATGGCCCGGGTCATGGCGACCTCGACCCTGCCCGCCGTGCTGCTCGGCGGCGACGTCGGCGACGACCAGGACGGCACGTACGAGAAGTGGCGTGGAGCCCTCCGACTGCCCACCGTGCGGGGGCTGGTGGTCGGACGGTCGCTGCTGTACCCGGCGGACGGCGATGTGGCCGCCGCCGTGGACACCGCCGTAGGACTGCTGTGAGGGCCGCATGAGCAACGAGTCGCACCTCCCGAGGGGCACCACCGCCGACGCGCACCACGCGCTCGCCATCGACCCGGAGCTGGCCGGCTGGACCCACAGCAGCCTGCGGATCGTCGAGCTGGAGCCGGGCGCCACGCACACCTTCACCACCGGGGACAGCGAGTGGATCGTGCTGCCCCTCCAAGGCGGTTGCTCGGTGCGAGTGGCCGACGCGGTGTTCGAGTTGCTGGGCCGGGAGAGCGTCTTCGCCGGAGTCTCCGACTTCGCGTACGTCCCCCGTGACGCCCAGGCACAGATCACCTCCGGCGCGGGAGGCCGCTTCGCCCTGGCAGGAGCGAAGTGCGAGCGACGACTCCCCGCTCGCTACGGCCCCGCGCCGGAGGTCCCCGTCGAGGAACGCGGCAGCGGCAACTGCGCCCGCCGGGTGCGCAACTTCGCCTCCGCGGACGCCTTCACCTGCGACAAGCTCATCGCCGTCGAGGTGATCACACCCGGCGGCAACTGGTCCTCGTACCCGCCGCACAAGCACGACGAGCACCGGCCGGGCGAGGAGTCCGAGCTGGAGGAGATCTACTACTTCGAGATCGACGGGCCGAACGGCTTCGGCTACCAGCGGGTGTCCCCCTCCCGCGAGGGCGGCGCCGACGTGCTCGCCGAGGTCCGCACCGGCGACGCCGTCCTCGTCCCCGACGGCTGGCACGGGCCGTCCATCGCCCAGCCCGGCCACGACATGTACTACCTGAACGTCATGGCGGGACCCGGGCCGACCCGGGAGTGGCGGATCTGCTTCCACCCGGACCACGTAGACAGCACAGGGGGTTACCGATGACCACCAGGCTCACGGTCGCGCAGGCGCTCGTACGCTTCCTCTCCGTCCAGTACACCGAGCGGGACGGCGTACGGCGGCGGCTCATCGGCGCCACCTGGGGCATCTTCGGCCACGGCAACGTCGCCGGACTCGGCCAGGCGCTGGTCGAGTACGCGGACGACATGCCCTACCTCCAGGGCCGCAACGAACAGGCCATGGTGCACGCGGCCGTCGGCTACGCCCGCCAGTCCCATCGTCTGTCCACCCAGGCGGTGACGACCTCCATCGGCCCGGGCGCGACGAACCTGGTCACGGGCGCCGCCCTCGCGACCGTCAACCACCTCCCGGTGCTGCTGCTGCCGGGCGACGTCTTCGCCACCCGCCCCGCCGACCCGGTCCTGCAGCAGCTCGAAGTGCCCTACGCGGGCGACGTGTCGGTCAACGACGCACTGCGCCCGGTCTCCCGCTACTTCGACCGCGTCACCCGCCCCGAGGCGCTGATCCCGGCGGCCCTCCAGGCCGTGCGCGTGCTCACCGACCCGGTGGAGACGGGCGCGGTCACCCTCGCGCTCCCGCAGGACGTGCAGGCCGAGGCGTACGACTGGCCGGAGGAGTTCTTCGCCGAGCGCACCTGGGCGGTACGCCGGCCGGGCGCGGATCCGACCGAGCTCGCCGAGGCCGTGACCACGATCAGGGCCGCCCGACGTCCGCTGCTGATCGCCGGCGGCGGCGTCCACCACAGCCGCGCCGAGAGCGCGCTGGCCGAGTTCGCCGAGGCCACCGGCATCCCCGTCGCCTCCACCCAGGCCGGCAAGGGCTCCCTGCCGTACGACCATCCCCAGGACGTCGGCGGCATCGGCCACACCGGCACCGCCACCGCCGACGAACTGGCCCGCACGGCCGACCTGGTGATCGGCGTGGGCACCCGCTACACCGACTTCACCACCGCTTCCGGCACGCTCTTCGCCGACCCGGACGTCCGTTTCCTCAACCTCAACATCGCCGCCTACGACGGCCACAAGCTCGCCGGCGCGCCCCTGATCGCGGACGCGTGCAGCGGCCTGGCGCAGCTGACCGAGGCGCTCGCGCTGCACGGCCACCGGGTCGCGGAGTCCCACGTCACGAAGTACACCGAGGACAAGGCGGGCTGGGAGCGGCGCGTGGACGCCGCCTACGCGGCCCCCGAGCCCACCGCCCGGCCGACCCAGACGCAGGTGCTGGGCGCGCTGGACGCCCTGGTGGACGAGTCGGACGTGATCATCAACGCGGCCGGATCGATGCCCGGCGACCTGCACAAACTGTGGCGGGCCCGGTCCGCCGACCAGTACCACCTGGAGTACGGCTACTCCTGCATGGGCTACGAGATCCCGGCCGCGATCGGCGTGAAGCTGGCCGCGCCGGACCGGCCGGTGTGGGCCCTGGTCGGCGACGGCACCTACCTGATGATGCCGACGGAGATCGTGACCGCCGTGCAGGAGGGCATCGCGATCAAGGTCCTGCTGGTGCAGAACCACGGGTACGCGTCCATCGGCGGCCTCTCCGAGGCGACCGGCGGGGAGGGCTTCGGAACCGCCTACCGCTACCGCGCGGGTGACGGCACCTACTCCGGAGCCCCGCTCCCCGTCGACCTGGCCGCCAACGCCGAGAGCCTCGGCATGCGGGTGCTGCGCGCCCGGACCGTGGACGACCTGCGCGCGGCGCTCGCCGAGGCGCGGTCCGCGGACACTCCCACATGTGTCTACGTCGAGACCGAAACGGCAGACACAGTGTCGGGCGCGCCCGAGGCGCAGGCCTGGTGGGATGTACCTGTGGCCGAGACCGCCACCCGATCGTCCGCGGTCAAGGCACGTGAGCTGTACGAACGGCACGTCTCGACCCGACGCCGCCATCTGTGAAGGAGTAACCGGTCATGACGAAGATCGTCAACCACTGGATCGGCGGCAGGTCCGCCGAAGGCGCGTCGGGCACGTTCGGTCCGGTCACGGACCCGGCGACCGGCGCGGTCACCACGAAGGTCGCCTTCGCCTCGGTCGACGAGGTGGACGCGGCGGTCGCGACCGCGAAGGAGGCGTTCCTGACCTGGGGCCGGTCCTCGCTGGCCCAGCGCACCACGATCCTGTTCCGCTTCCGCGCCCTGCTGGACGAGCACCGCGACGAGATCGCCGAGCTGATCACCGCCGAGCACGGCAAGGTCCACTCCGACGCCCTCGGTGAGGTGGCGCGCGGACTGGAGATCGTCGACCTGGCCTGTGGCATCAATGTGCAGCTGAAGGGCGAGCTGTCGACGCAGGTCGCGAACAGCGTCGACGTCGCCTCGCTGCGCCAGCCGCTCGGTGTCGTCGCGGGCATCACGCCGTTCAACTTCCCGGCGATGGTGCCGATGTGGATGTTCCCCCTCGCCATCGCCTGCGGCAACACCTTCGTGCTGAAGCCCTCCGAGAAGGACCCGTCGGCCTCGGTGCGGCTGGCCGAGCTGATGACCGAGGCGGGTCTGCCGGACGGCGTCCTCAACGTCGTCCACGGCGACAAGGTCGCCGTCGACCGTCTCCTGGAGCACCCCGACGTCAAGGCGGTGTCCTTCGTCGGCTCCACCCCGATCGCCCGCCACATCCACACCACGGCGTCCGCGAACGGCAAGCGCGTCCAGGCCCTCGGCGGCGCCAAGAACCACATGCTGGTCCTGCCCGACGCCGACCTCGACGCGGCGGCCGACGCGGCGGTCTCGGCGGCGTACGGCTCGGCGGGCGAGCGCTGCATGGCCATCTCGGCCGTGGTGGCGGTCGGCGCCATCGGCGACGAGCTGGTGGACAAGATCCGCGAGCGTGCCGAGAAGATCAAGATCGGCCCGGGCGACGACCCGACCTCCGAGATGGGCCCGCTGATCACCAAGGTCCACCGCGACAAGGTGGCCTCCTATGTGGAGGGCGCCGCCGCCGAGGGCTGCGAGGTGGTGCTCGACGGCAGCGGCTACACCGTCGACGGCTTCGAGGACGGCCACTGGATCGGCATCTCCCTGCTCGACAGGGTGCCGACCTCGGCGAAGGCCTACCAGGACGAGATCTTCGGCCCGGTGCTGTGCGTGCTGCGCGCCGAGACGTACGAGGAGGGCATCGCCCTCATCAACGCCTCCCCGTTCGGCAACGGCACCGCGATCTTCACCCGGGACGGCGGCGCCGCCCGCCGCTTCCAGCTGGAGGTCGAGGCCGGCATGGTCGGCGTGAACGTCCCGATCCCGGTCCCCGTCGGCTACCACTCCTTCGGCGGCTGGAAGGACTCCCTCTTCGGCGACCACCACATCTACGGCAACGACGGCACGCACTTCTACACCCGGGGCAAGGTCGTCACCACCCGCTGGCCCGACCCGGCGGACGGCCCCGCGGGCGTGGACCTGGGCTTCCCGCGCAACCACTGACGCGCGCCGCCGTGTACCGCGAGCGCGGTACGCGGCACGGGCCCCGTACTCCCCTGGGAGGGCACCGGGTTCAGCCCGTGAGCTGTCAGTGGGCGACGGGTTCCCCGCGTACCGTTGACGCATGGATCTTCGCTCGCCCGGACCGCGCGGGCTGCTGCGGCGGCCACGACGGCTGATGGCCGCCGCGGCCGCCGTCGTCGTGCTCGCCGGTGCCGGTACGTGGACGGCCGTCGCCGACGACGAGGCGCCCCCGGTACGCCGCGCCGACCGGGTGCTGTCCGGGGCCGGCGGGGTGCGCGTCGACACGTCGTACTTCACCACCGCGTCCGCCGGCCGCCGCCCCGCCGTGCTGCTGGGCCATGGCTTCGGCGGCAGCAAGGACGACGTACGGCAGCAGGCGGAGCAACTGGCTCGCGACGGCTACGCGGTGCTGACCTGGTCGGCACGCGGATTCGGCGGGACGACGGGCAGGATCGGTCTGAACGACCCCGCGGGCGAGGTCGCCGACGTCTCGAAGCTGCTCGACTGGCTGGCGAGGCAGCCGCAGGTCGCGCTCGACAAGTCCGGCGACCCCCGCGTCGGCATGGCGGGCGGCTCCTACGGCGGCGCGATCGCGCTGCTGACCGCGGGCCACGACGACCGCGTGGACGCCATCGCCCCGGCGATCACCTACTGGAACCTCGCCGACGCCCTCTTCCCGAACGACGTCTTCAAGAAGCTGTGGGCCGGTGTCTTCGTCAACTCCGGCGGCGGCTGCGCCGAGTTCGAGCCCCGGCTGTGCGAGATGTACGAGCGGGTCGCCGAGTCCGGCACCCCCGACGCCGCGGCACGCGAACTGCTCGAGGAACGCTCGCCGTCGGCCGTCGCCGACCGCATCGACGTACCGACCCTGCTGATCCAGGGCCAGTCGGACTCCCTGTTCCCGCTCGACCAGGCCGACGCCGCCGCGCGCGCCGTCCGCGCGAACGGCGCCCCCGTGGACGTCGACTGGATCGCCGGCGGCCATGACGGCGGCGACCTGGAGACGAGCCGGGTCCAGCAGCGCGTCACACGGTGGTTCGACCGCCACCTCAAGGACGACGAGGGCGCCGCCACCGGCCCCGCCTTCCGTGTCACCCGCACCGGCGGCGTCGACTCCACCGACGGCGAGGCCGTGCTGCGGGGCGCGAGCGCGCACAGCTACCCCGGCCTGGAGAGCGGACGGCGCGCGGTCGCCCTCACCGGACGCGAGCAGACCTTCGCCAACCCGCCCGGCGCCGGCCCGCCCGCCGTCTCCGCCCTGCCCGGCCTCGGAGCCGGCGGCGGCCTCTCCCAGCTCTCCGCGCTCGGCGTCGGCGTCTCGCTCGACTTCCCCGGCCAGCACGCCCGGTTCGAGTCGGCGCCGCTGACCGAGGACCTGCACGTCACCGGCACTCCGACGGCCACCGTCCACGTGAAGTCGAGCGGCGCGGACGCCGTCCTGTTCGCCAAGGTCTACGACGTCGGCCCCGACGGCCGTCAGCAGGTGCTGCCCTCCCAGCTGGTCACGCCCGTCCGCGTCACGGGCGCCGAGGCCGGCAAGGACGTACGGCTCACCCTCCCCGCCATCGACCACGAGGTGGGCAAGGGCCACCGGCTGCGTCTGGTCCTCGCCTCCACCGACCTGGCGTACGCCTCCCCGGCGGCCCCGGCGACGTACACCGTCTCCCTCAAGGGCGACCTGTCGGTGCCGACGGCCCCCGAGGTGACCGCGGCGGCCACACCGCTGCCCGCCTGGGTGTGGTGGCTGCCGCTGACCGGCGCCGCTCTCGCCCTGGCGCTGCTGCTCTCCGCCCGCCGCCGCACCGCGACGCCCGCACCGGACCCCGCGCTGTCCGACGTGCCGCTCCTGATCACCGACCTGGGCAAGCGCTACGCGAGGTCGGCCGAGCGGTACGCGGTCAAGGACCTCTCCTTCCGTGTGGAGAAGGGCCAGGTGCTCGGCCTGCTCGGCCCCAACGGCGCGGGCAAGACCACGACCCTGCGCATGCTGATGGGCCTGATCAGGCCGGACGGCGGCGAGATCCGCGTCTTCGGTCACGCCGTCCGCCCCGGCGCACCCGTGCTGTCACGGGTCGGCGCCTTCGTGGAGGGCGCGGGCTTCCTGCCGCATCTGTCCGGCCGGGAGAACCTGGAGCTGTACTGGCGGGCGACCGGCCGCCCCGCCGAGGACGCCCACCTCGACGAGGCGCTGGAGATCGCCGGTCTCGGCGACGCGCTGGCCCGCGCGGTGCGCACGTACTCGCAGGGCATGCGCCAGCGCCTCGCCATCGCGCAGGCCATGCTCGGCCTTCCGGACCTGCTCATCCTCGACGAACCGACCAACGGCCTCGACCCGCCACAGATCCGCGAGATGCGCGAGGTGATGATCCGGTACGCGGCCGCCGGCCGCACGGTGATCGTCTCCAGCCACCTCCTGTCGGAGGTCGAGCAGTCCTGCACGCATCTCGTGGTGATGGACCGCGGCCGGCTCGTGCAGGCGGGCCCGGTCGGCGAGATCGTCGGCTCCGGCGACACCCTCCTCGTCGGCACGGGCACGCCCGTGGAGGAACCGGTCGCGGAGAAGATCGCCGCCCTGCCGGGCGTGGCCTCGGCCGTCGTCACCGGCGACGGACTGCTGGTCCGCCTGGACGCCGGCGGCAGCGCCCCGCGCCTGGTCGCCGAACTGGTCCGGCTGGAGGTGCCGGTCGCCTCCGTCGGCCCCCACCGCCGCCTGGAGGACGCGTTCCTCACCCTGATCGGAGGTTCCGCATGAGCGCCCCCGCTCTCACCGACGTCGCGTCCGGCTACCGGGCGGGCCGCACCCTGCCCCTGCGGGTGGAGCTGGTCCGCCAGCTCAAGCGGCGCCGCACGCTGGTCATGTTCGGCATCCTCGCCGTCCTGCCCTTCGTCCTCGTCGTCGCCTTCGCGATCGGCGGCGAGCCGGACGGTCGCGGAGACCGGATCACCCTGATGGACACGGCCACCGCGTCGGCGGCCAACTTCGCCGCGGTGAACCTGTTCGTGTCCGCGGGCTTCCTGCTGGTCATCCCCGTCGCCCTGTTCTGCGGCGACACCGTGGCCTCGGAGGCCGGCTGGTCCTCGCTGCGCTATCTGCTCGCCGCTCCCGTGCCCCGCGCCCGGCTGCTGTGGTCCAAGCTCGTCGTCGGGCTCGGCCTGAGCCTGGCCGCCATGGTGCTGCTGCCGGTCGTCGCGCTGGCCGTCGGTGTCGCCGCCTACGGCTGGGGTCCGCTGCACATACCGACCGGCGGCGCGCTGGACGCGGGCACGGCGGCGCAGCGGCTGGTCGTGGTCGTGGCGTACATCTTCGTGTCCCAACTGGTCACCGCTGGACTGGCGTTCTGGCTGTCCACCCGCACGGACGCGCCGCTCGGCGCGGTCGGCGGCGCGGTCGGACTGACCATCGTCGGCAACGTCCTCGACGCGGTCACCGCCCTCGGCGACTGGCGCCACTACCTGCCCGCGCACTGGCAGTTCGCCTGGGCGGACGCCGTTCAGCCCGAACCGCAGTGGTCCGGCATGATCCAGGGCACCGCGATCTCCGTGACCTACGCGCTCGTGCTGTTCGCCCTGGCCTTCAGAGGTTTCGCCCGCAAGGACATCGTCTCCTAGGTCTCCGGAAGATCACCCACCGGTCTCGGCGGGCCCGCTCCGTAGCCCCTTCGAGACGCAAGCGCAACGCTCCGTCGCGCACGATCCGGCCCCCTGTGCCGTCACAGTCACTGACGTCGAGGTTCGACGGGCGGTCAACGGACACAGGGGGTAAGCGAGATGAAGCGCTATCGGATACGGCGGCTCGGCGGGGCGCTGCTCGCGCTCACCACGGCGGGCGGTCTGCTCCTCACCGGATGCGGCGCGGGGGACGCCGGCGACCGCAGCCGGGCCGACCACGCGCAGGAGGCCGACGGCTTCCCGGCCCCGCCCCCGCCCGCCCCGGACTCGGGCGAGGTGAGCGGGGAGCGGCGGGAGAACGGCTCGGACGCGGACCGCGAGTTCGCCCCGGAGCCGGACTACCTGTCCACCTTCGCCCTCGACGTCGACACGGCCTCGTACGGCTACGCCCGCCGCACCCTCGCCGAGGGCCGCCGGCCGCACCCGTCGACGATCCGCCCGGAGGAGTTCGTCAACAGCTTCCGCCAGGACTACGAGCGGCCCGACGGCAACGGCTTCTCCGTGACGGTCGACGGCGCCCGCACCACCACCGAGGACTGGTCCCTGGTCCGTGTCGGCCTCGCCACCAGGCCGGCCGAGGACGAGGAGGAACGCCCGCCCGCCGCCCTCACCTTCGTCATCGACGTCTCCGGCTCGATGGCCGAGCCCGGCCGGCTGGACCTCGCCAAGGACTCCCTCGCCGTGATGACCGGCAGACTGCGCGACGACGACTCGGTCGCGCTGGTCACCTTCAGCGACCGGGCCGAGACGGTGCTGCCGATGACCCGCCTCGGCACCGACCGCGACGGGGTCCTCGGCGTCATCGACAGCCTCCAGGTCCAGCAGTCCACCAACCTCGGCGCCGGCGTCGAGGCCGGGTACGAGACGGCCGTCGAGGGCCGGCGCGAGGGCGCCACCAACAGGGTCGTCCTCGTCTCCGACGCCCTCGCCAACACCGGCGACACGGACGCCGACACGATCCTGGAGCGGATCGACGGCGCCCGTCGCGAGCACGGCATCACCCTCTTCGGCGTGGGCGTCGGCAGCGACTACGGGGACGAGCTGATGGAGCGCCTCGCCGACCGCGGCGACGGCCACACGACATACGTCTCGACCGCCGAGGAGGCCCGCGAGGTGTTCTGCGAGGAACTCCCGCAGCACGTCGACCTCACGGCCCGCGACGCCAAGGCGCAGGTGGCCTTCGACCCGGAGACGGTGTCCCAGTTCCGTCTGATCGGCTACGAGAACCGCGAGGTCGCCGACGAGGACTTCCGCGACAACCGGGTGGACGGCGGCGAGATCGGACCCGGCCACACGGTCACCGCCCTGTACGCGGTCCGCACCAGGCCCGGCGCCGAGGGCCACCTCGCCACGGCCACCGTCCGCTGGCTCGACCCGGCCACCCGCGCCGCGCACGAGGAGTCGGGCCAGGTGGAGACCGCGACCCTCGACGCCTCGGTGCGCGGCGCGTCCGACCGCTTCCAGGTCACGACGGTGGCGGCCTACTTCGCCGACGCTTTGCGCCGCGAGGACTCCCGCCACAGCCCGCTGCCCGGTGCGCCGGACCTGCGCGCACTCGCCGACCACGCCGACGTTCTGGCACGGCGGACAGAGGACGAGGAGGTACGGCAGCTGGCGGCCGCCATCGACCAGGCCCAGGGCATCACGTACTGACGCCCGGCGTCCGGCGGGGTTCGCGCGCGACCCGTCGACGACGGCGTACGCCAAGGGGATCGAGGAGCCGTACGCGTCCGGCGGCCGACCGCCGCGGGTCGACCGCCACCGAGGATGGCGACACACAGAAGGGCGGGCCGCCGAGACACTCGGCGGCCCGCCCCGGTGACTACGTCAGTCGCTGTTGGACGACAGGACGGAGACGTCCTCCAGCAGGTGCGCCAGCGCGCCGTCACGCTTGGCGTTGGTGGAGTTCTCGGCGCACTGCTGCTGCGTGTGGTCCGACAGGATCGGGATGTCCTTGATCGGGATACCGACGAGGGCGCCGGCACCGACCGGCAGGTCGTTCACGGCGAGGCAGGGCTTGTTGAAGGAGCCCTGGATCAGCGCCATCTGCGGGCTCATGCTCCCGTACGTGGACGAGTTGCCGAAGCTCTGCAGTGCGCCGTTGCCGTTCACGGCGGTCGGGCCGCTGTCGTCGCCGACCGCCATGGCGCCCGGGGCCGCGGCGGCCGAGGCGCCCATGACGGAAGCGGCGATCGCGGCGGTGGCGACAACCTTCTTGATCACTGGCCAGTCCTTTCCTAGGAAACCCCGTCCACCGGAGCGTTCTGGTCAACTGCACGGGTCCGTCGCGGTTTCTCCCGATCACTCTGTCGGCCGATATCTCAGGGCTTTGTGTGTTCGTCGTCACCCGTGATTATCAGGCGTGCGGACGGGAGGCCGGGCCAACCGGGTGAACATCCGCAACCAATCATCCGAGCCCGGGTTGATGACCCCGTAGGACATGCGTCGCTACGAGGAAAGGAACGCGAAGTGCTCAAGAAGGCAATGGTCGCCGCGGCGGCTGCCGCTTCCGTCATCGGTATGTCGGTGGCGGCTGCTCCCCACGCGCTTGCCGTCGGGGACGACTCCGGGCCGTCCGTGGCCAACGGCAACGGTGCGTCGTCGTCGTTCGGCAACTCGGCGACCAAGGGCGACATGAGCCCCCAGCTGTCGCTGGTCGACGGGTCGCTCAACAAGCCGTGCCTGGCCGTGCAGGACGTCCCCGTCGGCATCGCCGCCGCCATCGGTGTCGTCGCCCAGGACATCCCGGTCCTGTCCGACCACACGCAGCAGCAGTGCGCGGACAACTCCACGAACACGAAGCGTGACGCCGCTCTCAGCCACATCCTGGAGGACCTGTCGGTCCTTTCCGCGAACGGCGACTGAGTCCCCACTCGCGCAGCCCGGGCGGTCCGCTGAGTCCCTGCGGGCCGCCCGGCGGCGCGTGTGGAAGAAGTTATTTACCGAGCAATCGAGTGAATTCCCCGGTGTTGTACGTTCCACGGTTTCTCCTGCTGTCAATTTCTCGTTTGCAGGCTGCAGGTCATGGTGCGAGCCCTACAGCTGTGCTCGCTCGGTCTCGACCGTCCAAAAGGCATGACCGCAGAGAAGGGAAAGTTCATGAAGAAGAGCGCTGCTGTCGTCGCGGGCGCGATCATGGCTCTCGGAATGGCCACGCCGGCCATTGCCGACACGGGCGCCGGTGCTGCCGCGGTCGGTTCGCCGGGTGTCCTGTCCGGCAACGTGATCCAGGTCCCCGTGCACATCCCGGTCAACGTGTGCGGCAACACCATCAACGTGATCGGGCTGCTGAACCCGGCGTTCGCCAACCAGTGCACCAACGACTGACGCGGTAACGCACCAGCCGCTCGGCTGCGCCACGGCCGGCCTTGGTCGACTTCATCCTTCGCCAAGGCCGGCCTTTTCCATCCCACTTCTGCGAGCAGGAAGACAACGAGATTGCGACAGACCCTGAGCAAGGGAATGGTCGCGGCGGCAGCCGCGACGAGCATGCTGTCCCTGTGCGGCGGTGCCGCCCTCGCCGACACGACGGCGGGCGGGGCGGCAGGGGGCGCGCCCGGCGCGGCCTCCGGCAGCAGCGTCGCGGCTCCCGCCGAGGTACCGGCGGCAGCCCCGTCCCCGAGCGTCGAAGAATTCGATCACGAAGCGTTCTACGAGGACGTCCGTGACGAGGTCTACGCGGACATGGCCCTGGCCGAGGAAGCCCCGGCGGCAGCGGGTGCCGCGGCGGACAGCGCCGCGATGGACACGACGACCACGGACACCACGACCACGGACGTTTCCGCCACGGACACTACGGCTGCGGAGAGCACCGTCGCGGACAACACTCCCGTGGACAGCACGACCACCGACAGCACGACCACGGACAGCGTTGCCGCGGAGAGCACGACCGCGGACGACACCGCCGCGGACGGCACGACCGCGGACAGCACTGTCGTGGGCGGCACGACCGCCGACAGCACCGCCGTGGACGAGGAGGTCGTCGTCGGACAGGGCGCCGGCACGATCTCCGGCAGCGTCCCGGAGTCGCCCGCGGAGACGCCCGCCGCGACGCCCGCGGAGACCCCCGCCGGAACGTCCGAGGACACGTCCGAGGACACGTCCGCGACGCTCGTCGAGGACATGCTGTCCGGCGGCTACGGCGACGACCCGCTCGGCGCGTACGGTGCCGAGTCCGAGAGCGGCTACGGGGACGACACCGGCTACGGCGAAGCGACCGGCTACGGCGACGACGCCGGGTACGGGAGCGGCTACGGCGACGAGGGCGGTTACGGCGACACGCCCACGACCCCGCCTCCGACCAAGACCCCGCCCCCCACCAGCCCGCCCCCCACCAAGACTCCGCCTCCCACCAAGACTCCGCCCCCTACGAAGACTCCGCCTCCCACGAAGACTCCGCCTCCCACGAAGACTCCGCCTCCCACCTGGACCCCGCCTCCGACCAAGACTCCGCCGCCCGACCACGAGAACCCGGAGCACCCGCCGTCCCTGCCCGAGACGGGCTCCGAGGCCGTGCTCGCCGCCTCGGGCGCCGGCGCCGCGATGATCCTGGGCGGTGTGCTGCTCTATCGCCGAGGGCGGGCCGGTCTGCACAGGTGACACACCGACCCCGGTGCCGGAGACCCCGCGCACCAGGTTCCTGACGTTGCGGGCGCCCCGGGCGACGAACCACCGTCGACCGGGGCGCCCGCATGAGCGGGGCCGTCAGCGGCCGGCGGCCGGCTCGCCCCTCTCGTCGCCGGGGTGACCCGAAGCCGCGCAGGGACCGGGAACCGCGCAGGGACCGGGGGCCGGGGACGGACCGGGAACGCCGTTCACGCCGCTCGGGTGGGGGTCCGTGGGCGATGCCTGCCGGACCAGTGAGATCCGTGGCCAGACCCCCGCCGTCGCCTTGGGCCGCAGCCGCCCCCGCAGCCGGCGCAGTACGTGCCGGGTCCACAGGGCGCCGAGGGCGAAGCCGGGGCCCAGGTCGTCGCGGGCGCACCAGGCCAGCTCGCGCCCGCCCCGCGCGGGGCGGAGCGCGACCAGCGGGGCGTAGTTCTCCACCACGAACGCCCTGCCGGGCCGTGCCGCGCCGTCCGGCAGCGGGCGGTGGGTCAGATCCAGGTGCAGGGCCCGTACGACGTCCAGGCCGGCGGTGTCGGTGAAGAGCCGGAACTGGGCTCCCGGACGAGGGTTGAAGTCGAGCAGGTGGTAGCGCCCGGTCGTGCCGCAGCGGCGGAAGTCGAGGTCCAGGATGCCGCGGTAGCCGAGCTCGCCGACGAGCCGCTCGGCCAGTGTCCGCACCTCGGGGTTGTCGGTCCACTCGCCGACCGCCGTGAGGCCCGCAGCGCGTGGCCAGGAGTGCCGTTTGCGGCCGGTTCCCCCCGCGTGGACCGCACCGGAACGGCCGGCGTACCCGTGGAAGAACCAGTCACGGTCCGGGCCCGGTGGCAGGAACTCCTGCAGCAGCAGCCGGCTGCCCGCCTCCCCGGAGCGCTCGTACAGCTCCCGCGCCTCCTGAGTGGAGCGCACCAGCGTCGTGCTGCGCAGTCCGGTGCCGGTGGGCAGCAGCCAGGGGCGGCTCCACTTCGCCACCACCGGCAGCCCGAGCCGCCAGGCGTCCTTGGCGGCCTGCTCGGCGCTGCCGGGTACCCGTGTGCGTGGGTGCGGCAGGCCCAAGGACGAGCAGATACCTGCCAGTTCAGCCTTGTCGGCGACGTGTTCGGGCAGTCCGGCGGGCGGCGCGGGGAGCAGGTAGCCGGGTGCGAGGACGTCGCGCAGCCGGCCCACCGCGATGGCCCCGGCGTCGTCCATCGGGATCAGCACGGCGGGACGCGCGATCCCGGCGGCCACCCGGAGCAGCACCCCGGCGACGTCCTCGGGGGACGCGTGCGGTCCCGGCGGCGCGTGCAGTTGCCGTACGAAGCGGGACGCGCGGACCGGACTCCCGGCGCAGTCGGCCACCACGTGCACGTCCACCCCCGCCCGGCCGAGCGAGCGTACGGCGCCCAGGGTTCCGTGGTGGAAGGGGTTCCGGTCGATCCGCAGCAGGACCACGGGGACACGGGTGTCGAACAGCGACACGGTGCATTTCCTTCGGTTGTTTCACCCGTGCGGGCGAGCGGGGCACTCGTACGCCGCATGCGCACTGGCGGAATTCATACTGATGTGACTGAGTGTCAGTAAGGGCGAGTGGAACGAGGCAGGAAGTCCGTCACCGTCACCGTCCACCCAAAAGGGCGTCAGCCGTGGGAGAACGCACGGGAGTGGAGCGAGGAGCAGGCATGGACGCACAGCATCGCCGAACCCGGCCCCGGCGGCTGGCGTGCCTCGCGGCGACGGTCGTCGTGTCCGCCGCCCTGGCCACCGGCCCCGGCTTCGCCCTGGGCCTGGGGGTGAGCGTGACCGGCGACCCGCCGACTCCCGCGCCCACGGCCTCGGCGGCACCCACGGCACCCACGGCATCCGCGGCGCCCTCCGCGCCCACCGCGCCGGCAGCGGCCACGGCATCCGCTCCGGCCGGGCCGTCCGTGAAGCAGTTCCCGGCCTTCGGGGCCTATCTCCACTACGCGGAGCGCGGTGTGGCGCGGATCTCCGAGCTGAGCCGCTGGCTGGGCGGTTCCGAGCTGCGCGTCGGCCACACCTATCTGCCGGGCGACCGGTGGAGCAACATCGAAGGGGCGCCGAGCTTCCTGGAGTCGTGGGCGGACTGGCGCAACGCCAAGGCCGACCGGATGTTCGTCCTCAACGTCCCCATGCTGGAGCGCAACGAGGAGGGCGTCCGCGACGCCGAGGTGCGCCGACTGCTGCGGCAAGGTGCCGCCGGGCAGTTCGACCGGCACTTCCGCAGGCTCGCCGAACGGCTGGTCGAGCTGAAGGCGCCGGACACGGTGATCGTGCTCGGCTGGGAGATGAACGGCATCACGTACACCCACCGCTGCGGGCCCGACCCGAAGGCGTGGAAGCAGTACTGGAACAGGATCGTCACCACCATGCGCGCGGTGCCGGGCCAGAAGTTCCGGTTCGACTTCACCCCGTCGCGCGGTCGCGACGCCGTTCCCTGGACGCAGTGCTATCCGGGGGACGCGACGGTCGACATCATCGGGATGGACGCGTACGACCAGCCGGCCGGGCTGTCCTTCGACGAACAGGTGAAGGAGCGCTACGGGCTCCAGGACCACGTGGACTTCGCCAAGGCGCACCGCAAGGAGATCTCGTACCCGGAGTGGGGCCTGTTCCGCAACGGCGACAACCCGGAGTACATGCGCCGCATGCTCGCCTGGATGGACGAGCACAAGCCGCTCTACAACACCCTGACCGACTACTGTCCGCACGGCGTCTGGCAGTGCGACGCCAACCCGCGGTCCGCCGCCGTGTACCGGGCGCTTCTCACCGGCCGCACCGACGCCACGGCCCCGAAGCCGACGCAGTCCCCGACCGCGCAGTCCCCTTCCGCGCAGCCCGCCCCGGCCACACCGTCGGTCACACCCCCTGCCACGCCGCCCGTCACGGCTCCCGCCGACTGTGCGCCGATGGATCTGGGGGACTGGGTGGAGCACTGGCTCGGCGGCAGGCTGTGCATGCGGTTCGACTGGTGGTCGCGAGGACGGTGACACGGCGCGCCGCCACCGGCGGCAGGCCCCCTCAGGACCTGCCGCCACCGTCACGCTCCTTCCACCGGCGCACCAGTTCCTTGCCCCGGCCGCGCGCCACGGCACCGCACACCGCCGCCGCCAGCAGCGGGGCGGTGCGCCGCCGGGCGAGCAGCAGCCGCCGGTTCACGACGGTCTCGGGACGCCAGTGGTGCTTGTACGGCTCGTCGCCGCGCAGCAGGCTCAGCGTGCCGAGCCCCGCGAGGTGGGCCTGCTCGGCGCCGGCCTCCAGCAGCATCGCCGCCACATCCGCCTTGTGCTCCCGCAGCATCGGGTGGGCGCCGTAGAGGTAACCGCCGCTCAGCCACCGCGACATCAGCATCAGATCGACGGCCACCACGTCGCCGTCCAGCCGGAACTCGGTGACCACCGCGTCCCCGGTGCGCACCATCTCCGTGACCGACCGCACCAGGTGGTCGTGGAACCTCGGCCGCAGATGCTCCGACGTCACCTTGCGCCCCTGCCACTGCAACCGGTGCAGCTCCAGAAGCCGCCGCAGCGCCCGCTCCACCTCGTCGGGCTTGACCGCGCCGCGCTCCACGCCCAGCGCCTGCACCTTGCGGAGTTTGGCGCGCACCCGCTGCTGGGACTTGGCGGGCAGCCGGGTGATCAGGTCCCCGATCGCCACGGCGGGCAGCTCCAGGCACAGCGAGTCGTCCAGCCGGCGCCGGGGCCCGCCCCACCGCTCGTACACCAGCTCGGCCGCGGCACCGGGCCGGACCTCCCGGAGGTCGATCAGCGCGGTGCCCGCGGCCGCCGTGAGGCCCTCGGTGAGTGCGGCCAGCGCCGCCTCCCCGTGCCCGTCGTCCAGCAGGACGTCCCCGTAGTCGGAGATCGCCCCGCCCAGCGGCACCAGTGAAGGGACCGGACGGGTCACCCGCATCAGCGGGGCCGCGGCGACGAGTTCGCCGTCCGCGCGCACCAGCACCAGCCGCAGCCGCCCCGGACTGCCGTACGACAGCCACCACGAGTGCAGCCAGGCGTGGCTCTGGAACGGTGTCGCAC
Source organism: Streptomyces sp. NPDC002309 (assembly GCF_053593375.1). Classification (NCBI taxonomy): domain Bacteria; kingdom Bacillati; phylum Actinomycetota; class Actinomycetes; order Kitasatosporales; family Streptomycetaceae; genus Streptomyces; species Streptomyces sp. NPDC002309. Next base: position 309,690 of record NZ_JBSFCI010000001.1, on the reverse strand, counting down.
GGGGGGAGCGCCCGTACAGACGGCCCCAGACGGGGGCGAGTTCGGCGAAGGCCGGCTCGTCCGTGACGACTTCCGTGCGGTACGACGGCATCACGGCGCCCGGTGCGCGTCGACGGCGACGGCCGGGCCCGGCACGGAGGCGGCCCGCCCGGTGTCCGCCGGGGCACGGCGGGGCCGGACCAGCAGGGCCAGCCCCCCGAGCAGTCCGCCGGCACTCGCGCCGACCAGGCCGGTCACCGGGGTGGAGGCGGAGGACGGCTCGGCCGGCTTGCTCGCGCGGGCGAACTGCCGGAGCTCCACCTTGGTGGCGCCCGCGGTGTCGTCCGCGTGTCCGGTCAGCGCGCGGGCCACGGCGTTGGCCATGTCGGCGGCGACGTCCCGCCGGGACGAGGTGGCGCTGATCGCCACCATCGGCGCGTCCGGCGAGGTCGCCGTGCGCACGCTGTCCTGGAGGGTCCGCACCGGCACGCCCGCCCACACCTGGGCGTCCCCGAGCACCGCGACCTGCGTGGCGACCCGGCCGTAGGCCTGCGCGAAGCCCAGCGCGGAGGCCGGGTCGGAGTTCTCGGCGGGGACGGCGACGACGTAGCTGGTGGCGGTGTACTCCGGCGCCCTCAGCTCGCCGTACGCGCCGCCGAGCAGCCCCCCGGCGACCACCCCTGCCGCGAGCAGGCTCCAGGGCGGGAGCTTCATGGCACGGGCCGGCCTGCCGCCATGGCGGTGCTGTCCGGTGGGGTTCTCGGTCATCACGAACTGGCTCCCTGGGGTGACGGTGACGAGGGTGCCGCCGCGCGCGGGGCGGCGGACGCGGTCGCGTAGACCGCCATGAGCTGGGCGGCACTGCGGGTGACGCAGTAGTGCCGGGCGGCCTCGGCGGGTGTGCGGGGGCGCGGTCCGGCCGCCCGGGCCTCGGCGACGGCGCGGGCGAACTCCCCGGCGCCGCCGGTCACCCGGCGGGCGTGCGGCGCGGCGTGCGCGGGCAGGTCCTCGACCGCCGGGCAGGAGGAGTGGACGACGGGCAGGCCCGCCGCCAGCGCCTCGACCACCGCGAGCCCGAACGCCTCCTCGGCGGAGGGTGAGAGCAGCAGGTCCATCGCCGCGGTCAGGGACGGCAGGTCGGGGCCTGGGGAGCCGTCCGCGAGGTAGGGGCGTTCGCCGGTGAACAGGACGCGGTCGGCGACACCGGACTCGTGCGCGGTCCGGCGCAGCATGTGCTCCTCGGGTCCGCCGCCGACCAGCAGCAGCCAGTGGTCCTCGGGGAGCCGGGCCAGGGCCCGGACGGCGAGGTCGAAGCGCTTGCCGGGGGACAGGCGCCCGACGGCACCGATCACGAACGCGGTGTCCGGCAGTCCGAAGCGCCTGCGCACGCGCAGGCGCTGCTCAGGGTCGAAGCGGAACCGGGCGAGGTCGATGCCGTTCGGGACGACCGCGATACGGGCGGCCGGGACGCCCCAGCGTTCCAGCCGGGCGGCGACGGTGGCGGACACGGCGACCGTGGTGCGGCCGAGGCGCTCACTGGCGAGGTAGAGCCCGCGGACGCCGGCGCTCAGGGGGCGGCCCTCCATCTGGGAGTCGCCCAGGGAGTGCTCGGTCGCGACGATCGCCCTGACGCCGGCGAGGCGGGCGGCGAGCCGGCCGTAGACGCAGGCGCGGTAGAGGTGGGTGTGCACCAGGTCGTAGCCGCCGGAGCGGATGAGGCGGGCGAGGCGGGGCAGGGCGCCGAGGTCACGGTTGCCGGACATGCCGAGGTGGGTCACGGTGACGCCGTCGGCCGTCAGACCGTCGGCGACCGGGCCCGGGTCGGTGAGCGTCACGACGTCGCAGTCGACGGGCAGATGGCGCAGCAGCAGCCGCAGTTGCTGCTCGGCGCCGCCGACGCCGAGGCCGGTGATGATGTGCAGGGCCTTCATCACACGCCCTCCACCGCGCGCCGGCGCAGTCCGTGCAGCCGGTACTTCAGCAGCAGGCGTACGGAGGTGTCGTTCTGCCCGATGTGCAGGCGCGGCAGGGCGTACGGGCCGGAGAGCCGACCGGGGTCGATCGCGCAGGCGTACGTGTACCCGGCGTCCCGCACGGCGTCGGCCGCGCGGCGGTCGATCGCGCCGTACGGGTAGCAGAAGCCGGCCACCGGAGCACCGGTCAACTCCGTGAGCGCCGCTCTGCTCTCGACGGTCTCCACCGTCAGTGTGACGTCGTCGGCCTTGGTCAGATCGACGTGCGTCAGTCCGTGCGAGCCGATCTCGACGCCCTGCCCGGCCGCGGCCCGGATGCCGTCCGCGGTGAGCAGCGGCTTGCGCGGGCCCAGTGGATCCCAGGAGTTGTGGCCGCCGAGCCGGCCCGGCAGGACGAACAGGGTCGCGCCGCAGCCGTGGCGGCGCAGCACAGGAAGGGCGGCCTCGACGAAGTCCGCGTATCCGTCGTCGAAGGTCAGCCCGACCAGGCCCCGGTCCTCGCCCCGGGCGCGGGCGGCGAGCAGCTCGGCCACGGACACGCCCCGCAGTTCCCGCCGGCGCAGCCAGCCGAGCTGGAGGTCCAGTCGGTCGGGGGTGACGGTGACGCGGTAGGGGTCGTCCGAGCAGTCCCCCACGGAGTGGTACATCGCCACCCACGGGACGGGGGCCGGGGCGCGTACGGCACGCCTGCCGGTGTCAACGGGAACGGACATACGGAAGCCTCCGGGTCACGGAACGTACGGAACGGAGTGCCGCCACGACTCCCTGCTCGCCCAGCGCCCGGCCGAGCAGCACGAAGACGACGGCGACGGTGGAACAGCCGAGGAGCAGCCCGGGCAGCGGCGCCTCGAACCGGCTCGCGGCGAGGGCACCGGCGACCGTCGCGCCGGCGGCGGCGGCGACCGGCCGGCCGAGGTCCGCGAGGACACGACGGAGGCGGAGGGGGACGACGTTGCGCCCGCGCCCCGCCCGCGCGCCTTCGGTGCGCCCGCGCCCTGTCGGTCCCCCCTCGGTGCGTCCGCGTCCCGCCCGCGCGCCGCCGAGCAGCATCCCCGCGGTCAGCGTGATCCCGGCCGCGTTCGCCGCGGCGATGCCGCTCACGCCCCAGGGCCCCACCGCGCAGGCCCCGATACCGGCCGTCGCGGCGACGCCCGCCGTCATCGCGGCCAGCGGGTACCAGCTCGGGCGGCCGTCGCAGAAGTACGTGCGGACCAGGGCGCCGACCAGCGTCTGGCCGAGCAGACCGAGGGCGTACACGCGCATCACGTCCGCCGTGGCCGCCGTGTCCCGCGCCGTGAACGCGCCGCGCTGGAAGAGGAGTTCGATCATCTGCGGGGCGCACGCGACGACCGTCGCGGCACCGATCAGCACGATGCACGCGGCGAGCGCCAGATCGCGCTCGACCCGCTCGCGGGCCCGCTCGGCGTCGCCGTCGGCCAAGGCCCGCGCGACCACCGGGAAGGTGACCGTGCACAGCATCAGCGACAGCGTCATCGGGATCTGCGCCACCTTCTGGGCGTAGTTCAGGTGCGAGATGGCCCCGGGGTCCAGGTGCGAGGCGATGAACCGCTCGATGAGCACCTGGGACTGACGGCACAGCGAGAACAGCAGCACCGCGCAGACCAGCGCGAGCCCCATCCGGCGCTGCGTCTCACCGTCCTGCTCCCGTTCCGGCTCCGGGCCGCCGCCGTCCTTGCGGCGCAACTGCCGCCACAGCGCCGGGAACTGGACCGCCACCATCAGGCAGCCGCCCACCGCGACCCCGAGCGCCGCCGAGCGCACCCCCCACCGCCCGCTGAGTACGAGCATCGTCGTGATGATGCCGGTGTTGTAGGCGACGTAGATCGCCGCGGGCGCCAGGAAGCGACGGTGCGCCCGCAGCGCGGCGCTGCAGTACCCGGCGAGCCCGAACGTCACGACACAGGTAGCGGTGAGCCGGGTGCAGCCGACGGCGAGATCGGGGTCGGTGAGGCCGGGCGCGAGGGCGCCGACGAGGAAGGGGGCGCCGACGACGACCAGGCCCCCGGCGGTGATCAGCGCGAGCGACAGCCGGGGCAGGGTGGCGCCGACCAGGGCCCGCACCGGATCGCCCGGCACGCCCTGCGCCCGCCGGGACAACGCCAGACTGAACGCCGGGATCAGGACGAGGGCCAGCCCGTCCTCGATCAGCAGGGTGGCCGCGAACTCCGGCACCGTCCAGGCGACCAGGAAGGCGTCCGTCTCGCTGCCGGCCCCGAAGAGCCGGGCCAGTGCCTGGTCCCGGGCGAGCCCGAGCAGCGCTCCCGCGACGGAGAGCGCCGCGGTGATCAGGGCCGCCCTGGCGAGGAAGCCGCGGGACGACGGGGCCGGTTCGGTACCCCCCTCGGCGTGCGGCGCGGTCCGTGCGGAGGGCACGGTGGGCTGTGCGGCCCCCGGGGTCCGGGGAGGTGTCACGTTCACCGCGCCGGCGCCCCCTCCGGGCGCACGCCGGCCGGCGCACCCGCCGGCTCCTGCGCGGGCACCTCCTCGGCGCGCCCGCCGACCAGCGCCCACCAGGCCGTGAGGCCCAGACAGAGGGCGGTCAGCACGGTCGAGGGGCCGCCGATGTCGGCGTACGCGAAGTCGGTCAGCTGCCAGACCAGCAGCCCGCAGGCCACCAGCGCGCAGTCGAGCCCCCTGCCGTCCCTCCCGCGTCGCGCCCCGGCGAGTCCCCACAGCGCGCACACCAGCAGCGCCAGCCAGCTTCCGGCGAGGGCCAGCAGCCCGATCAGCCCCTGCTCGCCGAGGATCAGCAGGTACATGTTGTGCGGGGACAGCAGCGGCTGCCTCCGGAAGGCCGAGCCCGCTCCCTCCGTGTCGCTGGCCGCCGACAGCGCCAGCGAGGCGTGGGCGTCCCGGTGCTCGGGGAAGCCCTTCAACCCCACGCCGGTCAGCGGCTGCTCGCGCCACATGGCGGTCGCCGCCGCCCACAGGGCGTACCGGTCGGTGACCGACTGGTCGGGCGCGTCGGTGACCCGCGTGATGCTCGTGATCCGCTCCTGGAGCAGCGCCGTGCCGACCCCGAAGCCGCCGACCAGGACCACGCCGGCCGCGGCGATCACCGCGCCCGCCCGCAACGCCCGCCGCATCCCGGCGAGCCCCAGCTGCACCGCGCAGGTGACGGCGGTCGCGATCCACGCGCCCCGGCTGAACGACAGCGCGAGCGGCACCAGCAGCGCCAGCGCGCAGCCGACCGCGATCAACCGCTGCCGCACCGGCGCGTGGCCGAGGGCCAGTCCGACCGCGCACACCACTCCGAACGACACCACGCTCGCCATGCCCATGATGTCCTGCGGCCCGAAGGTGCCCACGGCCCGGATCGGCTGCCCCTGGTACGAGGCGCCGGTCCCGGTCACGTACTGGTGCACGCCGACCGCCCCCTGCCAGCCGGCGAGCGCCACCAGCGACCAGGTCAGCAGCCGGAAGTCCGACCGGTCGCGGATCAGCAGCAGGACCGCGGCCGGCACCAGCACGAACACCTGCAGATAGCGGCCCAGCCCGGCGAGCCCGGCCCCCGGAGAGGCCGCCCCCACCGCCGCCACAGCGAGGCCCACGACGGGCAGCCCGAGGACCACGGCGGCGGTGGGCGACAGGGGCCGCCGTCGCTCCCGCAGCAGCCGCAGGGCACAGAAGCCGACGACCAGCGCGGAGACCGCGTCGGCCGGGGTGGCGCCCCCGTCGCCGCCGGGCGCGAGGGGCAGCCCGACCAGGGCGACCACGGCCACGACGGGCAGCACCGGGGAGAGCGCCCGGGTCCGCACGGCGGACGGAGCGAGGCTCATCGGCGCTCAGCTCCCCGTCACTCGGACGAGCGCGGCCGCCGTGCGCAGCAGGATGCAGATGTCCTGCCACAGCGACCAGTTGTCGATGTACGCGTTGTCGAACCGGGCCCGGTCCTCGATCGAGGTGTCGCCACGCAACCCGTTGACCTGCGCGAGCCCGGTGATACCGGCCGGCATGCGGTGGCGGTCCGCGTAGCCGGGGTAGGTCTGGCTGAACTGGGTGACGAAGAAGGGCCGCTCGGGCCGGGGTCCGACCAGGCTCATGTCGCCGCGGAAGACGTTCCACAACTGGAGCAGCTCGTCCAGCGAGGTGCGGCGCAGGAACCGGCAGAACCACGGCATGTCGTGCTCGTTGGCCACGCTCCAGCGGGTCGCCGACTCATGCGCGTCGGCGGGGCGGTGGGTGCGCAGCTTCAGCAGCGTGAAGGTCCGGCCGTTCTTGCCGATCCGCTCCTGCCGGAACACCACACCAGGCCCTTCGCCGATCCGCAGCGCCAGCGCGCAGGCCAGCAGCAGCGGGCCGGCCGCCAGCAGCAGCGACCCGGACACCACCACGTCCAGCGCCCGCTTGCCGATGCCGGTGCGCCGCCCGGACCCCAGCTCCAGGCGCCGGCAGGCGTACCCGGCGAGCTGTTCGCGGGCCTCGTACGACGGCGAGTCCGCGTCGAGCTCCCACACCGCGCACCCGGACCCGGCGAGCCCGCGCAGCAGCGGCCCGTGCTCGCTGCGCACGGTGGGATGGACGGCCAGCACGTCCCGGACGCCGTTCTGGATGAGCGCCCGCTGGACCTCCTCGGCGGTCGTCAGCACCGGCAGCCCCTCGGTGCCGTCCGCGTGGTCGGCGACGATCCCCACCGGCCGTACCCCGCAACGGGGGTGACGCAGCACGGCGGCGGCCACCCGCTGCGCGGTGTCGACGGGCCCGACGACCAGCGCGGCGCGCGGCTGCCGCAGCAGCGCGACCCGCCGCCGCCAGTGCACCAGCGCCCGCCCCGCACAGCCCGCGATGGCGTGCGTCGCGAAGCCGAGGGCCAGCGTGCCGGCCGGGAACGCGTACTGCGGGGCGTGGGCGGCGACCAGCGCGGCGAGCGCCAGCCAGGCCACCGCGATCCGGCCGCAGACGGTGGGCAGTTCGTCCAGCACGCCCTGCCCGCGCCGGGGCGGCCCGTGCGGACGCACCAGCATCGCCCCGGCGACCAGCAGACCCATCAGGAGGGGCCGGCTCAGCGTCAGCGCCCCCAGCAGGGCCGCGCCGAGATCGGCGGCCGCCAGCGCGGGCGGTGAGGCGCGCCGGGCCGCGTGCCGCCGGACCGGGAAGGGCAACCCGGCACCGCCGACCCGGCCGGGCGTCGGCACGACCGGGACGGTCGGGAATCCGTGGTCCCGCGGCTGGGCGCCGGGGGAGGGGACCGTGCTTTCCGCAGTGCTTTCCGCAGTCACGAGTGGATGGACTCCCTGTACTCGGTGGGCGCGGCGGGGGCCGGCGTCCCGGTGCCGAGGAGCGCGCGGTACACGTCCCCCATCGCCCGGGCCGCGTGCCGGACATCGTGTGCGGCACGCACATGCCGTCGGCCCTCGTGTCCGAGCGCCTCCCGCAACGGCGGATCCAGCAGCAGCGCGGTGAGCGCGTCGGCCAGCGCGGGGGGATCCTCCGGCGGCACCAGGCAGCGCGGCAGATACCCGGGCGGCAGACTCTCCCGGGCGCCGTCCACGTCCGTGGCCACCACGGGCCGGCCGCACGCCATCGCCTCCAGCGGGGCCAGCGCCATGCCTTCCCAGCGCGACGGCAGCACGACCACGTCGGCCGCCTGGTACCAGGGCAGGGGATCGGCGACCGCCCCGGTGAACAGCACCGGCTCCGGCCCGTGAAGCAGTTCCCGGTCGGGCCCGTCGCCGACCAGCGCCAGCCGCGCTCCCGGCACCCGCCGGACCACCGAGGGCCACGCGGCGAGCAGGACGTCCTGTCCCTTCTGCCGGCACAGCCGCCCCACGCAGACCACCAGGGGTGCCCCCGGGGCGAGGTCCGCACCGAGCGCGGCCCGTACGGTGCCGGTGGCGGCGGCCGGACGGAAGCGGTCGGTGTCGATCCCGTTCGGCACGACCGTCCACCGCGCCTCGATCCCGGCCCGCAGCCCGGTCCGGCACTCCGCCTCGCTCACGCAGACCGTCCGGTGCGCCCAGCGCGCCCCGAACCGCTCCCACCTCAGCGCCAGCGCGGCCGTCGCCCCGCCGACCGCCTCGAACGACCAGGCGTGCGGCTGGAACACCGTCGGAATCCGTCCCCGTACGGCGATCCGCGCGGCCAGCCCGGCCTTGGCGCTGTGCGCGTGCACCAGATCGGGCCGCACGTCGTCGACCAGCCGTGCCAGCCGCCGTACCTCACCGGTGAGGGACGGACCCGGAGCGCGGGTCGCCCGCCAGGGCCTCACGTCGGCCCCCAGCCGCCGGAGTATGTCGCTCAGCCCGCTGTCCGGGCAGGCGACGGTGACCCCGAGGCCGGCCGCGAGCTGGGCCCGTGTCAGATCCTCGACCACACGGGCGACCCCGCCGTCGACCGGCTGCGTGAGGTGGAGGACCCGTGGTCGGGGGGCGGTGGCTGACTGGTGCATTGCGCGGATTCCTCGCTCACGGATGACGCCGGACGGCGGGCACGCGCCTCACGGCCGGATGTCGGCGGCGACGAAGAGCCCACCGGCCCAGGCCGCGTCCCGGTGGGAAACGAGGCGGACGGCCGAGTGGTTATCGTTTGATCGGAAGCCCACGGGGGGACCGGACCCGTCCGAGTCGTAGCCGAGCGTGTTCACGGACGACGGAAGTCGTGTGCCCGCCCCTCCGCTGATCGCTGAATTCCCCACGTCACCGTCGAGCCCGGTGGAACAGGCGCACGCGACACCGCGCACGGTGCGTGACGACCGGGCGCGATCGAGGTCACCGTTGCAGGTGAACGGTCCGACACCTGAGCGGTCGGGAGGCTCGTGGACGGCGGGGTGGCGCAGACCCGGCCGCTTCCCCTTCGCGGTCGGCGGCGTCGCGTGGCGCAGCGGCGAACCCGGGGAATTGCGCATGGCCGCGATGCCCTTTCGAAAGGCGGGCTACAAGGGTGCGTCGGACGGTCCGCAACTCTAGTCGCTACCCCTACAAAGCATCTAAAACCGGGCAAGTGTGTCGGAAACGTGAACGTCACTTCGAGAAGAGATCACCCCATTGGTGGCACAACCCCGGTGCGTGCCGCGCGTTGACACAGCGCCGGGTATCCGCCCGGATGTTTGTGTCAACTCCAAGGAGCACCTCTCCATGTCGCGTATCGCGAAGGGCCTGGTCCTGACCTCCGTCGCCGCCGCCACGGCGGCCGGCGCCGCCGGCGTGGCCGCCGCCGACAGCGGCGCCCAGGCCGCCGCCGCCCACTCCCCGGGCGTGCTGTCGGGCAACGTCCTTCAGGTTCCCGTGCACGTCCCCGTCAACGTCTGCGGCAACACGGTCGACATCATCGGCCTGCTGAACCCGGCGTTCGGCAACGAGTGCAAGAACGACTGACGTCGCAGCAACTCCCCGGCCGGCCGCTCTCCCTGACGGGAGGGCGGCCGTTCGTCATGTGGTGCCACGAATGGGGCACCGGCGCGGCGGATCGGTGCGCGGTGCTCGACAGGCCGTCCCACCAGCGGCGATGAACGGCGGCGGATGGTCACTCGAGGTCGTCGAACGGTTGCGAGGTGTGACGGTCACTCGCACGGTGGACACAGATCCCGACGCACCATCGAAAGGAACGCTCATGCGTGGTCTGCCCGCACGGCGTATCGCGTCCTCCGCGCTCAGCGCGGCCCTCGTCCTCGGCATCGCCGCCCCCGTCGCCCTCGCGGCGGACCACGACTCGGCCCGGTCGCGCACCTCCACGCCCGTCCCCGGCGCGGAGGAACTGCTCCCCGAAATCGAGTACCTGGCCGGTCTCGACACCGCCTTCACCCCGGTCGCCGACCTGCTCGACTCCGTCCTGACGGCCGAGGGCGGTCAGCTGACGGACGCCCAGGCCACCGCGCTGGACGACTCGGTGCAGGAGGCGATCGAGGAGATCATGGCGGAGATGCCGGTGATGACGCCGTCGGCGGCGACCCCGGCACCGTCGGCCGCGCTTCCCTCCGCCCCCGCCACGCCCGGCGCGCAGGCGACGCCCGCCGCTCCACCGCAGCCGGCGGTCCCGCCGGCTCCGGCCACCCCGACACCCGCGACCGACCTGCCGGCCACGAGCGTTCCCGCGACGACCCTGCCGGCGCCCGTCGACGCCCTCGACGACGTCGACATGCCGTCCGCCGACGTGACGGGGGACGCGATCAGCGATCTGGAGGCGCTGATCGACGCGCTGATCGAGGCGGCCACCTCAGGCGTGGTGGACGAGGTGGTGCCGGCGGCCACGGACCTGATCACCTCCCTGCTCGACCTCCTGGCCGATCTGCTGGCCGCCGCCGGGCTGCCCGTGCCGAGCCTCCCCGTGGAATCCGCCTCCTGAAAGCCGGGTCCCGAGCAGTTATATGAGGAAGCGGAACGCCGTTTCCGCGTGTTGCGGGACTCGTTGGGCACGTCGTCAGAATTCCCTGCGGCGACACCGGTCGCCGACGAAAGGAACACGATGAAGTCCCTGAAGGCTGCCGCTGTCGTTGCCGGGTCCCTGGTCGCCGCGGGTGCCGCCGCACCCGCGTTCGCCGCTCACGACCCCGCCGACGTCACGCCCACCAGCCTCAACGGCGCCGTGAACAAGCTCACCGCGGAACCCATCGACGTCATGCCGCTGAAGCACCAGTCGCGGGCGCTCGACACCGAGAACAAGGATTCGGCGCTCAGCAGCGTGAAGGACGCCACCACCACCCTGAACAAGGGCGGACTCCTCGGTGGTCTTCCGGTCAAGCGCTGACGTCCGCCGGGAGTCCGGGAGTCCGGAACACCGGGGCGCCGGGAGTCCGGAACACCGGGACTCCAGGACTCCGGGGCGCCGGGACTTCGGGTGCGCCGAAGGGCCGATTCCGATCCCCGCGGAATCGGCCCTTCGCGCTGTCCCGGGGCACATCCCTCGTTCGGGTGGACACCGCTCGGGGCTTGGGCCGCCCGGGTGACGGCGCCGCGGGCACGGACTGGGCCGTGGATATGGTCGCGCGGTGACCGCAACCCCCAGTGAAGCCCGCCCGTTCCACACCGCCGACCTGGGCACCCTCGTCATCATGCCGTGGACCGGAAAGGTCGAGGACGGCAACGACATGCCCTACCTCCTCGCCTGCTCCCGGGGAGACGGCCCCGACGGTCCCGAGGCGTCGCGCGCCGCCGTCGAGAGCCTGCTGGGCGACGCCGGACTGCCCCTCGGCGACGACGTGATCGACGGAGGCGCCCGGCCGAGCCTCCCCGTCAGCCTGCTCGTCGTGGCCGGCCAGGCCGTCGTCACCATGCCGCGCCTCAACACCCAGTGCCCGGTCCAGCCGGCATGGCTGGCGGCCGTCGCCAAACGCGGGTACGCCTACCTGCTGTTCACCGCCCGCCCCTGGCCCGAGGCCCAGGTCGGCAAGGCCGTCACCCCCGACGCGCTGCGCGAGTTCGTCACCGCAGAGGAGACCGTGCACGCATCCGTGCACCTGCTTCTTCCCGCGCGCAGCCTGCGTCAGTGATGGCGCGCGTCGGGCAGCACGCGCGCCGGACCGGGACCGCCGGTGCGAGTCCGGCGTTCGCGCTGCTGCTGGTGATCACGGGAGCGGCGGGGCTCCTGGCCTCGTGGGTCATCACCCTGGACAAGTTCAAGCTCCTGGAGGACCCCGACTTCACCCCGGGATGCAGCCTCAACCCGGTGGTGTCCTGCGGCAGCGTCATGGAGAGCGACCAGGCCGCGGCCTTCGGTTTCCCCAACCCGATGCTGGGGCTGGTCGCCTACGGCGTCGTGATCTGCGTCGGCGTGAGCCTGCTGGCCGGCGCGGTCCTCCCTCGCTGGTACTGGTTGACCTTCGACGCCGGGTGCCTGTTCGGGGTGGGGTTCGTGTCCTGGCTCCAGTTCGAGTCCCTGTACCGGATCAACGCGCTGTGCCTGTGGTGCGCGCTGGCCTGGGCGGCGACCATTCCGCTGTTCTGGTACGTGACGTCGTACTGCGTGCGGCGGGAATTCCTGCGCGCCCCGAGCTGGCTGCGGGCCTTCTTCGACGAGTTCACCTGGCTGCCTGTGGTGCTGCACCTGGGAGTCGTCGGGATGCTCGTACTGACGCGATGGTGGGACTTCTGGACGAGCTGACCCTCGTACTACTGGGGCAGTCGGGCGAATTGTGCGCTGGTGCGGTTTCCCGGCTCGTTACTCGCTACGCACGCACAACTCGCCGAATTTCCGAAAGGGACCGCACCCGAGATGAAGTCGACCACCCGAGGAACCCTCGCCGCAGTGCTCACGTGTGTGGCGGCCGCCGCGACCGGTGCCGCCGCAGCGTCACCCGCCGCCGCTGTCCCCATCCCCGTGCCGCTGGAGGGAGCTGAGACCGCCCTCGGTATGGAACTGCCGCAGATCGCCGCCGACATTCCGGCGCCGAAGCCGGGTGTCCCCCAGGGGCCGCGGTACGTCGAGGGCCGCTTCCTCCCCGAGCGGGTGGTGCCGCAGGTGCCGGTCCGGGGCGGACTGCCGGGGGCCGACGTGCGCGCGCCCGTGCCGCGCGCCCTCGGCGACGACTTCGACCACCTGGGCGTCTCCGCCCCCGCCTCCGACCTGCGCACGCTGGGACCGGGCCTCGAGGTGGACGCGCCGCTCACCGCGCCCGATGGCGAGAACTTCGGTCTGCCCGCGACGAAGCTGCCGCAGGTGGGCGTCCTCGCACCGGCGTTGCAGACGGTCCCGGGCGTGAACCTGGTGATGGGCCCCGGGCTGTAGTGGCGAACAGGCCCGGGCGGCGACGTCCGGGCCCTGCCCTGCTCCGTCCGGGCACTGACGGTGACCGCCGGGGGTGCCGCGCGGTTACTCCGGTACGACAACCGAACCGGAGGAGGAGCACACGATGGTCGTCGGCGGCGGAGTGGCGGAGGGTGCGGAGGGCGGCGGGGCAGTGAGACCGGGGGCGGCGGGGCGCGGATCGGGCGGTGCGGGCGGTGTGAGTGGTGCGGGCGGTGCGGGCGGCGCGGGGCGGGATCTCGGATGGGGAACGCGACGTGACGTCGTACGGGGACTCGTCGCCTCGGCCGCCGTGCTGGCGGTGCCGGCCTGCGACCCCGGCGCGCTCCTGGTCGCGGACTTCGACGAGACGTACCGCGGCCGGCGGATCCGGGGCAGCGGGGACCAGGTCACCGTGGACGGCAGGCCGCTGCATCTGATGCGCCGCGCCGACGGCACCTGGCTGAGCGTGATCGACCACTACTGCTCGTACCCCACCCCCCGCGAGGCGGCCCGCGCGGCCGTCGACGAGCTCGGTGTCACGGGGCGGCTGCCGTTGACGGAGGGGGCGCGCCATGGTGTACACGCGTAGGGACGTCAGCACGCTGACCGCCGGTGAGAAGCGGCGGTTCGTCGACGCGTTGCTGGCGCTGAAACGGCGGGGCGAGTACGACGAGTTCGTGCGGATGCACATCGAGTACTACGTCGCCGACGGCGAGCGAGGTCTGCGCACCGCCCACATGGCGCCGTCCTTCCTTCCCTGGCACCGCCAGTTCCTGCTGGAGCTGGAGCGGGCGCTGCAGCGGCTGGATCCGTCGGTGTCGGTGCCGTACTGGGACTGGACCCGTGACCGTGGTACCACCTCGACACCCTGGACGCCCGACCTGCTGGGCGGCGACGGGCGGCGCTCGGACCGGCAGGTGACCACCGGACCCTTCGCGTACGCCTCGGGCAACTGGAGGATCAACGAGAACGTCTCGGACGTCAGGTACCTGACCCGGGACCTGGGCCGCTCCCGCGATCCGATCCAGTTGCCGACGAAGAGCGACGTGGAGTCGGCGCTGAAGGACGCGGTCTACGACGTCCCGCCCTGGGACTCCACGGTCCAAAAGGGCTTCCGCAACAAGCTGGAGGGGTGGGGCGCCGGACGGGGCAGCGTCTCCTGGAAGAACCACAACCGGGTGCACCGCTGGGTCGGCGGGGTCATGGTCGGCGGCGCCTCCGTCAACGACCCGGTCTTCTGGCTGCACCACGCCTACATCGACCTGTTGTGGTCACGCTGGCAGGGGCGCCACCGCGACCACCGCTACCTGCCGGCCGCTCCCCCTGGGCAGGGCGATGCCCAGCGCGGCCGGGTGGTGGCACGTCACCAGACGCTGCCGCCATGGCGTGTGACACCGGATCAGCTGGAGGACCACGGGCGGATCTACCGGTACGGGTGAACCGGTCCCGGGTGAGCCGGTCCGGACAGGCGAGAGCCCCGGCGCTCGGGGGTGCCGGGGCTCATGAGGTACGGGAGGCACCTCGGGTGAGGCGCGGGGAGGTACCTCGGGGGGCACTGACCGGTACCTGATGAGGTGCCCTCGCCAGTGCCCCGGGGTGTACGGCGTCTCAGCTGCCGTAGGCGTCGAGGGCCTTGTCCTTGGTGCTGCTGTCGCCGTTGTTCTCGCAGATGTTGCCGAAGGCCGGGTTCAGCACACCGATCACGTCGATCGTGTTGCCGCACAGGTTGACCGGCACGTTGACCGGAACCTGGATGACGTTGCCCGACAGCACGCCCGGCGAGTCGGCGGCCGCTCCCAGGGCGTCCGCGTCCGCCATGGCCAGGCCGGCTCCGCTGAGGACCATGGCACCCGTGCCGAGAGCGACACCGGCCGCCTTCGCGATGCGTGACATCACGTTCTCCTTAGTTGCTCGGTAAGCGCGGCAGCAGACGTGCCGCCGACTCCCCGTTCAACGCGGGCGGCCAGGCGGGGTAACGGTGATCATCTGCGGATCACCCTTTTTGAACAGGCACTTCGCGGTCGAACGTTCGACAGGCCGACCACTGTCCCGCGCCTCTCCGTTCACTGACCGCTCCCGAGGGTTGCGCCCGTCCTCGCGCATACCATCGGCGGGCGCCTGAGTGCGCTGGTGTGCGTTCTCGTTGATGTCGGGCGTGGATGTCTGCCGCAGCGTGCTCAGTCTGCGGTTCAGTCGCCTGAGTGGCCCCAGAAATGGATCTCTTGGGGGTTGCCCTCGTCGTCGTGCAGCACTGCGCATCGTCCGATCCATCGTGACCGGGGGAAGACGTCGAAGTCCTTGACGTGCGCACGCGTCAGCTTCTCAGTGCCCAGCAGCTCGCGTGCTTCCTCGGCGGTCACGGGTTCCACCGTGTTGTAGTCCGGGGTGTCGTCGGGCCCCACAACACGGAAGATGTCCAGGATCGAGTGCGTGCCGGTCTCCTGGACCAACTCGTCCTCCCACAGCTCCTCCAGCGAGTGCGGCCGCGGTTCTCGCTCCGCCTCCGGTCGCCAGTCATCGCCGTTCACCCAGTAGTAGTCGCCGGCCTTGAACACCTCACGTCGCAGCTGCTGAAGCGCCGCGTTCAGGTCTTCCTGGTACGGCACGTAGTAGTCCCACCCCGAAGCCCCCACCAGCCCTCACCGCCTTCCGATCTCCTGGACAGCGGAAGCTAGCACCCGGCTCTGACATCGGGGCCCTCAGCCGCCGGCCGCCGCTCCGGTGCTTCCGGCTGCCCGCGCTCGGTGCGTCGAGGGGCCGCTGTCTGATTTCGAGCGGCGGCTCGAAGCGGCGGGGGATCCTCGCTGGGCTGCCGGACGCCCACTGACTCCCAGCTGAGAACTTCGACGCGCATCCGATACGGCCACCCGCGAAAACCCGCTGGCAGCCGGACGGCCCCGGAGCCTGCCCTTGATCGTCGAGGGAGCGCCCGGGGCTTTGTCGTGTCGAGTGAAACGGGCCCTGAGCAGCAAAAAAGCCCTCCCGGGAGGAGGGCGGAGACTGGCGCCCCCGGCAGGACTCGAACCTGCGGCCAAGCGCTTAGAAGGCGCCTGCTCTATCCACTGAGCTACGGGGGCCGGGTGTGTGGCCTCTGTCGTGGGTGCCCGGGTGTGGGCCGGTCCGTGACGTCGCCGGGGACAAGGATAGAGCTCTCAGATCCTTGACCCTGTTCCTTCGCCTCCGTGGCTCGATGTGGAGGTTCGGTGAAGCGGTCCTGATAATCGCAGGCAGGTACGAATCGTGCATCGCTTTTGACGTCTCGCGCGTCGGGTGTTGTGCACTCGTTATGCCTGGACTGTGTCCATGTCCCAGTCGCACCTTCTGTCCGCTGCGTTCCGTCGGCACGCAGACATGCGCATATGCTTCAGATATCACGTAAAATTGGGCATTCTTCGCATGTGGTGACATTGGACGTACGGCCTCAGCTGCTCGACGCACTTTCCGCGCTGCGCGACCGCGTCGCCGCCGCACGCTTTCCGCTTCCCCTGGCGGGTGCCCCGCGCGCGCGTGCCAATCGCGACGAACTGCTCGCCCAGCTCGACGACTATCTGGTGCCCCGCCTCAGAGCGCCCGAGGCGCCTCTGCTGGCCGTTGTCGGGGGCTCCACCGGCGCGGGAAAGTCGACCCTCGTCAACTCGCTCGTCGGCCGCAGGGTGAGCGAGGCCGGCGTCCTGCGGCCGACCACGCGGACGCCCGTGCTGGTCTGCCATCCGGAGGACCATCACTGGTTCAGCGGCATGCGCGTCCTGCCGGACCTCGCGCGCGAGTGGGCGCCTCGCCGCGAGGCCGACGACGGTCCCATGGTCCCGGGGGACACCTCCGCGCGTGTGCTGAGTATCGAGACGGCGGACACCCTGCCCCGCGGCATCGCCCTCCTCGACGCGCCCGACATCGACTCCCTCGTCGCCGACAACCGCACCCTGGCCGCCGAACTCATCTGCGCCGCCGACATCTGGGTCATGGTCACCACGGCGGCCCGTTACGCCGACGCGATCCCGTGGCACCTGCTGCGCACCGCCAAGGAGTACGACGCCACACTGGTCACCGTCCTGGACCGGGTACCCCACCAGGTGGTCGGCGAGGTCTCCCGGCAGTACGCCGCCCTGCTCACCAAGGCCGGCCTCGGCGACGTACCGCGTTTCACCGTGCCCGAGCTGCCCGAGTCCGCCTGGGGCGGCGGCCTCCTGCCGGCCACCGCCGTGGCGGCGCTGCGCACGTGGCTCGTCCAGCAGGCCCAGGACCCGGGGAGCCGCCACCAGGTCATGGCCCGTACGGCGTACGGCGTCCTCGACTCCCTCAAGTCGCGGTTGCCCGAGCTGGCCGGTGCGGCAGCCGCCCAGTACGCCGCCGCCCTCCGTCTCACCTCCGCCGTCGAACTCGCCTATGACAGCGAACTCACGCGCGTGAGAGGGCGGCTGCAGTCGGGCGCCGTGCTGTCCGGCGACGCCCTGAAGCGCTGGCGGGCCTTTCCGCTCGACTGCAAGGCAGGCGAGCTCCTCGACGCCCTCGTGGAAAGTCTGAGCGCCCTCCTGCTGTGCGCCGTCACGGCCGCCGACGAGCGCGTCGACGAGGCATGGCGACGCGAGCCCGCGGCGCGCGCGCCGGAGCTCTCGGAACGGGACGTGTCGACGGAGAACGCCGAGCACCGCATGGGAATGGCGGTACGGCGGTGGCGGCGCGAGCTGGAGGAGTACGCGGAGGACGAGGTCCGCAAGCTCGACCGCAGCATCGCGCCGGATCCCGAGGTGATCGCCGTCCTCGTCGTCACGGCGCTGCTGGGCGGCCGACGGACCCGTTCCGCGGGCGAGGGGCTCGCCGAGCGGCTCGGGGCGAACGGGGCGCTGCGGCTGCGTGACCGGGGCGGACGGCTGCTCAACGACTGTGTGGACCGGGTCGTGCGGAACGAACGTGAGCGCCGTCTCGCGCCCCTGGAGGCCCTCGACGTCCATCCCGAACCGCAGGCGGAACTCATTGCCGCGCTGTCCGTACTGCAGAAGGAGAGGTGACCGGTGACCGCAGTCACTGACCAGGACCGCACGGAACACGCCGATCCCGAGCAACCGGAGAGGCACAGGCACCAGGGCGAGGCGGAAGCGCGGGAGGGAGCGGGCGGGGTGTCGGGGTCGGAGAGGTCTAAGAGGTCGGAGAGGCCTTACGGGTCGGAGATGCCGGAAGCGTTGATGAGGCCGGACGGGTCGGAGAAGCGGGAGGGGGCGGAGGGTGCGGAGCAGGTGAAAGGGCCAGAGGAGCCACAGGGACTCCACGAGCTGCACGAGCTCCACGAGCCGCAGGGGCTGCAGGACATGGAGCAGGGGGCAGAGGGATCGAAGGGGTCGGAGTCGGAGGGATCGCGGGGGGCAGAGGGGTTGAACGGGATTGAGGGGCCTGCTGGAGCAGAAGGGGCTGAGTGCTCGGGAGAGCCGCAGGCGCCGGAGGGGGCGGGCGCCGCTGAGTCGTTCGTCGGGGGGCGCATGGCGGGTTGGCCGGAGGGGTGGTCGGTGACGCGCGCCGTGGGTGGTGATTCCGAAGGCACCGGCACCGGCACCGGCACGAGCTCGGGCGCAGTCACCGGTTCCGGCGCAGTCACCGGTTCTGGCTGGGGCACGGGCATCGGCCCTGGCAGAGGCAGGGGCATGGGCATGGGTATGGGCACCGGTTCTGGTTGGGGCTCGGGCTCCGGTCCTGAGTCGGGCTCCGAGGGCCGTACCCCTGGGACCGGTGACGCTGCGGGGCGTGACTCCGAGAACCCTGGTTCTGAGAGCGCTGAGCTTCAGGGGCGTGCCTCTCGGAGCCTTGCTCCCGCGGACTCGCTCCCTCGGGGCGCCGCCCGTCGGGGCTCCCGTCCTGAGGAGTCTGACACCACCGACAGTGAGCCCGGGGAGAGGGATTCCGGAAAACTGTCCATTGCCGAGGATTCCGGAATGGAGTCGCCCAGAGGGGATGATTCCGAAAAGGGCCCCTCTGGCGAGAGCGTCGATTCCGGAAACGGTTCAAAGGGATCCTCGGAGGGCGGTGACTCGGGAAAGGACACCCCCGCCGCCAGAAAAGACTCGTCTTGGAGGACGGATTGGGCCAGCGGCGCCTTCAGGCGGCCCTGGAAGGTGCTGCGCAAGGCCGGGGACTCCGGGACGGGGGAGGAGAGGAATGCCGCGTCGGAGGCGAGCGAGGGGCACGCGCGCGTGAAGGACCGCTCCCCGCGCGAGGGCGACTCGCACCAGGAGGGCCGCGCGGGTCGCGAGGAGGGCGTTCGCCGTGACCGCGGCACGAAGGGACGCACGGACGCCTCCCGCCGTGACGACGGCACCAAGGGCCGCGGCGAGGCTTCCCGCCGTGACGACGGCACCAAGGGTCGCGGCGAGGCTTCGCGCCGTGACGACGGCACCAAGGGCCGTACCGGCACCCTCGGTCGAGGCGACACCAAGGGGCGTGGCGGCATTCTTCGGCGCGACGACACGAAGGGCCGTTCCGGCATGCTGCGTCGCGACGACACCGCCGGTCGGGCCGGCGCCCGCCGCGACAGCGCCACCGGCCGCTCCGACCCTCCCCTCCACGTCGGCATCCCCAGCCGCAGTGACACCCCCCGGCGCGAGGTCCCCTCCCGTCGCAAGGAGTCCGAAGGCGCCTGGGACGACGGACTGATCGCGCGACGGGTGACCGAGGGCTCCGGCGGCGAGCAGGCCGCCGTGGCGCAGACCCGCCCGAGCGGATCGCAGAGCGTCGCTCCTCTCGCGTACGACGGTCCGTTGCGGTCCCGGCTGGACGCGATGCGTGAACTGGTGGGGCTGTCGCGCACGCGGCTCGACAGCACGACGCTCGCCGAGGCGGGCCGGGTGCTGGACGAGGCGTCCGCGCGGCGCAAGCTCTCCGGGCAGCACACCGTCGTCGCCATCGCGGGCGCGAGCGGCAGCGGCAAGTCGCAGTTGTTCAACGCCCTCGCCGGGGTGACCATTTCGGAGACGGGCGTACGGCGGCCCACCACGGCGTCCCCCATCGCGTGCAGTTGGAGCGACGGCGCGGCCAC
This sequence comes from Streptomyces sp. NPDC002309, assembly GCF_053593375.1. NCBI lineage: Bacteria > Bacillati > Actinomycetota > Actinomycetes > Kitasatosporales > Streptomycetaceae > Streptomyces > Streptomyces sp. NPDC002309. Next base: position 290,037 of record NZ_JBSFCI010000001.1, on the reverse strand, counting down.
GCTCATCGACCGGCTCGGCATCCCGGGGCGGCTGCGCCGGCGGCCCTTGCAGAGCCCGGAGGCGGAGGAACAGTTGCGCGGGCTGGTCCTGGTGGACCTGCCCGACCTCGACTCCGCGGCCGTACAGCACCGCGAACAGGCCGAGCGGCTGCTGGACCTTGTGGACGCGGTCATCTGGGTGGTGGATCCGGAGAAGTACGCCGACGCCGTTCTCCACGAGCGCTATCTGCGGCCCATGGCCGGGCACGCGGAGGTCATGTTCGTGGTCCTCAACCAGGTGGACCGGCTTCCCGGGGAGGCGGCCGACCAGGTGCTCGACGATCTGCGGCGGCTGCTGGACGAGGACGGGATCGCCCTGGGGGAGTTCGGCGAACCGGGCGCGGCCGTACTCGCCCTGTCGGCGCTGACGGGGGACGGCATCGGGGAACTCCGGGAGGTGCTCGGGCAGTTCGTGACGGAGAGGGGCGCCGCGGCACGGCGTATCTCCGCCGATCTCGACGCCGCCGCGGCGCGGCTCCGGCCCGTCTACGCGACCCGCCGGCGCACGGGGCTCAGTGAGCAGGCGCGCGACGAGTTCTCGGCGCGGCTGGCGGACGCCGTGGGCGCGACCGCCGCCGGTGAGGCGGCCGAGCGGGCCTGGCTGCGCAACGCCAACCGCGCGTGCGGGACGCCCTGGCTGAGGCTGTGGCGGTGGTTCCAGGACCGCGGTGAACTCCCGACAGGACGGCTGCCGCTGCGCTCGCAGGCCGAGGAGCAGGCCACCGCACGGCAACGGGTCGAGCACGCGGTGCGCACGGTGGCCGACCGGGCCTCGGCCGGGCTGCCAGCGCCGTGGGCGCAGGCCGTGCGGGAGGCCGCCGCGCGAGGGTCCCAGGGGCTGCCCGAGGCGCTGGACGACCTGGCGGCGCGGGCCGGGATGCCGCCGGGGCGGCCGCCCCGGCCGGGCTGGTGGCCGGCGGCCGTGCTGGTGCAGGCTGCCATGACGATCCTTCAGATCGTCGGCGGTCTGTGGCTGGTGGGCCAGATCGTCGGGGTCATGTCGCCGAATCTCGGCGTGCCGGTGCTGCTGATGCTGGCCGGGATCATCGGCGGCCCGCTGGTGGAGTGGAGCTGCAAACTGGCCGCGCGAGGCCCGGCCCGGCGGTACGGGCAGGAGGCGGAGCGGCGTCTGAGGGAGGCGGCCGCCGGCTGCGGACGGGCACGGGTGCTGGATCCGGTCGCGGCCGAGTTGCTGCGGTACCGGGAGGTGCGCGAGCAGTACGCCCGGGTGATGGGGACGGGTGCGGGGACGGGGGCGGCGGTGAGGTAGGCGCCGCGCCTCGCAGGTCGGTCGCCGCTTGGGGCCCCGTCCGCCAAGGAGTCCGTCGTGCTTCGATGGGCCCGCGTCGTTCCTCGGTGGGTCTGCCGTCTCTCGGCGGGCCCGCCGTGCCTTGTTCAGCCCACTGTCTCTCGATGGGCGCCCGCTGTCTCTCGACGGGCCGCCGTCTCTCCGTGGGCCCGTCGTCTCTCGATGGGCGCCCGCCGTATCTCGACGGGCCCACCGTCTCTCGAAGTGGTCGTTGTCCCTCGAAGGGGTTGCGGAGTTTTCCACAGGCTCAAGAGCTGTCCACAGCTCTCAGCGGGCTCGGCTCGACAGAGGCAGTCTGGCTTCGCGGCGGTCGTGACGGACGCGGTCGTCGCGATGGCGGCGGCGGTGCGCGGACGAGCGCAGCCGCGGCCGGCAGACGCAGCCGTACGGGACGGGCCCGTACGCGTGTCCGTCCGGAGCGAGCGGCCGGACGGGGGAGGGATACGACGAGGATGAACGAGACGATGGTGTGTGCGGTCGGGAATGTGGCGACGCAGCCGGTCTACCGGGAGTTGGCCGCGGGTCCGTCGGCACGGTTCCGGCTGGCCGTGACGGCCCGCTACTGGGACCGGGAGAAGAACACCTGGACGGACGGCCACACCAACTTCTTCACGGTGTGGGCCAACCGCCAGCTCGCCACCAACGCGGCGGCGTCGCTGGGCGTGGGCGATCCGGTCGTGGTGCAAGGCCGGTTGAAGGTGCGGACGGATGTGCGCGAGGGGCAGAGCTGGACGTCCGCCGACATCGACGCCGTGGCGATCGGTCACGATCTGGCGAGGGGGACATCGGCGTTCCGGAGGGGAAGCGTGGGCGTCAAGGGTGAGACGGTGGTGGCCGGTTCGCCGCAGCCGCCGGAGCCGGTGTGGGAGACGTCTCCTGGCGGGGAACCCGAGGACGGCACCGGGGATACGGAGTCCCCAAGGCAGCCGGAGGTCGCGGGGGTGACGTGACGGGCCCGGAGGGTGCCCGAACTACGGCTTATCGGTGAGTCCACGCGGGACGACCTCCGTGGATTTGTCGATAAGCCCTGTTCGCGAAGAGGCTGGGCGATAACGATTGCGATTCGGATCCTCGGTCCGACGCGATCGCCGGGAAGCCTGGTGTGCCCGCATCCCTAGGATGCCGGACATAGCTCTTGTGGCTTGAGATTCTGCTGGTGGGACCTACCCCCCATGTCAACGGGTCCTGCTCGAAGGGGAATTCAGTGCTTTCTTCGTTCTCCGCACTCTCCGTGTGCGGGCGAGGCGCGGTCCGCCTCGCCGCTGTGACGCTGGCGTCCGCACTCGCCGTCGGCGGTGCCCTGATGACGGCCGCCCCCGCCGCCGCCGACACCGCGCCCGCCCAGCCGCAGGGTGGCGCGACGGCGACCATCGGCGGCCTGAAGACCTACGGCGCGGCGAGAGTCCACTCCGACGAGGGCGAACTGGAGATCTCGGCGGGCCTGTTCGAGATGTCCGTCGAGGGCGGGGGCATGCTGCAGACGTACTGCGTGGACATCCACAACCCCACGCAGAAGGACGCCGAGTACCACGAGACGCCCTGGAGCGGCACCTCCCTGGGCGGCAACGACGACGCCGGCCGCATCCGCTGGATCCTGCAGAACTCCTACCCGCAGGTGAACGACCTCGCCTCGCTGGCACAGAAGGCGGGCGTACGGGGCGCTCTCAGCGAGCAGGACGCGGCGGCCGGCACGCAGGTGGCCATTTGGCGGTACTCGGACGGGGTGGACGTCGAGGCCCTGGACCCGGAGGCCGAGCAGCTCGCGGACTTCCTGGAGAAGAGAGCCCGTGACGTGGTGGAACCGCCGGCGTCGCTGACACTCGACCCGCCCGCCCTCTCCGGCCATCCCGGTGGACTGCTCGGCCCGGTGACCGTGCACACCAACGCGGAGAGCGTGACGGTGACCCCGCCGGCCGACGCCGCGGAGCGGGGCGTGCGGATCGTCGGCAAGGACGGCAAGGACGCCACGACCGCGAAGGACGGCAGCGAGCTGTTCTTCCTGGTGCCGGAGGACGCCGCGGACGGCTCGGCCGAGCTCACCGTGCAGGCGTCGACCACCGTGCCGGTCGGCCGGGCCTTCGCCTCCGAGACCAGGAGTCAGACCCAGATCCTGGCCGGTTCCAGCGAGTCGACGGTCACGGCGACGGCGGGTGCGAACTGGGCGGAGCAGGGGGCGGTACCGGCGTTGTCCGCGGCGGAGAACTGCGCCAAGAGCGGCGTGGACATCACCGCGATCAACGAGGGGGACGAGGCGTTCACCTTCGAGCTGTTGGGCGCCGAGTACGCCATCGCGGCCGGTGAGACCCGTACGGTGACGGTCCCCCTCCAGGAGGACCAGGCGTACGACTTCACGATCAGCGGGCCCGGCGGCTATGAGAAGCGCTTCACCGGAGTCCTCGACTGCCGCACGCAGGCCGATGAGGTCTCCGACGCGGGCGAGTCGACCCAGATCCTCACCCAGCCGAGCCCGGCGACGATCGGCAGCACCTCCGCCGATGTCAACCTCGCCGCCACCGGCAGCACCGACGCGACACCGGTGATCGCGGGCGTGGCCATCGGCCTCGTGGTGATCGGAGGGGCGGCACTGGTCCTGGTCCGGAAGAAGAGGCAGCCCTGACCCGAGGGGCCGGGTCCACTCCTGTCCTGCCGCCGGGCATCCAGCAGCACGGCGACACGGCGGTCCGACAAGGCGATCCGATACGGGCTAGAGGGCCAGGCGGGCCAGGCGGGCCAGGGTGCCAGGCGGGCCACGGGCCCGGTACCGCTGCTCACCGGGACGGCTGCTCAGTCGGATCGCCGGTCGGCGCGGTTCCCGGCGGCCGTGCCTGCCCCTCCAGGTCCGCGGAAGCGGCCACTTGCCGGGGGTGAGGCGAGCCCCGTCGTCCGTCGTCATGAGCGTCGGATGACCAGCACGGCCACGTCGTCGAGGTGATCGACGGCGATCGCGGCGTCGAGGATGCGGTCGGCGGTCTGCTCGGCGTTCAGTCCGTCGTGGACGGCTCGGGCCGCCACGGTTCCGGCTCGTTCCAGTCCGGCGTCCAGCGTCAGACCGGGTGCTTCGACCACGCCGTCGGTCACCATGACCAGCACGCTGTCCTCGTCCAGGACGAAGGGCTCCTCGGAGTAGGTGATGCCGGGCACGACGCCCAGGACCGGCCCGCCCGGCAGCTCACAGACCTCATGGCTGCCGTCCCCGTGTGCGCACAGCAGCGGCACATGGCCGGCGCTGGTACCGATGACCTGTCCGTCACGCGCGTCGAGGCGCAACATGGTGCAGCTGGCGAATCGTGCGGGGGCCATGCTGGTCAGCAGCTCGTTGGTGCGGGTCAGCACCGTTCCGGGGTCCCGTTCCTGGGCGGCGATCGCGCGCATGGACAGGCGGACCTGTCCCATGAAGACGGCGGCGTCCACGTCGTGACCCTGTACGTCGCCGATCTCCAGCGCGATCGTTCCGTCGGACATCAGGAAGGCGTCGTACCAGTCGCCACCGACGTCCAGCCCGTCCTGGCTGGGCAGGTAGCGGGCGGCGATGTCCAGACCCGGGAGGTGCCGCGGCAGTGTGGGGAGCATGGTCTGCTGCAGCGCCGTGGCCAGCTCGACCCGCGCCTGCTGCAGTGTGATGCGCCGCAGCGCCTGGCCGGCGAGGTCGGCCAGCGTCCCCATGAGGGTCCGCTCGTCCAGGGACGGCTGATATCCGCGCTCGTAGGTCATCACCCACGCCCCGAGAGGCTGGTCGCCGCACTCGCTGAGGGGGGTGATCGAGTAGGCGTAGTCGGAGCCGAGCCGGTCGAGCTGCGGGAACGGGCCGTGCGGCCAGCGCCTGATGTGGTGCTCGCGGTCGGGGATGAACTGCGGCGAGCCGGTGCGGATCGCCTCGGGCAGAGGACTCGGGTCGCCCAGCCGCAGGCTGTGCAGCGCCTCGACCTCGTGCATGGCTATGCCGGTATCGGTGGCACAGCGCAGCCGGCTGCCGTCGACGAGCGCGAGCATGGCGCCGCTGGCACCGAAGGTCGCGGCGAGCCGGGTCAGGACGACCTGCTGCAACTCCTGCTCCGAGGCCGCGGTGATCAAGGCCGCGGAGAAATCGGCGATGTCCCTGGCGCGCTGCCGCTCGGCGGCCAGCGCGGCCCGCGCCTTCCGCTCGCGCTTCTCCTGCTTGGTGTCGTCGCGGACGACCCCGAAGATACGTTCGGGCCCGTCGAACCCCAGTTGGAGCCGACGCGTCTGTACGGCCAGTCGGTGCCAGCCGTGGTGCCGGGTGCGGTACCGCAAGGTCACCCAGGGGGACTGCTGGGCGGAGGACGTCGACAGGAGCAGCAGGAAGGCACCCTGGTCGTCCGGGTGCACTGCCGCGATCACCCGGGAGAGCGGCGCGATGGAATCCCCGAAGAGTGCCGACACGGCGGGTGCGCCACCGAGCCACTCCACCTGGTCCTCTTGGGGTGCGTACATCCACAGGCCGAGGTCGGCGGCCTCGGTGGCCACGCGGAGCGGGATCAGCAGGCTGGGGAGGTCGTTTCGCGCGTCCAGCGCGTGCACCCAGACCAGCTCCCCGCCGTCGACGGGGTCCTTCACCTGCCGAGCCTCGATCAAGCAGGAGACGGGTACCCCGTTGCGCCCGGGGAGCTCCATGACCCGCATCGCGGCCGTGTTCGCCCTGGCGGCGTGGATCAGACCGTCGGCGCACAGCTTTCGGTTCATCGGCCACAGCTCACAGAAGCCTCGGCCCAGGCACTGCTCCGCCGGCCTGCCGAGGGCCGTGGCCATCGCGGCGTTGAGGCCGCGCACGGCGCCGTCCGGCGTCAGGAGGGCTGACGGGTCGGCCCTTTGCAGAAGTTCGTCCAAGGCGTCCATCTGTGGCTCCCTGGCAAATACCAAAACAGCCTTTCCAGTCATCATCGCGCATTCCGCCCCGATGTTTCCGTGGGGGAACGGCGAGGGGCGGAGCACGGGCGGCACGGAGGCAGATTCACGGCCGGAACTGGGCCGCGGGGGCTTCGGTCCAGGCGCGAGACGGCCACCGTCGCAGACAGCCAGCGGCTGCTCGTTCGCAGGTCGGCGTGTTCAGATCGCCGCGGTACCGAGTCGATCCGGACACGCTGATCGTCAGACCCTGATCAGTTCTGGACCACCGGTGCGTGCCCGGCGACGGTGGGTGGGGGCGACGACTCCTGGTCACACCCCCCGCACCGTACGTGTTCCTCTCGGGGCGGTTCCCGAGGCATGGCGCGGAATCGGGTCCCGTCATGCGCTCGTCCTCGTAGCCCCGGGGCGGCGGTCCGGGCTTTGTCGCGGCCCTACGGAAAATCGCGTGCCGGCGCGGTGCGTGGGTCACTAGCGTGGGCCCGTGAGTGAGGACACCTGGGCGGGAGTGCGGGAGCGGGTGCTTCGGCTTGCCGAACGCCCCGGGGCGGACGCGATTTTCGGGGCACGGGGGCATGGCTTTCGCCTCGGCCCGGTCATGAGCGAAGAGCAGGTCCGAGCGCTGGAAGCGGACCTGGGCGCCGGTCTGCCGGCGCAGTATCGGAGTTTCCTGCTCCGCGTCGGAGGAGGGGGCGCGGGCCCCGACTACGGCCTGATGACACCGACTGTCGGCAACGGCAGGTGGCAGTGGCTCGGCATCGGGCTCGCCTCCCCCGCACAGCCGACCACCGCCGAGTTCGCAGGACGCCCCTTCGTGGCCGAGGCGTTGCGAAGCGAGCTCACCGCGCTCGAGGCGCAGGTGCCCACGCCGGATGCCTTCGCGACCGACGAGGAGTTCGATCGCGCGTACGATGCCTGGAGCGCCCGCTGCGAGGAGCTGTACGACGCGCAGGAGGCGGGGGCGGTGTTCCTCAGCGAGCAGGGATGCGGCTACGCGTCGCTCTTGGTGATGACGGGCCCGCAGCGAGGTGCCATCTGGTGGGATCTGAGGCCGATGGACCGAGGAATCGAGCCGACCGGGCACGACTTCGGGCACTGGTACCGGAGTTGGCTCGAGCGCACCGAGCAACGGCTCGAGACCTGACACTCGCGGCGAGGTGTCACACCGCGCCTACGCGTCGGGCGGTGTCGGCGGTCGCACGCGAGTTGTAGCACTCCGCCAACTGTTCGAATTCTGGATGCCGCCAGGTGTTCGCCTCCTGTTCAGCGAATGTCCCTAGCGTCGCCGCATGTCAGACATATCCGAGCCGGCGGCGCTCATCAGTTACGTGCTGCCGGTGTTCAACGAGCAGGACGGGATACGGCGGTTCCACGAGGAGTTGGTGGCCGCGGTCCAAACCCGTCCCGAACTGTCGTTCGAGTTCGTGTACGTCAACGACGGTTCTTCCGATGCCTCGTTGGAGATTCTGCGGGACCTGGCCAAGAACGACCGGCGTGTGCGTGTGGTCGACTTCGCGCGGAACTTCGGGCACCAGATAGCCATCACCGCCGGTCTCGACGAGGCGGGCGGTGACGCGGTGATCGTGATGGACACCGACCTGCAGGACCCGCCGCGGGTGAGCCTCGAACTCATCGACGCCTGGCGGGACGGGGCCGAGATCGTGCACGCCCGGCGACGGTCCCGGCAGGACACGCTGTTCAAGCGGGTGACCGCCGCCGCCTACTACCGGGTGCTGCGGGCCTGCACGGAGGTGGACATCCCGCTGGACACGGGAGACTTCCGCCTGCTGGACCGGCGTGCCGCCGACGAGCTGCGGCGCTTCAGGGAGCGCAGCCGGTTCGTGCGGGGCATCGTGGCCTCGATGGGGTTCGTGCAGACCGTCGTGGAGTTCGACCGCGACGAGCGGTTCGCCGGCGAGACGAAGTACCCGCTGCGGAAGATGGCGCGGCTCGCCATCGACGGGGTCACCGGCTTCTCCACCGTGCCACTGAAGCTGATCACCCGGCTGGGCTTCGTGGTGCTGACGATGTCCCTCGTGGGCATCGTGTACGCGCTGGCGATGAAGGTCTTCCGTCCGGACATCACGGTCTCCGGCTGGACCATGCTGATGGTCGTCGTCCTGTTCATGGGCGGCGTGCAGATGCTGTCCCTGGGCGTGCTCGGCTCCTACATCGGGCGCACCTACAACGAGGCGCAGGGGCGGCCGCTGTACATCGTCCGGCAAGTGGTCGGCCGTGACGGCGACTGAGGCCCCGGCTCGCGGCGATCAGGGCGAGCGGCGCTCGCGGGACCTGCGGCAGCTGGTCACGTACACGCTTGTCGGCGGCAGCGGCGTCCTGCTGGACCTGGCCGTCTTCGCGGTGCTCTACAACGTGCTGGGCTGGCACGAGCAGTTCGCCAACGGCCTCAGCACCACCTTGGCCATCACCAACAACTTCGTCCTCAACGCGGTGTTCACCTTCGGTAAACGCGACCGGCTGCTGCTGCGCTTCGTGCGCTTCTACGCCGTCGGTCTGGTCGGCATCGCGCTCACCATGGGGCTGCTGTGGCTGTTCGCCGGCCGGCTCGGGGCCGACCCGAACCTGGTCAAGGCCGCCTCGCTGCCGCTGGTCCTGGCGGTGCAATTCGTGCTCAACCGGAAGTGGAGTTTCGCGTGAACCTGGGGATCATCGGTGCCGGAGCCACCGGGCTGACCGCCGCCTACGACGCGGTGAAGGCCGGGCACGCGGTCACGGTGCTGGAGGCGGCCGACGAACTGGGCGGTCTGGCCGCGTCGCTGACCGTGCAGGGCACACCGCTGGAGCGCTACTACCACCACATCTTCCGCTCCGACCGCGCCATGATCGAGCTGATCGAGGAGCTGGGCCTCGGAGGTTCGCTGCGTTTCCACAAGCCCACCACCGGCATCTTCCGCGGCGGGCGGCTGCGCCCGTTCAGCACCCCGCTGGAGATGCTGCGCTTCCTGCCCCCGCTGCCCGCGCTGCGCTTCGCGGTCTCCTCCGCCGCGCTGAAGGCCGTCCGCGACGGTGAACGCTTCAACGACCGTACCGCCCTTCAGTGGCTGCGCCGCTGGGCCGGGCGCCGGGCCACCGAGGAGATATGGGAGCCGCTGCTGCGCGGCAAGTTCGGGGAGCGCGCCGAGGAGGTGTCCATGGCCTGGCTGTGGGCCCGGGTGCACTGCCGGACCTTCGAACTGGGCTATGTGCACGGCGGGTTCGAGATGGTGTACGCGGCGCTGGCGGACGCCGTCGCGGACCGCGGCGGGAAGATCGAGTTCGGCAAGCGGCTGACGGGCATCCGGCAGGGGGGCGACACGGTCACGGTCGACACCGAGGACGGGTCCTCGTACGACTTCGACCATCTGGTCGTCACCACGCCGCAGCCCGTCTTCGCCAGGGCCGCCGGGTTGCCCGCCGACGACATGGTATGGCGCAACCAGTACCTCGGCGCCACCTGCTTCGTGCTGGAGCTGGACCGCAGCCTCATCCCGTACTACTGGCTCAACGTCAACGACACCGACTTCCCGTTCCTCGCCGTCGTCGAGCACACGCGGATGGTCGACCGGGCCGAGTACGGCGGCAAGCACATCGTGTACGTCGGCAACTACGTACGCCGCGACGACCGGCGCTTCACCTCCGACCCGGAGGACCTGCTGGAGTCCTACGTGCCGTGGCTCCAGCGGCTGAACCCCGACTTCGACCGCTCCTGGGTCACCGGTACGCACTTCTCCCGCGCGCCCTTCGCGCAGCCCGTCGTCACCCCGGAGTATCGGGCCCTGATCCCGCCGCACGAGACGGCGATGAGCCGGGTCACGCTGGCCACGATGGCGCAGGTCTACCCGCACGACCGGGGCCAGAACTACGCGGTGGAGATGGCGCACCGGGTGACGGAGGTGATCGGGGCCCGGTAGTCCCGGCGCGGCGGGTCGGCCGGCGCTGCGGGGTCTGTCCCGGGGGTCTGGTGTGCCGGCCCGCGCTGTGGGGTCTTCCGGGGTCTGGTGTATCGGCCCGCGCTGTGGGGTCGTGTCCGGGGCGTCGGAGGGTCGGCCCGCGCCACGAGGGCCTGGTGAGCCGGCGCGGGCCCGGGTGCACGTCCACGGGCGCCGACTGCGCCCCGCCGCCCCGGCTCACCGCAACCGGCACACCACCGTCCGCTTCACGGGTGCCGGCGGGCAGTCGTAGCGTGCCTCGATCCGCCGGACCAGCTCCTGGTCGATCCTCGCCGGCCGGAACCAGCCGCGGTTCAGCACCGCGTACCGCGGCGGGTCCTCGTCCAGGCAGCGGGCGTTCTCCCGGTACGAGTCGAGGCCGGCCACGTCGGGCAGATAGCGGGTGCGCTGGAGGAACGTCGGGATGGGGTAGCGGCAGGGCGAGGCGTGCCCGATGAAGTACGCCTCGTCGCCGAAAGCCAGGTACTGCACGAGAGCCCCGTCCGGCAGCTGCCGCCGTACCTCCGCCGCCGTGTCCGCCGTCGCACGTGACTCCCGCAGGTACGCCGCGTTGGTGTCGCGCACCTTGCCGTGGTTCATGAGGTGCGGGGAGGCCGGCCAGAGCGTCACTGCGGCGAGGGCGATGCCGGCCAGCCCCGCCGCGGCGGGCGGCAGCCGGAAACCTGAGTCGGCGCCACGGGCCGCGCGCAGGTCGGCCAGCGCGGCGCCCAGCGCGACGAGCCCCGCCGACCACACGACCGCCGGGCGCTGCAGGGCACCGGGCGCGGTCGAGTACAGCGGCGTGAGGACGGCGGCGGTAGCGCCGGCCGTCAGGAACCACACCGGCACCCGCCCCCGCACGCCGTACCACCGGGCCACCGCCAGTCCCCAGACCGCGGCGGCGCCCGCGGGCAGCGCGGCGGCGTGGTAGGCGAACCAGTTGCCCTGTACCACGACAGCGCTCAAGCCGACGGCGGCCGTCGCCGCGACGACCAGCGCCCACCGGGTGCGCAGGCGCCGGTCGTCCTGGCAGGCCAGCAGCAGGAGCAGCGCGGCGGGCAGCAGGAGCAGCACGGGGCTCAGCACGGCCCGGTCGGCGATGAAGTCGACGGATTTCGTGAAGAGTTCGCCCGGCCGCAGGCCCTGGCGGGACAGCGAGCCCTGGTTGATCTGCGGCATGTCCCTGAACCACTGCCACTCGCGCGAGCCCGACCAGAGGCTGAAGCCGAACAGCGCCAGGCCCGAGCCGGCCGTGGTGGCGGCCAGGAGCAGCGCGCGCGTCCGGTCGACGGCGAGGACGACCAGCAGGGCGATGAGCGCGGTGGCGGCGGTGGAGTACTTCATCATCACCGTGAGCCCGAGCGGGACGGCCGCGAACACGGCGGCGGGCAGAGGCCGTTCGACGGCGAGTACGGCGGCCACCGCGAGCACGGACAGCAGCGCGGCCGTCCACTCGGGCTGGAGGAAGTCCGCGCGCGGCGCCAGCGCGAGGACCAAGGCGACCGCGGCGGCGGTCAGGTCGGCTTCCCGGCGCGCCAGCCGTCGGCGCAGCGCCGCGCGCAGGGCGAGCCCGACGGCGAGACACAGCAGAACGCCGAGGGCGCGCATGACCGCCTCACGGACGGCTGTCGGGCCGAAGGTCAGCTGATCGAGGCCGTAGATGAACCACCGGTAGAAATAGGGCCGGTGGGTGAACGTCTCCGACGGTGAGATGCCGACCGCGTCGCTGCTCCGCAGGCAGGCCAGCACGTAGCGGATGTCCCCGTGCAGGCGTGCGGTCACCACGGAGTGCACCAGCATTGCCCCGGCGGCGAGTCCGGCGGCCGCACGCGCGAGGCGCGCACGTCGCCCGGCCTGCGGATGCCTTCGGGGCTGCGGTATCAGCAAGTCGTTCACGAGGCCGGACATTAACAGCATTTCCGAAAACGCTTGCGAGCGAAGATGAAGCAGCCGGGCGTTCACTTTCAAGACGCCTTTGGTTCGAAGCGAGGCACGAAGCTTCGGTTGGTCCTTCGAGACGGACGACGGTCCGGGCGAGGCATACCTGCACGAGGACGGCACCTGCCTGTACCTGGACCTCCGGTACGAGGATGCTGCGTGGCTGGCGGTCGTGTTCCGCAGACTCGCTCCGGCACACCTTGACGTGGTCTTCTGCGACGAGGGCTACACCTTCGACCTTCGCCTGCTGACGGAGGCCACCGACGCCGAGCTGACTCCCTGATGACGCAGACTGATCAAGCGGCGGAGTCCACGCGCACCACAAGCGCACCAGACCGATCGAGGGCCAGCGAGGGAACACGGTGAAAGACGACCACCAGGCGCACGGGCCCGCTGCCCCTGACGAGCTAAAACCCAGCCCACCAAGATTCCCGACAAGACCCAGGGCAAGAAGAAGCAGTGCACCGAGTGGCGAGAGCCTGTCGTTTGGATCAGGTCGTGGGACGGCGGCGCGCGCGGAGCCAGTGGACACCCTGCACGGCGTAGATGGCGGTCATGAGCGCGAAGCCGGCGAAGGCGAGCCAGAACCAGGATTCCGCCACTGTGAGACTCAGCAGCACGCCGCCGAAGAGCAGCAGGGAGGCGACGATGTCCAGCAGGTCAAGGCGCGCCTTGAAACGCACCGATGAGTCGGAACCTCGCAGGCGGCGAATGACAGGAACGAGGCCGAGGGCCTGCAAGCCGGCCAGCCCGATAGCGATCCAGAGGAACCAGCCGGGTATGTCCACGCCGCGCACTGTATCGCGCCCCGAGACCCACCCCCGAGTGTCCACTGCAACTGCGTGACAACGCAGACGAACAACGGCGGGCAAGCGCGGACGTCTGCGGACCATCAGAGCAGGTAGGAACCACTACGGCCCAAGGCTGCGGGCCCATCCGAGTTGCTTCGGGAAGAAGGGGGCGCGAGCCATAGCCGTGTCGTCGGGGCGGTCAACCGCGGTTCGCCGAAGTGGAGATGCGCCGGTGACCTGCGCACCATGGCCACCCCACACTGCCGGGCGTCCCGGCCTGCCCCCTAGACTCCCTGCCGTGGCATATGAGCTGAACTTCCTACTTGGCCGCCTCGTCGGCTTCCGCCTGTACTCGGTGCAATTCGTTTTGGACTATGTACAACTGCGGTTCGACGGCCCGACCGACGACATGCCCGTGCTCTCATGCGACGTACTCCCCACCGTCAAACTGTCCGGACAACGGTTCTCACCGACGGAGACCGGCTGGACCGACGCGCTACGAGGGCTCATCTCTCAGAGCGTGACCGCCACCCACGAGGAGACCGGCACCGGGGTCAAGGTCGACTTCGTGACCGGCTCCATTGAGCTGCACCCCGCCGAGAGCGAACTTATCGGTCCAGAGATCGCGACGCTCAGCGGTTTCGTTGATCACTCCTGGATGACCTGGCGACCCGGCGAAGACGCCTTCGAAGATCTGTAGCCGCACGCCCCGCAGCCACAGTGTCGAATGCGTGTCGAAGTCGGCAGGCGAGGTACGGCCAGGCCGCAACGTAGGCCCAGGCCAGCGGCAGCCATGCGAGTCACTGGCAGCGCGCCTTCCAAACGCCCGGCCTCGCTGCAACACGTCAGGCAGGAATCCAGTCAGGCCACCATGGTGGGATGTTGCTTGCGGGGCAGAGGCCGGAATCGCCGGGATAGCCGTCCAGCGTCCCCTTGGTCGCGAAGAACCACCACGCCCACAACACCGGCGTGACGAGCACCAGCAGAGTCGGCACACCGATGCGCACAGCCACCGGAGCACGCAGGGTCAGAAGCCGACCGACGGCGTAGGCGGCGAGACCGATAAGGGCACCGCCCACCATGGTCACAGGGAGCAAAAAGTTGAGTTCGAGGCGCCCGCCGGCCTCGTACCCTGCATCGCAGTACGCACGCGCCTCCGCTGTCAGGGTCCATGTGGTGGCCCCTAGCGTGGCGCTGAAGAACGATGAACTCACCCAGGGGATCCAGGAGTAGCGTCCTGGCGTGCCAGTGTTCATGACAGGACATGACACCTGGGGCACCCGGAGCGGTTCCAGCACCACCGTGTGAAGGTGGGACTGCGCCATCTTGCCGCGACACCAACTGATGGCAGCAGTACAGCAACCACAGCAACCGTTCCAGCACGACAGAGGTCGCCATGGGCTCCACTGCGGCCGGTATGACTGTGATCGATCGTTCTCTCCAGAGCTACGGACCAGAAGGCGCCCATGCCCCGTCCGTGCCCGATCGGGCGGGGAACCACAGGGAATCCCGGTTCCGAGCGGGCACCTCGCAGCACGACGGCCCCTGACCATTACGCCTGGTCAGGGCGATCCGCACAGTCCGTGGCAGCGAGGCACGAACGAGAACACCAATGGACTCCTGCGCCAGTACTTCCCGAAGGGCACCGACCTCTCGCGCTGGTCCGCCGAAGAGATCGAAGCCGTCGCTCACACACTCAACACCAGGCCCCGCAAGACACTCGGTTGGAGAACCCCGGCCGAGGCATTCAACGAGCAGCAACTCTTGCTCCAACAAACCGGTGTTGCAACGACCGGTTGAATCCGAGCAATACACGTCGTTCGCCCTCGCCGAGCACCTCGACCAGGCAGGAATCGCCGCGTCCATCGGATCGGTCGGCGACGCATACGACAATGCCCTGATGGAGTCCACGATCGGCCTGTTCAAGACCGAGCTGATCAAACCCCGCAGGCCCTGGAAGACACTCTCCGACGTCGAGCTGGCCACCGCCGAGTGGATCGACTGGTACTGCCACCGACGACTCCACGGCGAGATCGGGCACATCCCACCCGCCGAATACGAGACCAACTACTACCGCGAAACCGTAAAACCCAAGCTCACAGCCACAACATAGAGTCTCGACCAAACCCGGGGCGGTTCAAAAGCTCAGAGCTTCAGTGAGATACATGGTGCGATTGTCGCTCTTCGCAATTCAAAGCGTTGCTGATCTCCCGCAGGCGCCCCTCCGGCAGAGCGAAGGCGTTCCAGGGGTTTCGATAGGAGTGGCCGCCGTCGTTGATCCAGACGGCGTTCGCCAGCCTCCAGTGGGCAGGCTCCCACTGGCCCTGGTTTTCCAGCAGCATCTCCGCGACTTCGGCGGGCTCTTCGATCAAGGTGAGAGCGGCAAGCGCGGCGGTGAGGGGAACAGCCGCGTCGTCGGGGAGTTGCGCGTCACCGAGGGTCGGGAAGAGCAGCAAGAGTCGAGCGTCGGTATCGCCAACCCCTCTTTGCGCCGGCTGTCGAGCAGCGGACAGCAGTTCCAGCCAGGCTGTTCCGGGCCCCATGAAGTGGCCGTCGTCCACTGCGAGGGTTTCCACCGCGGGCCAAGCCGGGTGATGTATCAGGTAGTCCACCCCTCGATCTCCGTCGAGGTTGCGGTAGACGACGTAGATGGTGTGTCCCGAACGCAGGGGCACTATGAACACCGGCCACTCGTGGTCGGCGGACAGTGCACGGTACAGCTCCATGGCCGCGTCCCAGTCCGCACCGAACGCGGCCCGTTGTGCGTCCTCGTCACGCAAGCAGGTACCGAGGTGCACCGGCCAGAACAAGGGGTTGTCCAGGTAGGCGCTCCCCTCGGTCAAAGGGCCTTCGTATCCCGGGATCTGCAGCACCCGAGGATCATGACAGGAGGCACGGACACTCCCGCCCCCGCGCTTTCGAGAGTGCGCACCACAAGCGCGCCAGAGCGAGCGGGAACAGCGGGGAAGCACGGTGAAAGCCAGCGGACGCGGAGAGGGCTCAGGTCTCCCATCAACGCAGCTCAGCGCCCTATTCGCCCGCTGCTTTCCAAGCTGAGGTCCCAGCAGGGAATCGAAGTTGACCGTCCCACGGAGAGGCCAACCGCCGCCATGGACTATGACCACGTGCACTACTTCAACAGGACAGGTTGGCTCGCCATCTTCAGTGGCACGGAGACTTTGATCGGTCGGACCGTGGACGTCGACGCCTGGGACGAGGCAACGGGCGTGGCCCTCGTGGTCGATCCCAAACGCGGCACCCGCCTTCCGGTAGCGGACTACCCGGACTTCTCCCACTTGGAGCGAGCCGATCAGGTGGTAGCCGCCGTCCCCGGCGGTGGCTGGCGCGCCTTCTGGGCGGACGAGGGCCCCGACAACGGGCCGTTGACCGAGCAGGTTCTTGCCTGGCTGATTACCTCCAAGGGACGAGCCACCCCGATCACAGTCGACGCCCACGGTGACGTGGACGACGCCGAGGGTGCCGATCGCCTCATCCCACCTGGGGAGGACTGAAGCAACGTCCCCCTGCCTCACCGTCTCAGTTTCCGTCTCATCAGCTCCGGTCACAGCCGTTAGACGAGGCCAAGCACCCGGCCCGCATTACGGGCCGACCGCCCATGAACGCAGGTGAAGGCCCCCGCACACGATCCATCGCCCCACCGACACAGTTGGCACGCGTGTCGGCGATGCAGGGCTTCAGTCGGTGTCTGGTCGTCGTAGGTCTGATCGGGTCCGCCGAACGCCCGTGCACGCCACCAGCGTGCTGCCGTCCTCGTCGAGAAACAGCATGAAGATCCACGATCCGTCGGCACTCCTGATCTGGCCCAGTCGAATCGGTCGGGCGTAGAGGTCGAGGCGTTGCACGGCCCGTACCAGGCCGGACGTCTCGATGCCCCTTCGAAGGGTGTGACGGAGTCGGCGCCCGTAGATCATCGCGAGTGACTCGGCTGACGTCGTTCCGTCCCAGACGACGTGAGATGCGCCGGCGCGGAGAGCGGACAGGGCGGCTGACGACGTGTCGTCGCCACCGCTCAGCAACCGTTCAAGCTGTTCCCGCTCCATGGCCTCACCCCCGGTCGGGATCCTGCTGTACCACAACGAAGTACAGCAACCGCCAGCATCCATCACCGGCCCTCAAAGCCCTCCCTGCAGCCTGTATGACCTCGAATGACCGATCTCTACAGAGCTAGCCCCTAGGGTGCGGCGGTGTCGTGGGGGCCGCTTTGTGTACGACCGCCCAGAGGGTTCGGTCGTTCAGGCTTGTGGCGAGGAGCTCGAATCGATCGGCCCGGCCACCACTTCCAGGACCTTCCAGGGGACCGGCTGGGCCGTCTCCGGGCCGTGCGAGGGTGCCCGAGGCCGACCGACAGGGACCGGCGGTGACAGGTGGGCCCAAGTTGTTCATCGTGAACCCCCAGGTCAGGGCTCCTCCGGTAGACGCGTTTCCTCCTAGGGGTGGCGGTACGGCAAGATGGGGTGTATCTGCCCACTGCCAGATTCAAGTTGCCGGACGGTTTCTCTTGGCTGAGTTCATTTACACCATGCGCAAGGCGCGCAAAGCGCACGGCGACAAGGTGATCCTCGACGACGTCACCCTGAACTTCCTGCCGGGGGCGAAGATCGGCGTCGTCGGTCCGAACGGTGCCGGTAAGTCGACCGTGCTGAAGATCATGGCCGGGCTGGAGCAGCCGTCCAACGGTGACGCCTTCATCTCCCCCGGCTACAGCGTCGGCATCCTGATGCAGGAGCCCACGCTCACCGAGGACAAGACGGTCCTGGAGAACGTCCAGGAGGGCGTCGCCGAGATCAAGGGCAAGCTCGACCGGTTCAACGAGATCGCCGAGCAGATGGCGACCGACTACTCGGACGCGCTGCTCGACGAGATGGGCAAGCTCCAGGAGAAGCTCGACCACGCGAACGCCTGGGACCTCGACGCCCAGCTGGAGCAGGCCATGGACGCCCTGGGCTGCCCGCCCGGCGACTGGCCCGTGAGCAACCTCTCCGGTGGTGAGAAGCGCCGTGTCGCGCTCTGCAAGCTGCTGCTGGAGGCCCCCGACCTGCTGCTTCTCGACGAGCCCACCAACCACCTCGACGCCGAGTCGGTGAACTGGCTGGAGCAGCACCTCGCCAAGTACGCGGGCACCGTCGTGGCCATCACCCACGACCGGTACTTCCTGGACAACGTGGCCGAGTGGATCCTCGAGCTCGACCGCGGCCGTGCCTACCCCTACGAGGGCAACTACTCCACGTACCTGGAGACCAAGCAGACCCGTCTCAAGGTCGAGGGGCAGAAGGACGCCAAGCGCGCCAAGCGCCTCAAGGAGGAGCTGGAGTGGGTCCGCTCCAACGCCAAGGGGCGGCAGGCCAAGTCCAAGGCGCGTCTGGCTCGCTACGAGGAGATGGCCGCCGAGGCCGAGAAGATGCGGAAGCTGGACTTCGAGGAGATCCAGATCCCGCCGGGCCCGCGGCTCGGCAGCATCGTCGTCGAGGTCAACAACCTCAACAAGGCCTTCGGTGAGAAGGTCCTCATCGACGACCTCAGCTTCACGCTGCCGCGCAACGGCATCGTGGGCGTCATCGGCCCGAACGGCGCCGGCAAGACCACGCTCTTCAAGATGATCCAGGGCCTGGAGGAGCCGGACTCCGGTTCCATCAAGGTCGGCGAGACCGTCAAGATCTCCTACGTCGACCAGAGCCGCGAGAACATCGACCCCAAGAAGACGCTGTGGGCCGTCGTCTCCGACGAGCTGGACTACATCAACGTCGGCCAGGTCGAGATGCCGTCGCGGGCGTATGTCTCCGCCTTCGGCTTCAAGGGGCCGGACCAGCAGAAGCCGGCCGGTGTGCTCTCCGGCGGTGAGCGCAACCGCCTCAACCTCGCGCTCACCCTGAAGCAGGGCGGCAACCTGCTGCTCCTCGACGAGCCGACCAACGACCTCGACGTCGAGACCCTCTCCAGCCTGGAGAACGCGCTGCTGGAGTTCCCGGGCTGCGCCGTGGTCGTCTCCCACGACCGGTGGTTCCTGGACCGGGTCGCCACGCACATCCTCGCCTACGAGGGCGAGTCCAAGTGGTTCTGGTTCGAGGGCAACTTCGAGTCGTACGAGAAGAACAAGATCGAGCGGCTGGGTGCGGACGCCGCGCGTCCGCACCGCGCCACCTACAAGAAGCTGACCCGGGGCTGATCTCTTGCGGCACATCTACCGCTGCCCTCTGCGCTGGGCGGACATGGACGCGTACGGCCACGTCAACAACGTGGTGTTCCTCCGGTACCTGGAGGAAGCCCGTATCGACTTCCTGTTCCGCCCGGACAAGGAGTTCCAGCAGGGGTCCGTGGTGGCGCGCCATGAGATCGACTACAAGCGCCAGCTCGTCCACCGGCACGCGCCGGTGGACATCGAGCTGTGGGTCACGGAGATCAGGGCCGCCTCCTTCACCCTCACCTACGAGGTGAAGGACGGCGACCAGCTCTACGTCAGGGCCTCGACGGTGATCGTGCCGTTCGACTTCGAGGCGCAGCGGCCGCGCCGGATCACCGCGGAGGAACGCGAGTTCCTCGAGGGCTACACGGACGCCGCGGAGGAGGCCGTCGCCGCATGACGGTGCTGCACCTCGCCGACGAGGGGGAGGCGGCGGACCTCGCTGCCTTCCTCTCCCGGCTGCTCCACTACGACCGTGGAGCGGCGGTGCGCCTGCAGGCCGCGGACACCGCGCTCGCCGTCTTCGGCCGGCCGCCGTCCTTCGAGGTGCTGGCGATCCGGGCGGTGCGGCTGGCCAAGCCGTACGAGCACGGTCTGGACGTCACCCTCGACGTGACCGTGTCCGCCGGTGAGCTGCTGGAGTCCGTGGACGGGACGGCGGCCACGGCGGCCGTTCCGCGCGCGGTCACCGGGCCCCCGTGGGCCGGGGTGCTGCCGCCGCGTGGCGGCTGGCGGGCGGAGCGGGGACTGCCGACGGCGAAGAGCCTGCGGGCGACGGTCGCCGCAGTGGTGAGCGAGTTCCGGGTCCGGACGGAGGAACTGCCGCCGGAGGGCCGTACCCGGGGCGAGCTCGACCGGATAGGGCGCGAGATCTGGTCGAGGACCGTCGGCGACACACCCCTGCCCGTGCGGGCCGTGCACGCCGCCCAGTCCCTGGGATTCCTGCGCCCGGCCACCGGGACGGAGGAGATGGCGCTCGTCTCGTCGGGTCCCTGGCTGCGGCTGCGCACACCGTACGGCTCGATCGCGGTACGCCGGGCCGGACTCGGGGTGCCGGGCCTCAGCGTGCGCTGACACCCGCCGGCGCGGGGACGGAGCGTCTCAGCCCGCCGTGTTGATCATCGAGGCCGCCGCGTACGTCAGGTACTTCCACAGCGTGTGCTCGTGTTCCTCGGACAGGCCGAGCTCGTCGACGGCGACCCGCATGTGCTTCAGCCAGGCGTCGTGCGCGGCCTGGTCCACGGCGAAGGGGGCGTGCCGCATGCGCAGACGGGGATGGCCCCGGTTCTCGCTGTACGTCGTCGGGCCGCCCCAGTACTGGATCAGGAACAGCCTGAAGCGCTCCTCGGCGGGTCCCAGGTCCTCCTCGGGGTACATCTCCCGGAGGATCGGGTCCTCGGCGACTCCCTGGTAGAAACGGTGGACCAGGCGGCGGAAGGTCTCCTCCCCGCCGACCTGCTCGTAGAAGGTCTGCTCCTGCAGCGTGCCGCGCCGAATCTCATTCACCCGTCCATGGTCTCAGACGCGAAGGACGAGGACTTGAGGCCTAGGACCGGCCGACCGCCGGGCCCGGGTGTCGCCTCCCGGTGTGATGCGCAGCACAGTGGACCTATGGGCGCGCACGCACTCGACAAGGACCTGGAGGCCGTCGCCGCCGCGGCGCGGGCCGCACTGGTACGGGAGATCGACGCGAGCGGGGCGTGGGCCGCGGACCCGGTGTGGCGGGACGCCTTCGCGACGGTCCCCCGGCACCTCTTCGTGCCGTACTACTACAGGAGCGTCCGGGGCGGGCAGGAGCGGTGCTGGGGCGAGAGTCCCGAGCCTGAGGCCCGGGAACGCTGGGTGCGCGGCGCCTACGAGGACACCCCGCTGGCGACCCGGATGCGGGACGGTGAGCTGCTCTCGTCCAGCAGCCAGCCCTCGCTGATGGCCCTGATGCTGACCGAGCTGCGGGTGGCGGACGGGGACCGCGTGCTGGAGATCGGCGCGGGCACCGGCTACAACGCGGCCCTGCTCGCGCACCGGCTCGGCGACGGGGACCTCGTCACCAGCGTGGATCTGGAGCCGGAGATCACCGAGTCGGCCCGCCGGCATCTGGAAGCCGCCGGGTACCGTCCGGTGCTCGTCACCGGGGACGGAGCGCGCGGGGTGCCCGAACGTGCCCCCTTCGACCGGATCATCGCGACCTGCACCCTGGGGGCGGTACCGCCCGCCTGGCTCGCCCAGTGCCGTCCCGGCGGGCTCATCCTGGCGCCGTTCGCCACCGGGCTGATCGTGCTGACCGTGGAGGACGCCGGGTGTGCCGAGGGTCACTTCCTGCGGACGCCCGCGTACTTCGTCCCGCTGCGTGGCACCGGACGGCCCGCCCAGGAGTCGGCGCCGCCGGGAGCGGTGCCGCGCCGGGGCCGGGAGCACGAGCTGTTCCGGTTCCTGCTCGCCCTCACCAGGGGCGGCCTCGATCCGCGGGAGGCGTACGCGTTGTGGGAGCGCGAGGGACGACCCGGCCGGGAGCGGTACGGGATCACCGTCGGCGGCGGACGCGCGTGGGCGTGGCTGGACGAGCCGGAGGGGCCTTACGCCTGGCCCCTTCCGGCCTGAACCGCGGTGCGGGTTGAGCCGCGGTGCGGGTTGAGCCGCGGTGCGGTGTGAACCGCGGGCGGGGTGAGCCGCGGGTGCGGCCTGAACCGCGGTCAGTGCTGCGTCGCGGTCCCGGTCGAGCCGTGGTCAGTGCTGCGTCGCGGTCCCGGTCGAGCCGTGGTCCGGGCTGAGTCGCTGTTCCCGCGGAACGCTTGTTCCGGCGGAATCGGCGCCTCGCCCGGCCCCCTCAGCCGCGGCGGATCGTGATCGTCGTCCAGGCGCCCACGTGCACGCGGTCGCCGTCCCGGAGCTGTACCGGCACGAAGGGCTGGATCGGGTCCTCCGCGCCGTTCACCGTGGTGCCGTTCGTCGAGTTCTGGTCGACGACCGCCCAGCTGCCGTCCGGCTGCTGCACCAGCACCGCGTGCTGGTGCGAGACGCCCGGGTCCTCCGGCGGCACCGCCAGATCGATGTCGGGGGTGTCGCCGGTGGAGTGCCGGCGGCGGCCGATGGTGACCTGGTTGCCGGTGAGCGTGCGCTGCTGCTCCGGGGAGTACGCGGGCAGGTTCAGGCCCGCCGCCTCGGGGCCGGAGCGGTGCATCATCGCCATGAAGTACTCACGGTCCGGACCGATGGTCGCCGTCCACGTCGCGGGCCGCTGCGGGGGGCCGGGCGGGGGTGCGGACTGCGCTCCGGGGCGCGGGTAACCGTAGTCGCCCTGCTGTCCGGGGCCACCGGGCTGACCCGGACCGCCGGGGCCGGTGGACGGCGGGGAGAGCACCCAGTCGTCACCGCCGAAGGACGGGCCGCCCTGCTGCGGCCGTCCCGTCTCCTGCGGGAACGCGGGTGGGGCGGGTGGGCCGGACGGGCCCGGCTGGTGGAAGGCCTGCGGGGCGCCCGGGTGCGAACCGGGGCCGCCGGGACCGGCCTGGGTCGGACCGGGTGGCGGGGGAACCGGCCGTGACGGGTCGCCACCGAAGCCGGGGCCGCCGGGTCGCTCGCCGAAGGCGGACGGGCCGGACGGGCCGGGGCCGCCAGGGTTGCCAGGGCGTTCGCCGAAGGCGGAGGGTCCGGGGCCGCTGGGACGCTCGCCGAATGCCGAGGGGCCGGAGGGGCCGGGGCCCCCGGGCCGCTCGCCGAATGCCGAGGGTCCCGGACCGCCGGGTGCCTCGCCGAAGGCAGACGGGCTGGAGGGACCGGAGCCCCCGGGCCGCTCGCCGAATGCCGAGGGTCCCGGACCGCCGGGTGCCTCGCCGAAGGCAGACGGGCCGGAGGGACCGGAGCCGCCGGGCCGCTCACCGAACGCGGAAGGGCCGGGGCCCCCGGGACGCTCGCCGAAGGCCGGGGGACCGGAGGGAGCCGGACCCCCGGGGCGCTCGCCGGTGTATCCGGGCGGGCCGGAAGGGCCAGGGCGCTCGCCGGTGTATCCGGGCGGGCCGGAAGGACCGGGGCGCTCGCCGGTGTATCCGGGCGGGCCCGAAGGACCGGGCCGCTCCCCGCCGAACCCACCGGGGCCGGAGGGCCCCGTCGGACCGGGTTCCGCGCCGAACGGCGGGATCGGCTCGGCCGGGCGGTTCATCTGCGACGGACGCGAGCTCTGGTACTCGTACGAGTCACCGCCCCCGAACGACGGCGGCGGACCGGACGGCCGCTGGAACTGCGGGGCCGACGGGCGCGGCGCCGCCGGGGTGTACGAGGTCGCGGTGTTGGTCAGGAAGTTCCACCGGCACTCCTCGCAGAACGGCGCTCCGCCCTCGCGGGGCGTGCGGCACTGCGGGCACAGCTCGGACGGCGCGCCGGGTCGGCCGGCGTCGGGACCGCCGGGTGGCGGAGGGAAGCCGTAGCCGCCGCCCGGGGGCGGCGGAGGGGGCGGGGGCACGGCACCCGCCATGCGGTGACCGCAGACCTCGCACCAGTCGTCGGAACCCGACTGGTGTCCGTTCGGGCAGGTCGGCATGTCGGCGCTTCCCCCTCTCCCTTTCCGGCCGTTTCGACCGGATTTCTCCAACCCCAGGGGGTCGGGCTCGCTTTGATTCAGGTCACTTCTTTACACGAACGGTCTTGGTCGACCGAGTTTCGAGCGTCATCTCGTCGGCCTCCGCCACCTTTGCCTTCAGTCGCACAGTACCTGTCGCCGCGTCGACCACGTCCACCACCTTCGCAAGGAGTTTCGCCGTATCGGCGTTCCCGGAGGCTCCGGCGAGCTGAACCGCGCGGCCCAGTTTGGCCGTTGCCCCGTCGATGTCTCCCGATTTGCGCAGATCCAGGCCCTGTTGGATGACCTGTGCCAGTTCGGCCTGGCCGGTGTAGTGGGCGACCTGCGGGTTGATCGACGTCGAGGCGGCCATGTCGTCGGTCCACACGGCCCGTACGAGGCCCTGGGTGCCGAGGTTGTGGGCGGTGCCGTCGGGGTGCGGGACCACCAGCGAGAGACGGGCGGCGAGCATCTCCTGGCCCAGGTGCGCGGCGGGGACCTCGACGCAGACGTGGTAGTCGCGGGACTCGTCTCCCCAGGAGCCGGTGGGGTAGTCGCCGGCACGCGGGCCCGCCTCGGTGCGGCGGCCGGTCAAGTCCTCGACGGTGGGGGCGACTTGCTTGACGAACTTGATCGTCGTGCCGACCGGGGTCCACAGCCGCAGGGCGACGTCGCCGACCTCCTTGCCCATCGCCGTCTCCATCATCCGCGTGAAGTCGGCGGCGAGTCCGGCCGGATCGGCGACGATGTCGGCGGTGCCGAGCAGGGCGGAGGCGATGCCTGTGACTTCTTTCACTTCCCAGTCGGTGCCCACGCCTCGCGCGTCGCAGGTGAAACGTCCGGCGCAGGCGTCGAGCGCGGCACGGAGGTCCTGCGGCGACTCGTGTTCGTTGCGGCCGTCGGTGAGCACGACGCCGTGCCGGATCGCGACGTCCGCCGAGTGCAGCAGGCGGTCCGCGAGCCACAGCCAGGTCCCGATCGCCGTACCCCCGCCGGCGGAGAGCTTGCGCAGGGCCTGCCTGGCCTGTTCGCGGGTGCGGGCGTCGGCGACGGCGAGCCGCCCGCCGCCCGGATAGACCTCCTTGGCGACATGCGTGCCGCCGATCACCGCGAAGTGGACGCCGTCGCGCAGGGTGTCGATCGCGGCGGCCGTGGCGTCGCGCGCGTTGCGCATCTTGGTCGGCGGGTAGTCCATCGAGCCCGAGCAGTCGACCATGATCGCCACCGCCGCGGACGGGCCCTGGCCCGGCGAGTAGAGGTGCGGCGCCGCGACGGCGCTTCCGACCGTGCCGCCGCCGGTCGCGGTCACCGTGACGATCGCGTTGACCTCCCGGCCGCCCTCCGGGAGGTACTCGTTCTGGTACACGTCGACCGAGAACTGCGGCACGTTCGACTTCGAGAAATTGGCCATACGTTCTCAAATCCCCCTTGCACGCCCCACGGGAGGTGGGGCGACGACGGAATCGCGGACCGGTCCCCTCCGGTCCGCGCAGCCTTTCCAGGCCTCCGCGCGCGGCCTCAGGCCGATCCTGCCCCCTGCGACGGCACCGGGAACGGCACGACGGCCACTGTTACGTTGTCGTGGCCACCGCCGTCCAGGGCGTGACCGACGAGGACCCGCGCCCCGTGCAGGGGGCGTACGGCGGCGTCGGCCGGCAGGACGCGCGCCATCTCCTCGGCCGCCTCCGCGTAGTTCCACAGGCCGTCCGTGCACACGACCACCACACCGGGGCGGTCCGGCTTGAAGGAAGCCGTGTGCGGCTCCAGTTCGTAGGCGTCCGCGCCGAGCCAGCCGGTGATGGCGTGGGCACGCTCGTCGGCGTAGGCCTCGGCCTCGTTCATCAGGCCCGCGGCGACCATCTGGGCGGCCCAGGAGTCGTCCTCGGTGAGGCGGGCGGCCGGGGCGCCGCGGTCCACCGGCACCCAGTAGACACGGCTGTCCCCGACCCAGCCGACGACGAGCAGCCCGGCGGTGACCACGGCGCCCACGAGGGTGCAGGCGGGGGCGTTCTGGTGCGGCTGGTGCTCGCGGGCCGTGGCCGGTTCCCGGGCCAGCGCGTCGACCGCGTGCGAGGCGGCGACGATCGCGTCGTGCATGGCCTGCTGCGGGTGTGTGCCGAGCGGCAGGGCGGCCAGCAGCGAGGCGCCGGCCGCGCGGGAGGCGGCCAGGGAGGCGTCGTCCGGGCGGGTCGCCGAGGACACGCCGTCGCACACGATGGCGACCAGCGCCTCGGAGCCGTCGGGCAGCGCGGTGCGGCCGATGCCGAAGGCGTCCTCGTTGCGGTGGTGGCGCAGGCCGCGGTCGCTGACCGCGGCCATCGGCCCGGACTCCTGCTCCATGTGGTCGCGTTCGCGCGGCTGGGCGTGCCCGCAGTTCTCGCAGTAGCCGTCGTGGTCGACGCGGCCCGCGCGGCAGGCCACGCACACCGCCGAGGGCTCGGCGGGCGCTGCGACGTCGGCGGTGATGCGCGGGTCCGGGGCCTGGAGGGGGTACTCCTCCGGCTCCGGGCGCCGGTCGAAGCGCACGCCCGTCGAGGAGTGCTCCGGTCCGGCCGGGGGCCGGGGGGAGCCGCCCGGGTCAGCGCCCGCCGGATCCGCCGGCGCGTGCGCGGCGGGGGGCGGGCCGGAACCGCCCGGGTCGGCCGGTGCGGCCCCCGAGCCGTTCAAGGTGAGGGTCGGGTTGTCGTCCGGCCGTGACGGCACGGCGGACAGGTCGTATCCGCACGCACCGCAGAAACGGTCACCCGACTCGAGGGGTTCCTCGCAGCTCGGGCAGGCGGACAGCTGGGGCATCTGCGACATCAACTACACCCATGTCCGGGGGCGGTAACGGTTGGCACGTTCCACCAGGTCGATCCTCTCCTCGCCGCCCCGCGCCAGACGGGCCAGCGTGCGGTACGAACGCTCCAGTCCGAAGCGCAGCCCGCGTTCGTCCAGGCCGCTGCCGAACAGCGTCCGTCCCTCGGCGGTGGGAGGTACGGAACCCCGGCCCCCGGAGAGTATCCAGTCCAGGGCACTGCCGAGCACCTCCGTGGCCAACTGCTCCCGCCGGGTCGGGTCCAGACCGTACGCGTCCAGCGCCTCGACCTGCCCGGCGGCGGCGGTCAGATCCTCCAGGAAGGGCATGTCGCCGACGGCGGCCGTCCGCTGCCGGAGCCGGGCCCGCACGGCGGCCACCCGGGCCGCCGTGTAGTGGATGGACGACTCCGGCACCGACTCCAGAGTACGCACGGCGCCGCTCCGGTCGCCGGTGGCGAGCTGCACGCGGGCCAGGCCGAACGCGGCGCTCACGAAGCTCGGGTCGGTCGTCCACACCAGGCGGTAGTACTCGGCGGCGTTGTCCAGCTGCCCGAGCACCTCCGCGCACAGCCCCAGGGCCAGCTTGGGCGCCGTCTCGCCGGGGAAGGCGTCGTAGAGCGCGTCGAAGGCCAGGGCGGCGCCCTCGTGGTCGCCGGTGGCCAGCGCGGCCACCCCGCGGTACCAGACGACGCGCCAGTCCTCGGGGCGCTCCTCCTCCAGTGCGCGCAGGGCGTCCAGCGCGGCCGCGGACTCGTCGTTCTCCAGCCGTGCCCGGATCTGCCGCAGCCGGGTCTCCACGGAGGGCGCGGGCGCCGCGGCGAGGGCGCTGAGCAGTTCGGCCGGCGCGGTGGCCATCAGTCCGGCCAGGAAGCCGGCGTCGGGGTCGGCGGGATCGACGCGGGGGACCGCCAGGGCGAGGGCGGCGGCACCCGTCCCGACGGGCTTCACGAGCCCGGTCCCGCCGGTCAGGGCGCGCAGGGCGTCACCGGACGCCGGGGTGGCGTCGGCGCCGGTCCCGGCCCGGCGCGCGGGCGTCACGCGTGCCCCCAGCCGTGACACCTCGCCTGTCAGCCGGGGGAACAACTCCGCGTCCGTCACGCGCAGTTCCGGCCCGAACAGGGTCGACAGGGCGGGCCGCGCCCGGCCCGTCTGCAGGGACACGACCTCCCGCAGCACGCCGGTCAGCTGCTCCGACATCTCCTGCGCGGAGGCGAACCGCCTGCCCGGGTCGGGGTCGGTGGCGCGGACCAGGAGCCGGTAGAAGGACTCGTACTGCCGGAAGACGTCGATGTTGTCGGGGTCGGGCAGGGAGTCGGCGAAGACGTTCGTGTAGCCCTGGAAGTCGAAGGCCAGGACGGCGAGTGTGCGGCCCACCGTGTACAGGTCGGACGCCACCGACGGTCCGGCCTCCGCGACCTCGGGCGCCTGGTAGCCCACAGTGCCGTAGATCGCCGACTCGTCGTCGTCCATGCGGCGCACCGCGCCCATGTCGATCAGCTTGAGCTGGTCCTCGGTCTGGATGGCGTTGTCGACCTTGAAGTCGCAGTAGAGCAGGTTGCGGCTGTGCAGGTGGGCGAGGGCCTCCAGCGCCTCGATGCCGTACGCGCACGCCTGCTCCACCGGCAGCGGGTCGCGCCGCCCCCCTGGCGTGCGGCGGGCGTTGGCGATCTCCTTGAGGGACTTGCCGCCGACGTACTCCATGACGATGTACCCGTCGAGGGAGCCCGTGCGCTGGTCGAGGTGCTCGACGAAGTTGTAGATCCGCACGATGTTGGCGTGCTCGATCTCCGCGAGGAACCGCCGCTCCGAGATCGCGGCGGCCATCGCGTCCTGGTCGCCGGTGTCCAGCAGGCCCTTGAGCACCACCCAGCGGTCCGAGACGGCCCGGTCGACGGCGAGGTAGACCCAGCCCAGCCCGCCGTGCGCGAGGCAGCCCGCCACCTCGTACTGGCCGTGCACGATGTCGCCGGACCTCAGCTTCGGCACGAACGAGTACGGGTGGCCGCACTTGGTGCAGAAGCCCTCGGTGCGTCCGGAGCGGTCGCCGCGGGCGCGGCCCACCGGGGCCCCGCAGTCCGACCGCGAGCAGAACCGCTTGCGCTCCGGCACCTCCGGGTTCGCCAGGACCATCGCGCGCGGGTCGGGCCGCGGCACCTGCGGCACCTGCACCAGACCCGCGCCCAGCCGGCCCCGGGTCGGGGAACCGGACGTGGAGCCGGAGCTGCGCACCGACACCGAGCGGTCGGAGGAACGGCTCGACAGCGAGCGGGAGAGCCGTCCCGACACCGAGCGGCGTGACTTCGAGGACTGCGACGACGTACGGGAGCTGCCGCGCGAGGCCGAGCGGGAACCGCGGCCGGCCGCCGAACCGCTGCCGCCGGTGACACCGGTCGGCGGGGAGCCGACCATGCCGTCGGAGGACACCACCGGCGCCAGACCGCAGGTGTCGCAGTAGAGCTCGCCGCCGCCGACGTCGTCGTAGGCGCCCTCGCAGTCCGGACGCTGGCAGCTGTGCTGTGCCTGGCTCATGACGACGGCTCCCTCCCGCGGTCCTGGAACTCCGGCGGACCGCCCTGCTGCGGCACCCGCGGCGCGGTGCCGAGCATCTCGGCCGCCGCGTGCTGGAACCGCAGCACGGCCTGCTCGGCGACCCGCAGGTCGCAGGGCGCGCTCCACAGCATGCGGCGGGCCGCGTCGTACCGCTCCATCAGCAGCGGGTCCTCCGCCAGGCCGTGCCGGGCGATCTTCGCCTTGTACGCGTCGAGCCGGCCGCGCAGTTCGGCGCGGACCGCGAGCGGCGCGGTGACGGCCGTGAGCGACTCGCGGGCCCGCAGCAGTTCGTCCTCCGCCTTCTGCTCCAGGGACTCCAGGAGCGGGGACAGCCGGTGCCACTGCGCGTGCCTGCGGTACTCGGCGGCCGTCGTCAACTGCTCCTGCAGCGCGATCGGCGGACCGCTGACCACCGGCACCTCCGTGGCGGCGATCTTCGCGAGCACCTCCCCGCGCGCGGTGCGCGCCTCGGCGAGGGTGCGGTCCGCGCGGGAGAGCACGTCCCGCAACGCCACCAGGCGCTGCTCGGCGTCCTTGCGGACGGCGAGCACGGCGTCGATCTCCCGGCGCACCTCCTCCAGGGCGCGCGCCTCCCGGTCGTACACCGTGGTGTCCGGCCTGCCGCCGCCGGGTGCCGAACTGCCCTCGGCGCGCCGCCAGTACGCCAGCGGGTCGGACACCACCCGCTCGCGCAGCCGGGTCAGGGTGCGGGTGATGCGCTCCAGGTCGTCACCGGCCGGGTGCTCGCCGGGGCGTACGCCCACGGAGTGCGCCAGCTTGCGGGTCCGCTGGAGCTCGGCGGCGAGCAGATCGATCCGGGCGGGCAGCGCCGACCAGACGGCGTCGCAGGCCACCACCATGTCCAGCGATCCGGCGTACAGGTCGTTCATCCGGTCGACGAGCGTGACCAGGGTGAAACTCTCGCTGAGCCTGCCCGTGCCGGGCAGCGTCGGCGCGTTCGCCGTCGCGGCGCCGCCGGCGACCGTCACGGACTCGCCACGCAGCAGGTCGGTCAGGTCCACCAGATCCTCGCGGCTGGACCAGCGGCGCCGGGCGCGGATGCCGCGGGCGGAGCGCAGCGCGTCGCTGTACGCGTCGAAATACGCCCACAGCAGGGAGACCGACGCCTCCGTGGCCGCCCAGCGCTCCTTGGTCGTGCCGGTGAGCTCGGCGCCTTCGAGGAGCCGGCGGCCCGCGTGGTCCTGGAGGGCGAGCAGCGAGGTCTCGATCGCCTCGTGCTCCGCGCCGAGCCGC
The DNA here is from genome assembly GCF_053593375.1 of Streptomyces sp. NPDC002309. Lineage (NCBI taxonomy): Bacteria > Bacillati > Actinomycetota > Actinomycetes > Kitasatosporales > Streptomycetaceae > Streptomyces > Streptomyces sp. NPDC002309. Next base: position 259,814 of record NZ_JBSFCI010000001.1, on the reverse strand, counting down.
GCCAGCGCACGGTCCACCTGGTCCCGGTCCATCACCGGACCGGAGGCACCCGTGACGCCCATCGATCACCTCTCGTCGTCTGCTGGTCTGTGCTGTCGCTTCACTGCCGGCCGGTCATCTGTAGCGCGGCGTCGGCGGGGTCGCCGACTCCGAGTCCCTACCCAGCGTCGGGGAGAGCCACTTGTCGTACGAGGCGTTCCAGCCGCCGTCCGTGCGGTAGTCGGCCAGTATGCGGTTGACCCGGCGTACCAGATCGTCGGCGTCCTTCTTCATCGCCACGCCGTAGTACTCCGTGGTGAACCGGTCGCCCTTCAGCTCCACGGTGGGGTCCTGCGCGGCCTGGCTGGCGGCGAGCGCGCCGTCCGTCACCACCGCGTCCACCTCGCCGAGTTGGAGCCGGACCAGGCAGTCGAGCTGGTTGGGCACGGTGGTGGAGATGTCGGCGGAGGCGGGCAGCCGGCCGGACTTCCGGTCCGCCGCCAGGTTGTCGTACGCCGTCGAACCCGCCGCCGAGCAGATCCGCTTGCCGGCGAGGCTGTCGTCGTAGCCCTTGACCGTCGAGGAGTTGGGGGCGAGGACCTGCTGGCCGGTGAGGAAGTACGGGGCGGAGAAGGCGACGTCCTCCAGCCGGGAGCAGGTGATGGTCATGGTGCGCACCACCATGTCCACCTGCCCGCTCTGGATCGCGGGGATGCGCTGGTTGGTGGGGATGGCCTTGAACCGGATGCGGTCGGGGTCGCCGAGCAGCTCCTGGGCTATCCGGCGGGCCAGGTCGATGTCGAAGCCCTCCAACTCGACAGCGCCCTCGCTCGAGTTGGGGTCGCGGTAGCCCCAGCGGTAGCTGTTCTGGTCGACGCCCACCGCTAGGTGGCCGCGCCGCTTGACGGCCGCGATCGTGTCGCCCTCGACGCTCGACGGGGGCAGGCTGCGGTCCTGGGGGTTCTCGCAGGTCTCGGCCTTGGCCTGGCGGCCGTCGGCCACGCGGGAGCCGCCGACGCCGGTGCTGCCGTCCCCGACCGGCCGCGTGTGGGGCAGCAGCAGCGCGAAGGCCACCGCGAGGGCGCAGACGACCGCCATGGCGCCCACGCCGCCCCAGCCCTTCAGGCTGGCCCGCAGACGTCGTGCTTGCATCGTCACGCCCCCTTTCACCGGTACTCCGAAAGCCTGCGGCCGATGCCCAGCAACGCGCCCGCCGCGCCCAGGGCGGCGAGCACGGCCGCGCCGGCCGGCAGCCCGGTCATCGCGTTCCGGCCGCCGCCCGCCGCCCGCTCGAACTCCCGCTCCTCGTGTTCGAGGGCTGTCTCCAGGCTGCGGTCGACGCTGTCGAAGCACTCGCCGGTGGGTTCGTCGCCGGGCGCGCCGATGATCTTGCTGAGCGCCGCCTGGTAGTCGCCCGCGTCGTCGGCGTCGCGGGCCTGCCGGTGCCGCTCCTGCCACACCTCCATGCTGCTCGCGGCGGTCGCCACGGGCTGCTCGCCCGCCTGGTCGTCGGCGAGGTTCCCGGCGGCGGTGAGACCGGCGGCGAGGTCCTTCATCGACGCCTGGAAGGCCACATCGAACTTGTCCTTGAACCCGCCGCCCACCTCGACCGTCTCGGCGCCCCGGCTGACCAGTGTGAGGTTCTCGTTGCCGCGGGCCTTCAGGGAGGCGATCCGGGCGTCGTGCAGGACGTTCAGGGAGCGGACGCCGTGGTCGTAGGAGTCGTTCAGGCCGGCGCGGGCCAGGCTGTGGCCGACGACCAGCCAGAGCAGCACGACCGTCGTGGTGGCCGTGGCGGCGACCAGGCCGTGGTTGAGCACCCGGTTCGTCCGCGCGTACGCGCGGTGCTGGGCCCACGCGAGGGCGCCCAGGGCGAGCACGCCGAGGGCGATCGCCGCCCAGGGGTACGGCGTCGCGTGCGCGTAGTCGCCGCGCAGCCGCTCGTTCTCCGACGTGTAGAGGTCCTCGGCCGCGGGGAGCATCTCGGTCTGCATCGTGTCGTTGGCGTACCGCAGGTAGGCGCCGCCGAGCGGATACCCCTGGCGATTGTTGGCCCGGGCGCGCTCGACGAGGCCCTTGTACTCCGGCAGGAGCCGGTTGAGCTTCGCGATCGTCTCCGCCGAACGGGAGTTCGGCTCGGAGCTGTTGGCGGCCAGGACGAGCTTCTCCGCCGCCGTGCGGATGTCGTTCTCGTAGCGGTCGCGGGACGCCTGCGTCTCCTGGCCGCCGGCCAGGAAGCCGCTGGACGCGGCCGTGTTGGCGTCGGCCAGGGAGCGGTAGATGTCGGCCGCGGCGGAGCTGAGGGGCTGGCTCTTGTTCAGCACGTCGTCGGCGGCGGCCGCACGGGCGGTGGCCTGCCAGGCCGAGACGGCGCCGAAGGCGACGACCAGCAGGGCGAGAAGCGCGCCGATGATGCGCAGCCGGCCCGGCTCGGTGGTCGCGGCGGCGCGCAGCCGGTCCACGCCCTCCGCGAAGGCCGTACGGCGGGGCGGGGCGACGGCGGGTGCGGGGCGTGCGGGGGAGGACTGCCGCGGCACCGCGGGCGGCGGTGAGGGCGCGCCCGACGCCGGTGGCGCCGCGCTGCTCCTGGGCGGTTGTGTCACTGCTGACCTCCCCCGTGGTCATCCGTCGCCGCAAGTATCGCTGCCGGGACCGACAATCCGCACCGGCCTTGCGTGGATCTTGGACGATCGCGCTTCCCGCAGCACCCCCTGCCCATGAATACGCGGGTGGAATCGGTTCGGTTCCCGTGGATTCGGTTGACACCGCGCCCCCCGCGCGCCTCAGTCGTCGAAGTGGGCCCGCACCCGCTCCCGCGCCCCGTCCGCCACCACCCCCAGCCGGTCCAGGCCCAGCAGCGCCGCGCCCAGGACCGGACTCGCGGTCACCACCCGGGGCACCGCCTTCGGAGCCCGCGCCGCCAGCAGTTCGCGGATCCCGTCGACGAGTCGGGGGTGCCGGGCCGCCAGCACACTGCCCCCCAGCAGGACCGGCGTCTCCTCGTCCAGCAGGTCCAGCCGGGTCAGGGCGACCGTCGCCATGCTCACGACCTCCTCGGCCAGCCGGTCGACGAGGGCGCCGGCGGCCGCGTCGCCCTCGGCGGCCGTGGCGAACACGACCGGCGCCAGCTCGTGCCGCCGGCCGGGCGGCACCCGCTCCAGGTGCAGTGCCTCGATCAGCGCGTACATGGAGTCGAGCCCGAAGTGGGCGGGCAGGGTCCGCGCCAGCTCCGTCGGCCTACCGCGCCCGTCCTCCGCGCGAGCCGCGAGGAACAGCGCCTCCTCCGCCAGCCCCCAACCCCCGCCCCAGTCCCCGGAGACCCGTCCGATCGCCGGGAACCGCGCGGTGCGCCCGTCGGGCCGCATGCCGACGCAGTTGATGCCCGCCCCGCAGACCACGGCGACGCCCCGCGGCTCGGTCACCCCCGCCCGCAGGATCGCGAAAGTGTCGTTGCGGACGTCGACGGTGGCCCCCCACGCGCGCGCGTGCAGGGCCTCGGTCAACTGCTCCTCCTCCACGGGGAAGTCGGCGTTGGCGAGACAGGCGGAGACATGCGTGACGGAGGTGACGCCGGCCGCGGCGAAGACCCGCTCCACGGCCTCGGCGAGGACGTCCGTCGCCGCCTCGACCCCCACCGTCGGCGGCCGGAAGCCGCCGCCCCGCGCGGTGGCGAGCACGCTCCCGTCGGCCGCCACCACCGCGACGTCCGTCTTGCTGTTGCCCGCGTCGACGGCGAGGACAGGTGCGGTCAGGCCCACGCGAGATGCTCCCGGTTGTGTGCGATCAGCTGGTCGGTGAGGGTGTCGGCGTAGGCGTACTGGCCGACGAGGGGGTGGGCGAGGAGCGTCCTGAAGACCCGCTCCCGGCCGCCGCGCAGCGCCGCGTCCAGGGCCAGGTCCTCGTACGCCGTCACGCTCGCCATCAGGCCCGCGTACAGCGGGTCCACCGTGGGGACGGGCAGCGGCCGCGGACCGCCGTGCGCGCCGACCGACGCCTGCACCTCGATCACCGCGTCGTCCGGCAGGAAGGGCAGCGTGCCCCGGTTGTAGGTGTTCACCACCTGGTGCGGGCTCCCGGCGCCGCTCAGCAGCGCCGCCGCCAGGTCCACGGCCGCCTCCGAGTAGAAGGCGCCGCCCCGCTTCGCCAGCAGCTCCGGCTTCTCGTCCAGTGCCGGATCGGCGTACATCCGCAGCAACTCCCCTTCCATGGCCGCCACTTCCTCGGCCCGGGACGGTTTGGTGCGCAGCTCTCGGACGACCTCGTCGTGCGCGTAGTAGTAGCGCAGGTAGTAGGACGGGACCACGCCCAGGCGGTCCAGCAGCTCGCGGGGCAGCCGCAGGTCGGCGGCGACCGCGTCGCCGTGCTCCGAGAGCAGCTTGGGCAGGACGTCCTCGCCTCGGGGGCCGCCCACACGGACGCCGGTCTCCCAGGTGAGGTGGTTCAGGCCCACGTGGTCGAGGTGGACGTCGGAGGCCGCGAGTCCGAGCAGTGCCGCGAACTTGCGCTGCAGCCCGATCGCGACGTTGCACAGCCCGACGGCCTTGTGCCCGGCCTGGAGCAGGGCGCGGGTCACGATGCCGACCGGGTTGGTGAAGTCGATGATCCAGGCGTCGGGGTTGGTCCGCCGTACCCGCTCGGCGATGTCGAGCACCACCGGCACCGTGCGCAGCGCCTTCGCCAGGCCGCCCGCGCCGGTCGTCTCCTGGCCGATGCAGCCGCACTCCAGCGGCCAGGTCTCGTCCTGCCGGCGGGCCGCCTGCCCGCCGACGCGCAGTTGGAGCAGCACCGCGTCGGCGCCCTCGACCCCGGCGTCCAGGTCCGAGGTCGTCACCACCCGGCCGCCGTGCCCCTGCCGGGCGAAGATCCGCCGGGCCAGGCCGCCCACCAGCTCCAGCCGGTCGGCGGCCGGGTCGACGAGCACCAGTTCCTCGAGGGGCAGGGTGTCCCTCAGACGGGCGAAACCGTCCACGAGTTCGGGGGTGTAGGTCGAACCGCCGCCGACCACGGTGAGTTTCATTCGTACAGTCAACCCTTCACTCCGGTGAGCGTGACGCCCTCGACGAACGCCTTCTGGGCGAAGAAGAACACGAGGATCACAGGGGCCATGACCAGCACGGTGGCCGCCATGGTGAGGTTCCAGTCGGTGTGGTGCGCGCCCTTGAACGACTCCAGCCCGTAGGACAGCGTCCAGGCGCCGGGGTTCTCCGAGGCGTAGATCTGGGGGCCGAAGTAGTCGTTCCACGCGTAGAAGAACTGGAAAAGGGCCACGGCGGCCACGCCCGGCTTCGCCATCGGCAGGACGACCCTCAGCAGTGTCCTCAGCTCCCCGCAGCCGTCGACGCGGGCCGCGTCCAGGTACTCGTCCGGGATCGTCGTGAGGAACTGGCGCAGCAGGAAGACGGAGAACGCGTCCCCGAACGCCATCGGGATCAGCAGCGGCCACAGCGTGCCGGAGAGATCCAGCTGCTTCGCCCAGAAGAGGTACATGGGGATGACGACGACCTGGGGCGGCAGCATCATCATCGAGATGACCAGCATCAGCGACAGGTTGCGGCCCCGGAAGCGGAACTTGGCCAGGGCGTACGCCACCGGGATCGACGACACCACGGTCAGGACCGTGCCCAGACCGGCGTAGAGGAGGGTGTTGCGCCACCAGGTCAGGAAGCCCGGCGTGTCGAACACCCGCTGGTAGTTGCCCCATTCCCAGGTGTCCGGGATCAGATCGCGGCTCAGCGCCTGGCTGTCGCTCATCAGCGAGGTCAGCAGGACGAACACGAAGGGGAGCGTGAAGAACAGGGCGGCGGCGACGCCGAGGGCGTGGACGGCGATCCATTCGAGCAGGGCCCGCCGCCGGGCCACGGGCGCGCTCGCCGGCACCGGCTTGTCGAGTACGTGGGTCATCGGTCACCTGCCTGGATGAGGCCGCCCCGGCGCCGCATCAGCAGTGCGGTGAACGCCATCGACAGGGCGAACAGGACCAAGGCCACCACGCACGCCGCTCCGTAGTCGAAGCGCTGGAAGCCGAGGTTGTAGACGAGCTGGGGGAGGGTGAGCGTCGACTTGTCCGGATAGCCGGGCTCGAACTGGGTGCCGGCGCCCTGGATGACGCCCGACGCGACCTTTCCGGCGATCAGCGGCTGCGTGTAGTACTGCATGGTCTGGATCACGCCCGTGACCACCGCGAACATCACGATGGGTGAGATGTTCGGCAGCGTCACGAACCGGAACCGCTGCCATGCCGACGCCCCGTCCAGTTCCGCCGCCTCGTACTGCTCCTTGGGCACGTCGAGCAGGGCGGCCATGAAGATGACCATCAGGTCGCCGATGCCCCACAGGGCGAGCAGGGTGAGCGCGGGCTTGGACCAGGCGGGGTCGGCGAACCAGGCGGGGGCCGGGATGCCGGCCCCCTCCAGGATCGAGTTGACCGGCCCGGTACCGGGGTTGAGCAGGAACGCGAAGGCCATGGTGGCGGCGACGGGCGGGGCGAGGTAGGGAAGGTAGAAGAGGGTGCGGAAGACGCTTGTGCCGGTCCTGATCTTCGTGATGAGCAGGCCGACGCCGAGTCCGAAGGCCACCCGGAGGGTGACCATGACCAGCACCAGCCACAGGGTGTTGCGCAGTGCCGGCCAGAACAGCGGGTAGTGCTCGAAGACGTAGGTCCAGTTCCGCGTTCCGCTCCAGGTCGGCGGCTGGAAGCCGTCGTAGCGCATGAACGAGAAGTAGAGCGTCGAGAGCAGCGGATAGGCGAAGAAGACCGAGAAGCCGATCAGCCAGGGGGACAGGAAGGCCAGCGTGCGCAGTGCTGATCTGCGGTGCTTGGCCGCCAGGGTGCTCATGGGCGCGCCGCTACTCGGCCTGGGCGATGTCCGTGTCGATCTGCTGGGCGGTCTTCGCGAGTCCCGCCTTCAGATCGGTCGCCTTGCCGCTCTCGTAGTCGTAGCCGAACTCCTGGATCGTCGTCAGGTACACACCGCCGTTGACGGAGGCCGGGGTGGTCGAGGAGGCCGGGTTCGCGGCGATGTCGAGGAAGGTCTTGAAGCGCGGGTCGTACTTCAGCTTCGGCGACTTCAGGGCGTCGAGGGTGGAGGGGACGTTGTGGATGTCGTTGGAGAAGTTCACGACCGCGTCCGTGTCGGTGGTCATGTGACGCACCAGTTCCCAGGCCGCGTTCTGCTTCTTGCTGGTGGCGGCGATGCCGGCGATGGTGCCGCTCAGGTAGCCCTTGCCGTACTCGTCGGCCTGGTCGTCGGGCACGGGCAGCGGGGCGACGCCGATCTCGAAACCGGGCTTCGCGTCCAGGGCCATGCCCAGGCGCCACTCGCCGTCGAGCTGCATGGCGACCTGGCCGGTGTGGAAGGGGTGCTTGGGGCCCCACTCGTCGCCGAGTCCGGCGCGGTACTTCTCCAGCTTGCGGTAGCCGCCGAGGGCGTCCACGAGTCGCTTCTGGAGGGTGAACGCGGCCGTGAACGCCGGGTCCTCGGCGACGTTGGACTTGCCGTCGCTGTCGAAGTACGTCGGCGAGAACTGGCCGAGGTAGTGCTCGGTGGTGGTCTCCCAGCCGTGGTAGTTCGGCATGAAGCCGAGCTGCTCGAAGGAGTCGCCCTGAGGGACGGTGAGCTTCTTCGCCACGGACTCGAACTCCGACCAGGTCTTCGGCGGGGCCTCGATGCCGGCCTTCTCGAAGGCGGTCTTGTTGTAGTAGAGCCCGTAGGCGTCACCGAGCAGCGGGACCGCGCAGCGGACGCCCTCGAACTGGGTGTACTCGTTCATCGCCTTCGGGAAGGTGGTGTCCGGGTCGATGCCCGACTTCTCGAAGAACGGGTTGAGGTCGACCAGCGCCCGCGACGCGCAGAACCTGCCGACGTTGTTGGTGGTGAAGGACGAAATCACGTCCGGGGCGTTGTCGCCGCCCGCGCGCAGGGCCTGGTTGATCTTGTCGTCGGTCATGTTGCCGACGACCTTCACGTCGATCCGGGGGTGCGCCTTCTCGAAGCCGGCGATCATCGCCTTCACCGCCGCGACCTCGGAGGGGGCGCTCCAGGCGTGCCAGAAGGTGAGGGTCGTGGCTTCGGAGGGGTCGTCGTCCGCGCCGGTGGAGGACTGGCCGGTACACGCGGTCGCGAGGAGGGCGGTGGCGGCGGTGAGGGCTATGGAGACGGTGACGCGCGTGGCTGCTTTTCGTGACTTTCCGGACATGGCGAAGCCTCCCAGGGCGGGGGACGGGAACGGGCCGGGTCGGGGGTGCTGCTCAGCGCGAGGTGTCGAAGACCTCGTCGCGGGTGGTGGCGAGGGCGCTCTCCAGGGCGCCGCGCAGGACGGGATGGTCGCGTACGTCCCCGAGCACGAGCCGGGGCCGGGCCGCGGCCAGCTCCGCCAGCTCGGCCTGCACCAGGGCGCGCAGGGTCTCGCCGCCGCAGGTGAGGGAGGTGCCGCTGAGGACGACGAGTTCGGGGTCGAGGACGGAGACGAGCGAGGCGAGACCGGTGGCGAGGCGGGTGGCGTAGGTGTGCAGGAGGCGGCGGTGGGGGTCGTCGTCGGGCCGGGGTCCGGTGTCGTGGCGGGCGGGGGCGTCGCCGCCCTCGTCCGCGGGGGCGGTGCGGCGGCCGGGCCCGGTCTCGGCCCGCCGGGTGCGGCGCCCCGCGTCGGCGTCGCCCCGGTCCGTGCCGTGCCCCGGGGCGTCGTACTCCTCGGCCGCGCGGGCCAGGAGCGCGGCGGCGGCCTCGATGTAGGGGCCGGAGGGGATGTCCGGGACACCCAGTTCGCGGGCCAGCACGGGGAGGGCCTGGGAGCCGGCCAGCTCCTGGTAGCCGCCGCTGTTGGCCTTGGTGACCTGGCGGACCAGGGGCGCGCCCGGCACGGGCAGGAAGCCGACCTCGCCGGCGCCGCCCGTCCAGCCGCGGTGCAGCCGGCCGCCGAGGACCAGGGCGGCGCCGAGGCCCCCCTCGTTCCACAGCAGCACGAAGTCGGCGTGCCCGTGGGCGGCGCCCAGGCGCTGCTCGGCGACGGCGACGAGGTTCACGTCGTTCTCGTACTCCACCGGCATCGGCAGCGCGGCGGCGAGCTCGTCCAGGAGGGTGGGGGAGTGCCAGCCCGGCAGATGCGAGGCGTAGCGCAGCCGGCCGGTGTTCGGGTCGAAGGCGCCGGGCGTGCCGATCACGAGCCGGTGGATGTCGGCCGTGCCCAGCCCCGCGGCCTTCACGGCGCCGTCGAGGGCGTCGGTGACCTGCTGGACGACGGGCCGGTCCGGCCGTCTGCCGGGGGTGGGGACCTCGTACGTGCCCACCGTGCGGCCGGTGATGTCGGCGACGGCGGCGAGGACGCGCTCCGGGGTGACGTCGAGGCCGGCGGCGTGGGCGGCGGCCGGGTTGACGGCGTAGAGCTGGGCGTTCGGCCCGGGGCGGCCCTCGCTGGTGCCGGTCACCAGCACCAGGCCGGCGGCCTCCAGCCGGGCCAGGAGCTGTGAGGCGGTGGGCTTGGACAGGCCGGTGAGCTTGCCGATCCGGGTGCGGGAGAGGGGGCCGTGCTCCAGGAGCAGGTCCAGCGCGGCACGGTCGTTCATGGCCCGCAGCACGCGGGGGGTGCCCGGGGTGCCCGCGGTTCCCGCCATGGCTTCGGCACCTGCCTTTCGACCGCTCGGCTCGGCAGCGGCCGGGACTCGCACCCGGCGCCACTGTTAGGAAGGTTTCCTGTTCGCTGGGAGGGAAACGTAGGCCGCCGTAAACCGGGCGTCAAGAGCGAACGCCCCCGGGCGACGGAGTCGTTACCTGGGGGCGTCGGGTGAACGGCGGCCGGTGCCGCCGGGCGCGAGGCGCGCGGGCCTACTTCGTCGTGCTCGTCGGCGGCGCTATCGGGGACGCGGCGGCCGCCTGCGGGGAGGCGGTGTTGGCGTACACCGACGGGGCCGCCATGCCCGCCGTCGGGTCGACCGCGCCCCCCTCCTCCTGCTGGAGGGGCAGGCCCCCGACGATGCGGATGCCCTCCTGGTCGAAACGGCGCTTGATCCGCCAGCGGAGTTCGCGCTCGATCGTCAGGGACTTGCCGGGCATGGTCTTGGCGGAGACGCGCACCACCATCGAGTCGAGCAGGACGCTGTCCAGACCGAGGATCTCGATCGGGCCCCAGAGCATCTCGTTCCAGGGGTCCTCCTTGCTCATCGCCTCCCCGACCTCGCCGAGCACGGCCTTGACGCGGTCGACGTCCTCGGAGGGACGCACGGTGACGTCCACGCCGGCCGTGGCCCAGCCCTGGGAGAGGTTGCCGACCCGCTTGACCTCACCGTTGCGGACGTACCAGATCTCGCCGTTGTCGCCGCGCAGCTTCGTCACGCGCAGGCCCACCTCGATGACCTCACCGGACGCCACGCCCGCGTCGATCGAGTCGCCGACGCCGTACTGGTCCTCCAGGATCATGAACACGCCGGAGAGGAAGTCGGTGACCAGGTTGCGCGCGCCGAAGCCGATCGCGACGCCCGCCACGCCCGCGGAGGCCAGCAGCGGCGCCAGATTGATCTGGAACGTCGACAGGATCATCAGGGCGGCCGTGCCGAGGATGAGGAAGCTCGCCACCGAGCGCAGCACCGAGCCGATGGCCTGGGAGCGCTGACGGCGGCGCTCCACGTTCACCAGCAGGCCGCCGATCGCGGTGCCGTCCACCGACTGGGCGCCGCGGTTCATGCGGTCTATCAGCTTGGTGATCGCCCGCCGCACCGCCACCCGCAGCACGGCCGCGATCACCACGATCAGCAGCACCCGCAGGCCGATCGCGAGCCAGGTCGACCAGTTCTCCTCCACCCAGCCGGCGGCGTTCGTCGCGCGCTGCTGGGCGTCCTGCACGGTGGGCAGGGAAGGCGCGGTCTCCGACGGTGACGGTGTCGGTGACGGTCCGGCGGCCAGTAGGACGGGCAAGGACGACACGGCGGGTACCTCCAGGTGCAACAACGGCCCGCCCGCCGGTACGGCGGTCAGGTCCAAGGTCACGAACAGGTCACCGGACGGGCGGAACAACCACACTATCGGGGCATCGTGCGGGGATCGTTGCGTTGTCCGGGGGAGAGACGGTGTCACCCGGGGGATGTACAGAGCAGACGAACAGCAGGTGAGGCGAACAGTTCGGCGAGGAGGGGGGAGGAGATGGTCGGGAGCCTGGGGAGGAAGCCGATGTGGTCGAAAACACTCCCAGCCCGTTACCGGGACATGGTGGCGCATCCACCAGGCATGAGGGGAGACTGACTGCAGATCGTCCCGGCGCGAGCCACGCGCCGCCGGCGTACAAGGAGGCATCCGTGCCGCACGTCCTGGTCCTCAACGCGTCGTACGAGCCACTCGGCGTCGTACCGCTCCGCCGCGCGCTCATCCTCGTCCTCGAGAACAAGGCCGTATCTCTCGAGGAGTCCGGCGCCTTTATGCACAGCGCGACCGTCACAGTCGCCGCACCCAGCGTGGTCCGGCTCAAGCGATTCGTGCGGGTTCCCTATCGGGGGCCCGTTCCTCTCACCCGCCGGGCGCTCTTCGCGCGCGACGGGGGCCGGTGCATGTACTGCGGTGGCGTCGCAACCAGCGTCGACCACGTCATCCCGCGCAGCCGCGGGGGCAAGCACGTCTGGGACAACGTGGTGGCGTCCTGCAGACGCTGCAACCACGTGAAGGCCGACCGCCATCTCGGCGAGATCGGCTGGCGGCTGCGCCACAAACCCGCCCCGCCCACCGGCCTGGCCTGGCGCATCATCGGGACCGGCCATAGGGACCCGCGCTGGTTGCCGTACTTGCAGCCGTACGGCGCGGACGACGCCTTGGCCCGGATCGACGGCATTTCCGCCTGACGATCCGGGCTTTTGCGTGTCCTGGGGCAAGGTGCCCGTACGGGACCGGGAGGACCGGGGAGACCCCGTCCCCCCGGTCCCACGGGCGGACCCGACGTCACAGGTATCGCAGCTCGCCCGGCCGTACGGACCGGCGCAGCAGCGGCAGCGAGGTGGCCGCCGCCAGCAGGCACGCGCCGTACACCCCCGCCGGGACCAGCAGCCCCGCCCACGGCAGGGACCCGGCGCCGGCGAGCGAGGCGTACCCGCCGCCCAGGACCATGCCGCCGACCCCCGCCAGCAGCGTCGCCGGCGCGAGCGGCAGCGCCGTCTCCAGCAGCAGTGCCCGGCCCAGCACCGCCCGCGGCACCCCGGCGGCGGCCTGGGCGGCGAGTCCCCGGCGCCCGGTGGCCAGCGACTCGGCGGTGCCGACGGCGAGCGCCGCCAGCGTGATCAGCAGGCCGAGCGCGAGCGCGGCGGCGGTCAGGTCGAGGCCGGTCGTGTAGAAGGCGCGGGGCGTGGCCCCGGGCTTCCCGGTGTCCAGCACGGCCAGCAGCGCCTGCCGGACGCCGACGAACAGACCCCCGACGAGCGTCACCAGCACTACCGCGGCATGGGTGCGGGCCGCCGACCAGGGGTCGTCGCGCAGGCGCTCCGCGGCGATCAGCACCGCCGGCCGGCCGGTCCGGGCGGCGAGGAAGGCGCCCATGAGCCGGGCCGAGGCGCCGGACAGCCCGATCGCGCCCGCTCCGACGAGCAGCACGGCGAAGAGCATCGTCAGCGGCGCGTGCGCCGGCCCGAGCGGGCCGCTCCGCTCCGCGTTCAGCGCGGTGACCAGGAGTACGGCGAGTGCTCCGGCCGCGCCCAGGAACATCCGACCGGGCCGCGGAGTGGCCCGCACCCTGCGCACCCTGCCGAGCGGCGAGGCGATCACCCGGCGCAACGCCAGGGCCGCCACCAGTGCCCCCAGCGCGGGCACGGCCAGCGCGGCGAGCGCGAACCCGGCCCACACCGTCGCCGGCGGCCGGTGCCACACGCCGAGCACCACCGGGACGGAGACCACCGTCGCCGCGACCGCCGCGGCCAGGCAGGCGAGCCCCGTCTCCAGCGCCGCGATCCGCCGCACCTGCCCGGGCGCGGCCCCCGCGAGCCGCAGGGCGGCGAGCCTGCGGTCGCGCTGCACGGCACCGACCCGCGCGCACTGGCCGAGGAAGCCGAGCACCGGGATCAGCAGCAGCACCAGCGCCACGACGACTCCCGCCCGCTCGCCGGGGTGGTTCAGCAGGCCGTTGCCGACACCGACGGAGTACTGCCCCTCCAGTGCCGCGATCGTGACGGCGGCCAGCGCGAACCCGGTGGCCAGCCCCGCACCGGACGCGGTGAGCCCGATCCGCCACCACTCGCGCCGGCCGGCACCACGGGTGAGCAGCCAGGCCAGCCGCAGATCGGACCGCAGGCCGCCGACGCCTGTGGGCTTCATGCCGTTGCCTCCGGTGGTGGGCTTCCTGTCGTCGCGTTCGCCGCTGTGCCTCGTGCCGTCGCCACCGCCGGTGTGCCTCATGCCGTCACCTCCGCCGCCACGACGGTCCCGTCGCTCAGCCGGACCTCGCGATCCGCGTAGGCCGCGACCTGGGCGTCGTGCGTGATCAGGAGCACGGACGTGCCGTTCTCCCGGGCCGTGTGCGCCAGCGCCGTCATCACCTGCTCGCCGGCCAGCGAGTCCAGCGCGCCCGTGGGCTCGTCCGCGAACACCACCTTCGGTCCGGTGACCAGAGCCCGCGCCAGCGCGGCCCGCTGGGCCTGCCCGCCGCTCAGCTCGCCGGGCCGCAGCTCGCCCTGCCCGCGCGCCCCGAAGCGCTCCAGCCACTGCCTGGCCCGCTCACGGGCCTCGGCACGCCCGGTCCCGCCCAGCATCAGCGGCAGGGCCACGTTGTCGAGGACGGTCAGCTCGGGGATCAGCTGCCCGAACTGGAAGACGACCCCGAACTCCGTCCGGCGCAGCTCGCTGAGCCGCCGCTCCGGCAGCCGGTCGACGCGTTCACCGGCGTAGGACACCTCACCCCCGTCGGGCCGGACGATCCCCGCGAGGCAGTGCAGCAGCGTCGACTTCCCGCTCCCGCTGGCGCCGGTCACCGCGAGGATCTCGCCGGCGCGCAGCTCGACCGTGGCGCCTCGCAGGGCCTCGGTCCTGCCGTGCGCCTTGATCAGGTCACGTGCCGCGAGCAGCGGCTGCTGGTTGCTCATCCCGGGTCTACCTCCGCGATCAGGGTGACGAGCCGGGCCGCCGTGGTGGTCATCCAGCGGAGGTCGGCGTCGAGGTGGTTGAGGGCGTAGTCCGCGGACAGCACGGTCGAGAGGCCGGCGCCCGATCCGGTCTTGACCGCCGTGAGCTCGCGCATGCGTGCCATGTGGGCGGCTCGCTGGGCGCGCAGGTACACCGCGGGATCGCCGCCGGACAGGATCGCGACGACGACCTTGGCGAAGATCTCGTTGGTCACGAAAGGCGCGGGTGGTGTGATCTCCTCCGCCCAGCGCGTCAGTTCACCCGTCCCGTCCGCCGTGCGGCGGTAGAGCGTGCGCTCCGGGCCGCCGTCGGCGTCGGTGCCCTCGACCTCGGCCAGTCCGTCGCGGACCAGTCGCTGCAGGGTCGTGTACACCTGCCCGTATGCCAGGGGGCGGGCCTGCGGAAAGCGTTCGTCGTGCCGTCGCTTGAGGTCGTAGCCATGGCTGGGACCGGAAGCGAGCAGCCCGAGCAGGATATGGCGGGTGCTCATGGACGCCCATTATGCACTGCCTACATGTACTGAGTGAATAGTGCGGCGTGGGGCGGGCGTGGGCCGGGTGGTGCGGGGGCGGGCCGGCGGGCCGGCAGGGTGGGCGGAGGAGGACCTTCTTCGCTGTCGGGGCGTCTGGTCTCGCGCTCACTGGGTAGGGCTGCGATGACCCACTCGAACCGACGAGGAGGATCCCGTGGCCGCATCGGCACACCTTCTGCTGTCCGCCCTCTCCGACGACAGGCCCCGCCACGACGACGGGCCCCGCCACGACGACCGGACCCGCGCCGAAACGGGTGCCCGCTCCAAACGCACCCCTGCGCCCCGGGTCACGCACCGCTCCAAACGCACGCCGTTCCCGAGGCAGGCGGTGCGGCTCGCCGGCCAGGACCCGGCGAAGGACGCTCCCGCCGACCCGGACCTCGCACAGGTGTGCGCCTTCAGTGCGGAGGGTGCCTGCGCGGAGGCGCCGCTGACCAGCGAGCCGCCGCTGCCCGACGCCGAGCCCCTCACCAGCGAGCCGCCGCTGGCCGCCCCCGACGCCGACTTCACCAGGCCGTAGCCGCCGTGGCCCGGACACCCATCCCGCGAGGTTGTGAATGACCGCATCCCGGACCCCGATCCCGCGAGGCCGCAGATGACCTCCACCCGGACCCCGATCCCGCGAGGCCGCAGATGACCTCCACCCGGACCCCGATCCCGCGAGGCCGCAGATGACCTCCACCCGGACGTCGGCCCCGCGAGGCCGCAGATGAGCGCGCCCCGGCCGGCCGAGGTCCCCGGGGAGGACCTGTGCCGGCTCGCGGAGTCCTACGGCGTCGCCCCCTCCTACAGCCCCGCCCCGGACCGCACGGTCGCCGCCTCGGCCGCCGCGCTCACCCGGACCCTGGCCGCGCTCGGAGTCGACGCGAGCACGCCCGAGGCCGTTCGCGGCGCGCTCGCCGTCCGCCGCGCGGAACTGCGGGACCGGCTGCTCCCGCCGACCGTCGTGGGCTGGGGCGGCGCCGCGCCGGAGGCCCTCGCGGGCCTGCCCGAGGGCACCCGGCTGCGGATCGAGACCGAGCAGGGCGAGACCCGCGACCGTGCCGAGGGTCTTCCGCCCGGCGTCCACCGGCTCACCGTCACCGCGCCCGACGGCCGGACCGCCGCCGCCCATCTGATCGCCGCCCCGTCCCGGCTGCCCACCTCGGCGGCCCGCTCCTACGGCCTGCTGGTCCAGCTCTACTCCCTGCTCTCGCGGCGCTCCTGGGGTATGGGCGACCTCGGTGACCTGGACGAACTCGCCGCCTGGGCCGGCCGTTCGCTCGGCGCCGGATTCATCCAGGTCAACCCGCTGCACGCGGGCGTGCCCGGCGCCCCCACCGACCCCTCCCCCTACCGCCCCTCCTCCCGCCGCTTCCCCGACCCGGTGCACCTGCGCGTCGAGGCCGTCCCCGAGTACGCCTACGCCGACGACCGCGAGCGGGTGCGCGCGCTCGCCGAACGGGCCGGCCGGCTGCGGAGGGCGGTGCTGGAGAAGGACGCGCTGATCGACCGGGACGCGGTGTGGGAGCTGAAGCGGGAAGCCCTGGAGCTGGCGGGCGAGGTCCCCCTCGGCCCCGGCAGGCGCGCCGCCTACTGCGACTATCTCGCCGAGGAGGGCGAGGCCCTGGAGGACCACGCCACCTGGTGCGCCCTGGCCGAGGTGCACGGATCCGAGTGGCACACCTGGCCGGAGGGTCTGCGGGACCCCCGGTCACCGGAAACGGCCCGGGCGAGACGGGAGTTGATGCACCGCGTCGACTTCCACTCCCGGCTCGCCTGGCTCACCGACGCCCAGCTCGCCGCCGCGCAGCGCACCGCGCGGGAGGCGGGGATGCGGGTCGGGATCGTGCACGACCTCGCGGTCGGCGTGCACCCCGGGGGCGCCGACGCCTGGGCGCAGCAGCGGTACTTCGCCACCGGGATGTCCGTGGGCGCCCCGCCGGACGCGTTCAACTCCCGCGGCCAGGACTGGGGCCTGCCGCCCTGGCGCCCCGACCGGCTGGCCGAGTCCGGGTACGCGCCGTTCCGGGGGCTGCTGCGCGGCCTGTTCCGCCACGCGGGCGCGCTCCGCATCGACCATGTGATGGGTCTGTTCCGGCTGTGGTGGGTGCCGGTGGGCCTGCCGCCGACGGAGGGGGCCTACGTCCGCTACGACGCCGAGGCGATGCTCGCCGTACTGGTGCTGGAGGCCTCGCGCACCGGGGCGACGGTGATCGGCGAGGATCTCGGGACGGTGGAGGAAGGCGTCCGCGAAGCGCTGCGCGAGCGAGGAGTGTTCGGTACGTCGGTGCTGTGGTTCGAGCGCGACTGGGAGGGCGACGGCCGCCCGCTGCCGCCGGACAGTTGGCGCGCCGACTGCCTGGCCACCGCGACCACCCACGACCTGCCGCCCACCGCGGCCCGGCTCACCGGCGAACACGTGGAACTCCGTGACCGGCTCGGCCTCCTCGGCGGCACCCTCGACGTGGAACGCGCGACCGCCGCCGCCGACACGGGGGAGTGGCTCGCCCTCCTCACCCGGCTCGGTCTGCTGCGGGGCACCGGCGGCGGTCGCGGCACCGGCGCGGAGGAGGCCGAGGTCCGGGCCGTCCACCGCTACCTGCTGCGCACGCCCGCCCGGATGATCGGCGTGTGGCTGCCCGACGGGGTCGGTGACCGGCGGCCCCAGAACCTGCCGGGGACGTGGGACGAATACCCCAACTGGCGGCTGCCGATCGCCGACGCGGAGGGGCGGGCGGTGACCTTGGAAGGGCTGGCGTCCTCGACGCGGCTGCGGTCGCTGATGGACGTCTTGAGGAGGGAGGCGAACGGCGCCTGGCGGGGGGACGAGGGGAGTTCTTGAGGCGGTGGGCGGGCGGATGCCGGACGGGGCGCGGCGGGGCGGCGGGCGGCGAACCACGCGCCTTCGCCGCGGGCCGCGGGCTTCTCGCGGAACCTCGGATCGGCTCCTCGGCGGCGGACCCTCGGCCACTTACGGCACCCCGGACGAGCGGCCCTCCCCGGGGTTCGATACTTTGGGCACCGTGGACAAGAAGAACACCCTGCGCGCCGGCGCCCTGGCCGCCGGTACGACGCTGATGATGCTGCTCATGTCGTCCCCCGCGCTCGCGCTGACGCGTGACGACGGTGACGACCCCGGCACGGGCCTGAGCGTCATCGAGACGCTGGGTTGGTTCGTGTTCGCCCCGCTCGCCATCTTCGGAGTGATCGCGGGCCTGGTCATGGTCCTGGACAAGTCCGACAGGCGGGTCACCCGCCCCGACGTCTCGACCCGGGCCGACGCGAAGGCCTGACCGCTGGGCTCCACCGGAGCCCCCGCGCTTTTCCGGAAGGCGCGGTCCTCGTCGTCGTACGTCCCGTACGCCGATGCGGACCGCGCCTTTGGCATGTCTGCACGGCGCTGTGCCGGTGTCGGCGGGAACCGTGTGAGCAGCCCTCCGCCCTCGCCGACCGTGTGACGGTGGCTCACTGGAAGGACTCCGCCGTCCGGGCCGCGCTCCTGGTCCGCCCCGACGCCCAGGTCACCCGGGCGGCCGAATCCGCGGCCCCGGTCGCTGTCGAGGCGTCCCTCGCGGCCCGTCCGGGCTCGCACCAGGGCCGCCCGGCGGTCCGCGCCGGACTCGGCCCGCGGACCATGGTGGCCACGCTGCCCCGCCGCGCGCCGAGGGGCGCCCCACGAGCCGGACTCGTGGAGCGCCCCTCGGCGTGAGAACGGCGGACAGCCCTGGCCCCGGGCCGAGTTCCGGTCCCCCGGTCCCAGCCCGGGGGCCGGGACCGGTTCCGGAGCCGGGCCCGGCTCCGGCCCTGGGCCTAGCTCTGGCCCTGGGCCGCCGCGTCCGCCGACTGGGCCCGCAGGGCCCGTTCGATGCCCGCGCGGGACTCCGACACCAGGCGTCGCAGCGCGGCGTTCGGCTCCGCCGCCGACAGCCACGCGTCGGTCTTCGCCAGGGTCTCCTCGGAGACCTGCACCGCCGGGTACAGCCCGACCGCGATCTGCTGGGCCATCTCGTGGGAGCGCGAGTCCCAGACGGTCTTCAGCGACTCGAAGTACTTGTCGGTGAAGGGCGCGAGCAGCTCTCGCTGGTCGGTCTGGACGAAGCCGCCGATGACCGCCTCCTGCACGGCGTTCGGCAGCTTGTCGGACTCGACGACCGACGCCCAGGCCTCCGCCTTGGCCTCCGCTGTCGGACGGGCGGCACGGGCCGTGCCGGCGTGCCGCTCACCGGCCGCCGTCCTGTCGCGCTCGTGCTCGCCCGCGATCTCCGCCTCGTCGAAGCGGCCCACGGCCGCGAGCCGCTGGACGAAGGCCCAGCGCAGCTCCGTGTCGACGACCAGCCCCTCCACCGTCTGGGAGCCGTCGAGCAGCGCCTCCAGCAGATCCAGCTGCTCCGGTGTGCGCGCGGTCGCCGCGAAGGCGCGCGCCCAGGCCAGCTGGTGGTCGCTGCCGGCCGCGGCGGCGCGCAGGTGCGCCAGCGTGGCGTCCGTCCAGCGGGTCAGCAGCGCCTCGCGAGCGGCCGGGGCGGCGTACAGGTCGATCGCCAGCTTCACCTGCCGCTGGAGCGACTGCACCAGGCCGATGTCCGACTCCTTGCCGATGCCGGACAGGACGAGGGAGAGGTAGTCGCGGGTGGCGAGCTCCGCGTCGCGCGTCATGTCCCAGGCCGACGCCCAGCACAGCGCCCGCGGCAGCGACGACTCGAAGTCGCCCAGGTGGTCGGTGACGAAGGCCAGCGACCGCTCGTCGAGGCGGACCTTGGCGTAGGACAGGTCGTCGTCGTTCAGCAGCACGACGTCCGGCCGCGGACGCCCCACCAGCTGCGGTACGGCCGTCAGGTCGCCGTCGATGTCCAGCTCGACGCGCTCCTCGCGGACCAGCTTCCCGGCGTCGTGGTCCATCGAGTAGAGGCCGACCGCGATCCGGTGCGGGCGCAGCGTCGGCTCGCCCTTCGCGCCGGCGGGCAGCGCGGGCGCCTCCTGGCGGATGGCGAAGGACGTGACGACGCCGTCCGCGTCCGTCTCGATCTCGGGGCGCAGGATGTTGATCCCGGCCGTCTCCAGCCACTTGCGCGACCAGGTCTTCAGGTCACGTCCGGAGGTCTCCTCCAGGGCGGTCAGCAGGTCGCTCAGACGGGTGTTGCCGTACGCGTGCCGCTTGAAGTAG
The DNA here is from genome assembly GCF_053593375.1 of Streptomyces sp. NPDC002309. NCBI lineage: Bacteria > Bacillati > Actinomycetota > Actinomycetes > Kitasatosporales > Streptomycetaceae > Streptomyces > Streptomyces sp. NPDC002309. The sequence goes on along the minus strand of NZ_JBSFCI010000001.1, from coordinate 240,079 downwards.
GCCTGCACGCCGCGGAAGAACTCGTCCTCACCGACGTACGCGACGAGCTGCTTCAGCACGGACGCGCCCTTGGCGTACGTGATGCCGTCGAAGTTGACCAGCACGTCGTCGAGGTCGTTGATCTCGGCCATGATCGGGTGCGTGGACGGCAGCTGGTCCTGGCGGTACGCCCATGTCTTCATGGAGTTGGCGAACGTCGTCCAGGAGTGCGGCCAGCGCGAGCCGGGCGCGGCGGCCTGGCAGGCGATGGACGTGTACGTGGCGAACGACTCGTTCAGCCACAGGTCGTTCCACCACTCCATGGTGACCAGGTCGCCGAACCACATGTGGGCCAGCTCGTGCAGGATGGTCTCGGCACGCGTCTCGTACGCCGCGTCCGTCACCTTCGAGCGGAAGACGTACTGGTCGCGGATGGTCACCGCGCCCGCGTTCTCCATCGCCCCCGCGTTGAACTCCGGCACGAACAGCTGGTCGTACTTCTCGAACGGGTACGCGTAGTCGAACTTCTCCTGGAACCAGTCGAAGCCCTGCCGCGTCACCTCGAAGATCGCGTCCGAGTCGAGGTACTCCGCGAGCGACGGCCGGCAGTAGATGCCGAGCGGCACGGACTGGCCGTCCTTCTCGTAGACGCTGTGCACGCTGTGGTATGGGCCGGCGATCAGAGCCGTGATGTACGTCGAGATCCGCGGCGTCGGCGCGAACACCCAGACGCTGTCCTGGGGCTCGGGCGTGGGCGAGTTGGAGATGACGGTCCAGCCCTCGGGCGCCCGCACGGTGAACTGGAAGGTCGCCTTCAGGTCCGGCTGCTCGAAGGACGCGAAGACGCGGCGGGCGTCCGGCACCTCGAACTGGGTGTAGAGGTACGCCTGGTCGTCGACCGGGTCGACGAACCTGTGCAGGCCCTCGCCGGTGTTGGTGTACGCGCAGTCGGCGACGACGCGCAGCACGTTCCGGCCCGCCGGCAGGCCGGTCAGGGCGATCCGTGAGTCCTTGAAGGCGGCCTCGGGGTCGACCGGGTCGCCGTTGAGAGTGATCTCGTGGACCGTCGGCGCCACCAGGTCGATGAAGGACTCGCCACCGGTCTCGGCGACGTCGAAGCGCACCGTGGTCACGGACCGGTAGGTGCCGCCCTCCTGCGCCCCGGACAGGTCGAGATCGATCTCGTACGAGTCAACGGTCAGCAGCTTCGCCCGCTGCTGCGCCTCTTCGCGAGTCAGGTTTGTGCCAGGCACGCGGTCATCTCCTCGTTATGTGTCGGTTGCGCCATCCTTCCACGCGACCTGCGCCGATGGCGATGTCCGTTTCCCGCCGGTGGACGGGGCGGCGACGCGCGAACCTGGCTCCATGACGACCTACTTCGCACATGCCATCGAAGAGCCGGTCCTCGAGGAGCTGCGCGTCGCCGACGACGCGGGACGCCCGGCGATCGCCGTGCCGGACGAGGAGGGCGGCGCGCCGCTGCGCTGCTGCCTGCGCCGCAGCGGGCTCGGGGAGCGGATCGCCCTGGTCTCGTACGCGCCGCTGCGCCGCTGGGCGGCGGCGACGGGCGCCGATCCTGGTGCCTATGACGAACAGGGCCCCGTCTTCATCCATGCGGAGGAATGCGGGGGGCCACGGGGCGGGGGGCCACAGGGCGAGGGCCTCCCCTTCACGAACGCGCACCGCACGCTGCGCCGCTACTCCGCCGAGGGGCACATCCGGGGCGGCGACCTGGTCGAGGACGACTTCGCGACCGCGCTCACGCACGCGTTCGACGACCCGGAGGTGGCACTCGTCCACGTCCGGGCCGTCGAGTACGGCTGCTTCCTCTACGAGGTGCGCAGGCCCTGACGGGCGAGCGGCACCGCGCGGGCCGGGAGGGTCAGCCGGCCGCCTTGGCGGACAGCTCCGCCGCCACCAGCTCCGCGATCTGCACCGCGTTCAGTGCCGCGCCCTTGCGCAGGTTGTCGTTGGAGACGAACAGCGCGAGACCGTGGTCCACCGTCTCGTCCTGGCGGATGCGGCCCACGTACGACGGGTCCTGGCCGGCGGCCTGGAGCGGGGTCGGGACCTCGGACAGGGCCACGCCGGGGGCGCCGGCGAGCAGCTCCTTGGCGCGCTCCGCGCTGATCGGGCGGGCGAAACGGGCGTTGATCTGGAGCGAGTGGCCGGTGAACACCGGGACGCGGACACAGGTGCCGGACACCTTCAGTCCGGGGATCTCCAGGATCTTGCGGGACTCGTTGCGGAGCTTCTGCTCCTCGTCGGTCTCGTTCAGGCCGTCGTCCACGACCGAACCGGCCATCGGCAGCACGTTGTACGCGATCGGCGCGACGTAGTTGTGCGGCGCCGGGAACTCGGCGGCGGAGCCGTCGTGCGTCAGCTTCGGCGCGTCCTCACCGACCTTCTTGACCTGCTCGAACAGCTCGTCCACACCGGCGAGACCGGAGCCGGACACCGCCTGGTAGGTGGCGACGACCAGGGCCTCCAGGCCGGCCTCCTCGTGCAGCGGCCCCAGCACGGGCATCGCGGCCATCGTCGTGCAGTTCGGGTTGGCGATGATGCCCTTGGGGCGGCTCGCGATCGCGTGCGGGTTCACCTCGGACACCACCAGCGGCACCTCGGGGTCCCGGCGCCAGGCGGAGGAGTTGTCGATCACTACCGCGCCCTGCCCGGCGACCTTCTCCGCCAGCGCCTTGGAGGTCGAGCCGCCCGCGGAGAACAGGACGATGTCCAGGCCGGTGTAGTCGGCCGTGGCCGCGTCCTCGACCGTCACGCCGTCCAGGACCGTGCCCGCCGAGCGCGCCGAGGCGAACAGCCGCAGCTCCGTCACCGGGAAGTCGCGCTCCGTCAGGATCCTGCGCATGACCGTGCCGACCTGACCGGTGGCTCCGACGATTCCGACCCTCACGGCGACTCCTCTGCGTGGTTTGCGGGCGCCCCTGCCCTGACAGGGGCCTTTCCATCATGCGGGGCACCTGGGCCCCTGTGTCCAATTCTTTGGGCTTGTGCCCGTCTGGTGGGACGGGGCCTCTATGACGTACGCCACTGATGTCTGCCCCGAAACCGGATCGAACGTTTCGGCCGGTCCGGGCGTCCTAGGGGAAAGCGGCGAGGAGAGGGGTGGCTGTGCTGCGCAGAAAGGCGCGCCGCGGCCAGGGGGGCGACGAGCACGGTGATGTCGGCGACCCCTTGGACGCGGCCCAGGAGCGCCGGGTGCGGGCGGTGCTCGCGCTCGGCGGAGTGCCGCAGGCGGACCTGCCGGACGGGGTGCAGCAGGTCCGCCTGCGGCTGCTGGAGCGCGCCGCGAGCGGCCGCGAGGCACCGCGGGACGTCTCGGCGTGGGCTGCGGTGGTCGCCTCCAACCTCGCCATGGACTGGCACCGCGCCAAGCGCCGGCAGGAGCGCATAGGGGAGCGCCTGGCCTCGCTGCGCCAGCCGGCACACCCCTCCGGCGAGGACACCAGCCTGCTGTCCCTCGCCGTCGCCCAGGGCCTGGACGAGCTGCCGGACCCCCAGCGTCAGGTCCTCGTCCTGAGGTTCTACGCCGACCTGCCGGTGCGTTCCATCGCCGAGGAGCTCGGCGTCCCGGAGGGGACCGTCAAGAGCAGGCTGCACACGGCGGTCCGGGCCCTGCGCGCCCGCCTGCACGAGGACGAGGTGGTGTGACGTGAGCGTCGACCGTGACGGCCTGGGCGGCTTCGAGCACGACCCGCTGATGGCCGTCATCACCGACGAGCCGCTGACCGACGCGGCCCGCGCCGACGCCGTGTTCCTGGCCGAGCACCGCTCGGCGACGGCGGACGTGGCGCTGCTGCGGGAACAGCTCGGAGTCCTCGGCGCGGCACTGGCCCAGGAGCCGGACCGGCCCGCGGAGGTCGTGGTGCCCGTCCCGGTACGGCCGCGCCGCCGCTTCTCCGCATTCGCCCTCGGCGCGGCCGGGATCGCGGCCGCCGGAGCGATGGTGGCCGGACTGGGCTGGCTGTTCGTCCAGGCGGACGGTGGGGCGGCCCGGAACGTCGAGTCGAGCGCCGACGAAGCCCAGTCCGACTCCAAGGCCGACCCCGGCCCGCTCGGCTCCCCCGAGTACCTCGCCTGCGCCCGCCTGATCGCCGAGGGCGAGGTGACGAAAGCCCGGCCCGTCCCCGGCACCGGAGAGGAACGCGTCACCCTCGACGTCACCCGCTCCTACAAGCCGGCGAAGGGCGCGGCCGAGGTCACGTTCACGATCCCCACCGCCGCCGGCCTCGACGAGGGGTCGCAGGTCCTCGTCGCCATCCGCCACGGCCGGACGACCCCCGACTTCTGGCTGGTCGGCGAAGAGGCGATCGCCGACCAACGGCCCTTGCTCACCGAGACGCTGACGCGGGCCGACGCCACACCCTGTGAGCAGGGGGAATGACGGAAAGGGGCGGGCGCCCTCCCGGACGCCCGCCCCCGCTGCCGTACGGACGAGCTACGGCGTGACCTTCTCGATCTTCACGTTGCCGATGCCCGCGGCGGTACCGCGCGCGTTGACCAGCTGCACCTGACCGAAGAACTCACGTCCCTCGGGTGCGGCCGCGGCGGCGGTGACGCTGCCGGTGACCGTCGCCGACGCGCCCGTGGCGAGCTTCACCGGCGCCGAGCCGTCGACGCTCACGCTGCCGAGGGCGGCGGAGAAGAAGACGTCCCGGTAGTCGTAGGCGGTGGAACCGGCCGGCACGGCGTAGCCGATGACCACGATGGAGTAGGTGCCGGCCTTCGGGGAGGCGATGGAGACCGCTTCCTCGGAGTCACCGTCGGCGGACACCCCTACCAGCGTGCCGCTCGCGTCGTACAGCTCCAGGTCCAGGTCGGCCGCGTTGTCCGAGACGCCGCCGATGGCCACGTCGAGGGAGTCGGAGCCCGCCGGGACCTCGACCGTGCTGGTCTGGGTCTCGCCCTCCGCGATCGTCGGTCGAGTGGTCTTGGACGAGCCGAGCAGCCCGCCGACCAGCTTGCCGTCGATCGCCGCGTAACCGTTGGTCACCTTCCAGGAGGCGGCGGCCGGCACACCGACCTTGGCTTCCGGCACGGTCACGGTCTCCGGGTCGAAGGCCGCGCCGAGCACGGTGACGTCCAGCTTGTACGGGTTGTCGAGTAGCGGCGACGTACGGCGCGACTCGACCTCGATCTCCCAGACGCCAGGCTGCGGGTCGGCGTACGACCGCACGTCCGGACGGCAGGTGTTGGCCGGGTTCGTGTAGTTCGGGTAGCAGTTGATCGTCGACGTCGGGTCGGACGGGACGCCGTACGGGTGGATGGCGATGAACCGGGTCTGGCTCTTGTCCTTCAGCCCGCCGATCGCGACCTCCAGGGACTTGGCGCCCTCGGGCACGGTCACGAAGTACGACGTGGTGCTGTTGCGCTGCACCGAACCGGACGCGGAGTAGGCGTACTTCAGCGGCTGCGCGACGACGACCGTGTTGAGGACCAGCTTGTCGATGCCCTCGGTACGCGGGTCGTCGAGCTCCAGGATCGCGCTCTTGAGCCCGGCGGACTTCGGCGCGGCCTGCACCTTGACGGTGACCGGCTGGTTCAGCGGGAGCCTCACCACGTCGTCGCCGACGATGCGGAAGGTGCCGCCCGTGTCGTTCTCGAAGTGCAGCTCGTGCCGGACCGCCGTGGCGGGACCGGACGTACGGGTGATGGTGACGTCGTACGTCTTCTTCTGGCCGGCCTTCAGGCCGCCCTCGCGGTCGTAGAGGCCGGTGCCGAAGCCCGGGGTCTTGAGGAACTGGTCGATCGCGGTGTCGACCGGCGCCTTGACCGTGTAGGTGTGCGCGGTGGCGTCGTCCCGGATCGAGTCCCAGGCGTCCGGGATGTTGATCAGGCCCGCGCCCTCCTCGTACGCCTGCACCCCCTTGATGTGGTCGGCGGTCGAGGTCAGGGCCGTGCGCAGGGTCGCCGGGGTGAGGTCGATGCCCTTCTGCTTCGCGGCGGACAGCAGCAGCGCGGCGGCGCCGGTCGCCTGCGGGGAGGCCATCGAGGTGCCCTGGAGCATGGAGTAGCCGGGCGGCAGGCTGTAGCCGGCCTCGGCGACCGGGCCGCCGGGCGACCAGGTCTGCGTGGTGTTGATCGCGGCGCCGGGCGCGGAGAGGGTCGGCGTGAAGCCGCCGTCCTCACGCGGGCCGCGCGAGGAGAACGGCATCATGGCGTACCGCTTCTCCACCGCCGCGCCGTAGTCGGCGGCCCAGGTCTCCTTGGAGACGGTCGCGCCGACCGAGATCACCTTGTCGGCCAGCGCCGGGTCGCCGATGGTGTTCGCGCCGGGGCCGGAGTTGCCCGCGGAGATCACCAGCTGGACGCCGTACTCGTCGATCAGGCGCGTGTACAGCTCGGCGCGCGCGTTGTTGCCGTCGTTCAGCGCCGGGAGACCGCCGATCGACATGTTGACGATGTCGACGCCCCGGTTGACGACCAGGTCGATCATGCCCTCGGTGAGGGCCACGTTGGTGCAGCCGCCGGACCAGGTGCACGCCCGGGAGGAGACCAGCTTGGCGCCGGGGGCGGCGCCGTTCATCCGGCCGCCGAACAGGCTGTTGGCGGCGGTGATGCCGGCCACGTGCGAGCCGTGCGAGCCCTCGATGACGCCGATGCTGACGTAGTCGGCCTTGGCGCCGGCCGCGTTGTAGACGACGTCCTTGCGGATCTCGACGACGAACGGGATCCGCTCGGCGATCGCGGTCGCCGGGTCGTCCGTGCCGAAGTACCCGATCTGGAAGCCGTCCTTGTACGGCTTCATCGCGGCCTCGTCGGTGAAGTCGAGGTCGTCGTCCAGGTCGACGCGCGCGGTGCCCGAGGCGGCGTCGTACAGCACGCCCCAGACGTCCGTGGTGTCGCCGTCGCGGTTCAGGTCACCGGCCATGTCGCCACCGGTGGTGGCGGCCTCGGAGAAGTAGTTGAACCTGTACGAGCCCTCGGGAGCCTTGAACGTCTCCGTGCCGAGCGCGGACGTCGTGATGGCGAACGTCGGGCCGCTGACCGCCGTGGTCATCCGGCGCCAGGTGCCGTCGCCGTCGACGACCGGGTCCGTGGCGGTCACCCAGTCGACGATCTTCCGCTCACCGGTCGTGGTCTTCTGCAGCGCCGGGTGGCCGAGGTCCACACCCGAGTCGAGGATGCCGATGGTGACGCCGCGGCCGTCCGCCTTCGGGTGGTCCTCGACGAAGTCGACGGCACCGGTCTCGAAGGAGGGGTTGTACGGGTTCTCGGCCGGGGTGTTCTTCCCCGGCGCGGGGTAGCTCCCGGGGGTGGGCTTGCCGCCCTGCGCGCCGCCCGCGTTCGGCCGCGGGTCGTCCAGCGGTATCTCCTCGCGCAGGTCGATGCCGTGCACGGAGGACAGCTCGGTGGCGGCGGCGATGGCCGCGTCCGCCTTGCCGGTCGGCACGGTGGCCCGGACGTAGCCCAGCTTGTCGTACGTACGGCCCACGAGGCCGCCGTCGACCGAGTCGAGCTGCTCGGCGACCTGCTCGGTGCGGCCGGGCGCGGTGGCGACCATCATGGTGACGCTCTTGGCGCCTTCCGCCTTGGCCTCGGCGAGCAGTTCCGCGTCGTCGGAACCGAGCTTGTCGTGGGCGGACTTCATACCGGGGTCGGCGGCCGCGGGCGCCTGGGCCGCGGCGAGTGCCACGGGTATCGGCCCGACCGCGGCCAGCGCGGCGACCAGGCCGGCGGCCAGGGCGATCCGGGCCACGCGTCTCGCGCCCGGTATCGCTTCGCTCTGGGGGTGTGTCATGGCATCCCTTGCTGATTAAGGACGAGACAGTCCGGAATGCGGTCCCGGACGACCGCTCAGCCTTACGCAACAGCGGAGGGTTTGGCGAGGGTTGACCGAGTCGCAATGGATGAATGGGGAAAACCCGCGATGCGCATCGAGGGGCGCAGGGGGCGAACGGAACATTCAGGGCGGTGGGTGGCATTCCTGGTGCGACGGGATAGCGTCCCCTCGTGCGCAAGAAGTTGAGGGTGGCGGCCTACGCCCTGTGCGTCCGTGACGGCCAGGTGCTGCTCGCCCGCTCCCCGGCGCCCGACGGAACCCCGGAGTGGGTGCTGCCCGGCGGCGGTATGGAGCACGGCGAGGATCCCTACGACACCGTCCGCCGGGAGGTGCGCGAGGAGACCGGCTACCGCATCGAGGTCACCGGCATACTCGGCGTCCACTCCCTCCACCGCGCCTTCCCGGGCCCCCGCTTCCGGCGGGAGACCGACCATCACGCCGTACGCCTGGTGTACGAGGGCAGCGTGATCGGCGGCGAACTGCGGCACGAGCTCGGCGGTTCCACCGACATGGCCGCCTGGCACGACCTCGACGCCGTGGCCGCCCTGCGGCGGATCGGCCTGGTCGACCTGGGCCTGCGGCTGTGGCGGGAACGCCCGGCCACGGGGCGCGTCGACCGGGCTTAGCGCCGCGGCCTGAGGCGCCGCCTCGCCGGCAGGGGGTTCCTCGCCGGACGAACTCCGGGTGGCGGTCCCTGGGCCGCGAAGTCGGCGGCCCCGCACCGCGCGGATTTCGCCGATCCCTCCCGGGCCGGTCCGGCCTCCCTCTGCCGCGAGCTGTCCTGCGACGCCCCGGGAGCCCGCACGGACCTGGCGCACCGGGCGGGCGACCGCACCCCGAACTACTCCTGAAAAAGGGCTGAAACCCATCCAACCGGGACGCCCGTCAGCAACCTTCACGCGGTGCTCATGGTTTCTTCCTCCGACTGTGCTGTGATCCGAAAAGGATCCGAGGGGATCAGATGGGGGAAGTCATGAGAGTACGAGTGACCCTGGTGGCGGCCACGGCCGTGGCACTGTCGGCCGCCCTGGTCGGCCCGGCCCTCGCCTCGCACACCGGCGGCCACGAGGCGACCCGCGAGGCGCTGCGGGCCGCCGTGCGGGACGGGGTGCCCGGTGCGACGGCGACGGCGAGGGACGCCCGCGGCACCTGGCGGGCGACCGAGGGCGTGGGCGACCTCCGCACCGGCGCCCCGCGTTCGGTGGCCGACCGCTACCGGGTGGGCAGCATCACCAAGACGTTCGTGGCGACCGTGCTGCTCCAGCTGGAGGCGGTCCTCCGCGATCGCCCGCCCCTCCGCGAGCAGTGAGTCCACCGCGTCCACGACGTGCGGGCGGCTCAGCAGCCTGGCCTGATTCAACTCCCGCACGATCGCGGCAGGTTCGCAGTGGCCGCCGCGCACGGCCTCGGTCAGCAGCCGCCGGACCGCCCCCGCGTCCGTGAGGTCGGCCACCGCGTCGGCCAGGGCCCGCGGCACCGGCGCGACCGGCAGGCCCGTGCGGTACTGAGGCGTGGGCAGCGTGGAGGTGCGCAGCAGACGGGCGCAGCCGGTCGAGCGCAGCCGGCGCAACCGGGGGACCAGTACGTCGATGCGGTCCAGGGAGGGCAGCGGGGGGACCGCGGCGAAGCCGTGCAGGTTCAGCGCGGCGAGGCCGGTGATCACCGCCTCGGGGTACGGCGGGCGTTGCTCTTTGTCGGGGCCGGGCTGGGCCGGGACACCGGGGGAGGGCTCCCGGGCCGTGTACATCAGCACCGCGTGCAGCCGCTCCTCGCTGGTCGGCGGGCCGGGGTGGAGCAGGTAGACGCCGGGGAGGAGTTCCTGCCAGGGGCCGCCGGACCTGCACTGCCCTTCGGTCTCGGCGGTGGAGACGCCGTGCGCCCGCAGCTGAGCGGCCGTCATGACGCGGCGCCGGCCTTCGGACAGGTGGTGCAGGGGGCGGGGGGAGAGCGGGGTGTTGTGGTTCATGACCCGGAGATTCCCGCGCCCGATCGGCCCCTTAACCGCTGTTACACGCCCGTCGACAAACCCGGACAAGCTCGCACTAAAGGACGCATGTTCGGATGCCGAGAGAGCGGCGAAAACCCCTGGTCCGTTCGGGTGCGGACCAGGGGTTACGGTTGTTGTTGCCTGAATTTCGTAACGGTGACCAACGGCCCAAGCTCAGGCCAAAGCTATGGGTCAGCCCGCCGACGCGTCGCACGCCTGTGCGCGCAGGGCCCGGGCCAGGTCGTCGCGGGACTCCAGGACCAGGCGGCGCAGGGCCGGGGCGGCGTCCTCGTGCGCGGTCAGCCACGCGTCCGTCGCCGTCAGCGTGTCCTCGCTCGCGCGCAGCCCGGGGAACATGCCCCGCACCACGTGCATGGCGATCTGGATCGACCGCTCCCGCCAGACCCGCTCGATCACCTCGAAGTACTTCTCGGCGTACGGCTCCAGCAGGTCGCGCTGGGACGGCCGGCCGAAGCCCCCGATCGTCGCCTCGACGAGCGCGTTGGACAGCGCGTCGGACTCGACGACCTGCGCCCACGCCTGCGCCTTCACCGCCGCCGAGGGGCGGGCGGCGAGGCAGCGGGCCTGGCGGCGCCTGCCGGACGCGGTGTCGTCCCGGGTCAGCTCCGCGGCCAGCGTCTTCTCGTCGGCGGCCCCGTGCGCGGCGAGCGGCTCCAGGAACATCCAGCGCAACTCCTGGTCCATCACGAGCCCGTCGATGCCCTCCGTGCCGTCCAGCAGCCCCTGGAGCAGCCGGAGGTGCTCCGCGCCGGAGGCCACCGACGCGAAGAAGCGTGCCCAGGCCAGCTGCTGTTCGCTGCCGGGTCCGGCCGCCCGCAGTTCCCGCAGCGCGCCCTCCGCGAGCAACTCCTCACCGACGGGACGCCACTTCGGCGCCGCGTAGTGGACGAGCGCCGACTCCGCCCAGGCGTGCAGCATCTGCAGCACGCCGATGTCCGACTCGCGTCCCGCGAACCGCAGCACCAGGTCGGCGAAGTCCCGCGTGGGCAGGAGCGCGTCCCGGGTCATGTTCCACAGCGCCGACCAGCACAGGGCCCGGGCCAGCGGGTCGGTCAGCTCGCCCAGCGCCTCCTTGAGGGTGGCGAGCGAGGTCTCGTCGAAGCGGATCTTGCAGTAGGTGAGGTCGTCGTCGTTGACCAGGACCAGCTCCGGTGCCTCGGCGCCGGCCAGCCCCGTCACGACCGTGCGCGGCCCGTCGACGTCCGTCTCCTGGGCGGCGTAGCGCTCCAGCGCCCCGCCCGCGCCGCGCCGGTACAGCCCGATCCGCACCCGGTGCGGGCGCAGCTCGGGGTGCGACTCGGGCGCCTCCTGCAGCACCGCCAGCTCCTCGACGCGGCCCTGTGCGTCCAGCAGGACCTGCGGGGTGAGCGAGTTGACGCCGGCGGTCTGGAGCCAGGACCGCGACCAGGCGCCCATGTCCCGCCCGCTGGTCTCCTCCAGCACCGACAGCAGGTCGGCGAGGCGCGTGTTGCCGTACGCGTGCCGCTTGAAGTAGCGCCGCGCGCCCTCCAGGAACGCCTCCTCGCCGACGTACGCCGTGAGCTGCTTGAGGACGCTCGCTCCCTTGGCGTAGGTGATGCCGTCGAAGTTCAGCTTCGCGTCCTGAAGGTCGCGGATGTCGGCGGTGACGGGGTGCGTGGACGGGAGCTGGTCGGCGCGGTAGGCCCAGGACTTGCGGCGGTTGGCGAAGGCGATCCAGCCGTCGGTGAAGCGGGTGGCGCGGACCAGCGAGAAGGAGCCCATGAAGTCGGCGAACGACTCCTTCAGCCACAGGTCGTCCCACCACTCCATGGTGACCAGGTCGCCGAACCACATGTGCGCCATCTCGTGCAGGATCACCGTGGCGCGGTGCTCGTACGAGGTCTGCGTGACCTTCCCCCGGAAGAGGTACTCCTCCTGGAAGGTCACCAGTCCCGGGTTCTCCATCCCGCCGAGGTTGTACTCGGGCACGAAGGCCTGGTCGTACTTCCCGAACGGGTACGGGTAGTCGAACCGCTCGTGGAAGAAGTCCATGCCCTGCTTGGTGAGACGGAAGATCTCGTCCGTGTCGAAGTAGGGCGCGAGGCCCTTGCGGCACAGCGCGCCGAGCGGGATCTCCAGCGTCGTGCCGTCGTCGAACTCACGGGTGTAGGAGTCCGTGACGTAGTGGTACGGGCCCGCCGCGACGCATGTGATGTACGTGGCGATCGGCTTGGTCTCGGCGAACCGCCAGACACCGTCCGCGAGTTGCCCGGCGCCGTTGCTCCACACCGTCCAGCCCTCCGGCGCCCGCACCTCGAAGCGGAACGGCGCCTTGAGGTCGGGCTGCTCGAAGTTGGCGAAGACCCGGCGGGCGTCGGCCGGCTCGTACTGGGTGTACAGGTACACCTCGCCGTCCTCGGGGTCGACGAAGCGGTGCAGGCCCTCACCGGTACGGGAGTAGGCGCACAGCGCGTCGACGATCAGCTCGTTGTCGGCGGCGAGGTCCTCCAGCAGGATCCGGGAGCCGTCGAAGACCTCGCTGGGGTCGAGGTCCCGGCCGTTCAGCGAGACCGCGGTCACGTCCGGCGCGATCAGGTCCGCGAAGCTCGCCGCACCGGGCTCGGCGCAGCGGAACCTGATCGTGGTCACCGAGCGGAAGGTGCGCGGCCCGTCGCCGGACGCCTCGCCGAGCGCGGAGCGCACGTCGAGCGACACGTCGTACCCGTCGACGGACAGCAGGGCGGCCCGCTCCCGGGCCTCGTCACGGGTCAGATTCTCACCGGGCACGGGCGGCACTCCCTCGGGTTCGTCGGACGCGGGTTCGTCGGACACGGCTGAACAGGACTGATCCTCCCATGTGCTGCTGACGCGGGGCAGCCGGGAATGGTCCGGCGCGTGGCGGTGTTCCTGCGGGAGTTCCCGGGAGATTCACTTCCTCATGAGGAGAGAAATGTCGGACAAAACCCCCGTCGACTTCTGGTTCGACCCGCTCTGCCCCTGGGCCTGGATGACGTCCCGCTGGGTGCTGGAGGTGGAGAAGGTGCGCGACATCGAGGTGCGCTGGCACCTGATGAGCCTCGCGGTCCTGAACGAGAACAGGCTCGACGAACTCCCCGAGGAGTACCGCGAGATGCTGGCCACCAAGGCGTGGGGGCCGGTGCGTGTCGTCATCGCGGCCCAGCAGGAGCACGGCCCCGAGGTGCTCGGCGGTCTCTACACCGCGCTCGGCACCCGTATCCACAACGAGGGTCAGGGCCCGGAGAAGGAGGCGGTCGCCGCCGCCCTGAAGGAGGTGGGCCTGCCCGAGTCCCTCATGGAGCACTGGGACGCCACCCCCTACGAGCCCGAGTTGCGCGCCTCGCACCAGGAGGGCATCGACAAGGTCGGCCAGGAGGTCGGCACGCCCGTCATCTCGGTTCCGGGGCCCGGCGGCACGGAGGTCGCCTTCTTCGGTCCGGTCGTCACCCCCGCCCCCCGGGGTGAGGACGCCGCCCGCCTCTGGGACGGCACCCTCGCCGTGGCCTCGGTCCCGGGCTTCTACGAGCTCAAGCGCACCCGCACCCAGGGCCCGGACTTCAGCAACCTCTGAGCCTCGGCTTCCGAGTCTCTGATTCTCTGATTCTCTGAGCCTCCTCGGCCCCTGAGCCTCCTCCGGCTCACCGAAAGCCCCCGCGAGTCACGTCCTCGCGGGGGCTTTCGTCTTTCCGCCTGCCGACGTGAAAGGTGAGAAGGCGATCACGGGGCAGGACGAGCGGCGGGCCGCCCCAGTCTTACTGCAATGAGTATGCAACTACAACCTAGCAAGAAGAAGGCCCCCGTGTGTGGACGCGGGGGCCTTCCGGGGTATCGCGGCGTCAGCGCCGGGCGCGTGACCGCTGCCAGGCGTAGCCGACGGCCGCCAGCACCAGCGTCATGGCGCCCGTCGAGTAGAGCTGCACCCGTGTGCCGGGCTCCCTGGCCATCAGGACGAAGATCGCGACCATGCCCGCCAGCGCCACCCAGGTCAGCACCGGGAACGCCCACATCCGTACGACCAGCTTCCCCGGCGCCTCCCGCTCCAGCCGGCGGCGCAGCCGCAGCTGTGAGACGGCGATGAACATCCAGACGACCAGGATCACGGCGCCGATCATGTTCAGCAGCCAGGGGAAGACGTCGTCCGGCCGCCAGTAGCTGAGCACCACGCACAGGAAGCCGAACACCGACGACGCGAGCACCGCGTTGCGCGGGACGCCGCCCGTCACCCGGCCCAGCGCCTTCGGCCCCTGGCCCCGCTTCACCAGCGAGTACCCGATGCGTGAGGCGCCGTAGATGTTGGCGTTCATCGCGCTCAGCAGCGCGACCAGCACCACGACGTTCATCAGCTGCCCGGCGCCCGGGATGCCGAGCCGGTCCAGGGTGGCGACGTAGGGGCCGTCCTCGACGACCGCCTTCGAGTCCCACGGCACGAGGGTGACGACCACCGCCATCGAGCCGATGTAGAACAGCGCGATGCGCCACATCGCCGTGCGGACCGCGCTCGCCACGCCCTTCACCGGGTCCTCCGACTCGGCCGCCGCGATGGTGACCGTCTCCAGGCCGCCGTACGCGAACACCGAGGCGAGCAGGCCGATCACCAGGCCCTCGCCGCCGCCCGGCAGGAAGTCCGTGAGATTGCTCGTGCCGGGGGAGTCCGTGCCGGGCAGGACGCCCGCGATCGCCAGCACGCCGAGCACCAGGAACAGCGAGATCGCGACGACCTTCAACGCCGCGAACCAGAACTCGAACTCACCGAAGTTCTTCACGGCCGCGAGGTTCATGCCGCAGAACACCAGCATGAACAGGGCCACCCACGCCCACTCCGGCGTGCCGGGCAGCCAGCCGCTGACGATCTTGGCGGCGCCGATCCCCTCCAGCCCGACGGCCGTGCACAGCAGGACCCAGAACGCCCACCCCGCGGTGAACCCGGCCCACGGCCCGATCGCCCGCTCGGCGTGCGCGGAGAACGAGCCCGAGGACGGATACGCCGCCGACATCTCGCCGAGCATCCGCATCACCAGCATCACGAGGATGCCGGAGATGACATAGGCGACGACGATCGACGGACCGGCGGCGGCGATGCCCGCCCCGGAGCCGACGAACAGCCCGGCGCCGATCACGCCACCGAGGGCGATCATCGACAGATGGCGCTGCTTGAGTCCGTGGGAGAGGGCCGCGTCCGCCTGTGGCGGGGCCTCTGTGGGGGTGGTGCGGGACATGGGAGCGACTCGTCCAGTACGTGAGGGGATAAGAAGGACAATCATCCGGAGTGTAAAGGCCGGGTCAGGATTTCCTCCCGGCCGCCCATTTGGCGAGACCCTACAGAGCGCGCTCCACGCTTCCCGTGAGAGCCACCCGCCTCCACCTCAGTGACTGTTATCACTCCGGTCCGCGTGTAATCACCACTCTTTGTGAGGAGCCCACCACAGCGACGTCCGTCCCTTTGTCGGGCGGTGACGGTGGTCGGCCCTGGTGCCCTGGGTTAGCGTCACGGTGTCCCGAACCGCCCTCACTCGCGGAGTCCCCATGAGCACCGCTGCCGCAGCCCCCGCCCGCCCGGGCCAGGTCCTCGCCGACCTGCTTCCCGCCTCCCGCGTCCGCGACGTCGCGCTCGTCGTCGGTGGCGCCGTGCTCACCGGCCTCGCCGCCCAGCTCGCCGTGCCGGTCCCGGGCAGCCCGGTGCCGGTCACCGGCCAGACCTTCGCCGCGCTGCTCGTCGGCACCGCCCTCGGCGCCGGACGCGGCTTCCTCTCCCTCGCGCTGTACGGGCTCGCCGGCGTCGCCGGGATGCCGTGGTTCGCGGAGGCCGGCTCCGGCGCCGCCGCCCCGTCCTTCGGTTACGTCATCGGCCTGCTGCTCGCCGCCACCGCCGTCGGCGCGCTGGCCCGCCGGGGCGCCGACCGCTCGCCGTGGCGGACGGCGGGCGTGATGCTGCTGGGCGAGGCGATCATCTACGCGGTGGGCGTTCCGTACCTGGCCCTCGCCACCGGCATGTCCGCCTCCGCCGCGATCGCGGCCGGGCTCACGCCGTTCCTGATCGGGGACGCGCTGAAGGCGGCGCTCGCGATGGGCCTGCTGCCGGCCGCCTGGAAGCTCCTCGACAGGCGCTGACGGCCGAGTGGTCCCACGCAGGGCCGGGGCGCGCGACACCGCGCACCCCGGCCCTCCGCGTCTTCCGGGCCGCCGTCACGCAGGCCGGCGCCGTGACCACCACACTCCCGCGGCCCCCGCCGCGACCAGCGCGAGGCCGGCGGCGCCGAGCGGCAGGACGTCACGGGCGGGGCCGGTCCTGGGCAGTTCGTCGCCGCCCGGTGCCACCGGCTTGTTGTCGGTGCCGAGCAGCAGGGGGGTGGCCGGGGCGTTCGGCGACGGGTTCGTCGTGCCGAACGGGACCGGGCCCTGCTGCCAGAACGTCCTGCTCCCGTCGCCGTTCTGCACGGGCAGACAGATCTTGCCGGTCTTTCCGAGGTCGTAGGTCGCGTCGACGGCGTACGACTTCGACGCACCCGCCGCCAGGTCGTCCAGCGAGCAGGCGAAACCGCTGTTGGAACCCTCCGGCAGGTCGCCCTCCGGAATCGCGGAGCAGCCCTCGACATTCGTGACCGTCAGCCCGTCGAAACCGACGACCAGAAGTTTGACCGGACCGCTGTCCTGCGTCCCTCCGTTCTTCACCGTGGCGGTGATCGCCGTTTCCTTCGAATCGTTGTGGACCGAGATCTTCTCGGGCAGCAGCGTGGTCAGTTCCACTCCCGCCGGCGCTTTGTCGACGGCCTTTCCGCCTTTGTCGCTCCCCGGCCCCTGGTCGTCCGCCCCGGCCGTGCCGGAAAGGATCAGCACGGCCGAGAAAGATGCCGCCACCAGCGATCCGGTGATGGTCGCCCCATGAAATGAACGCATGTTCGCCCCCCTTGCCTGCGCCTGAATTCGCAGTACTTGAAGAGGTACCACAAGATTTCTCCGCACTATGCTGGTACGGCCTGACGTGTGGCTGTTGGGGCGTAATTGAGGGGGGTGCAGCGAATTGCCGGGAAATACGCGAAGTTCCGGTGTTCCGGGGTTACTGGTGGCAGGGCGCTATCGGTTGGCCGAAAGCATCGGTCAGGGGGGAATGGGGCGGGTGTGGCGAGCCGCCGACGAAATGCTCGACCGGCCGGTCGCGGTCAAGGAGATGCGCATCGACGGCCTGGACGCCGAGGACGCCCGTACCCGCCGCGAACGCACCCTGCGCGAGGCGCGGGCCACCGCGCGGATCGACCATCCCCACGTCGTGCGCGTCTATGACGTCGTGGACGAGGGGGAACGCCTGTGGATCGTCATGGAACTGGTGGCCGGGCGCTCGCTGGAGCAGATCACGGCCGAGGACGGGCCGCTCGGTCCGGGCGAGGCGGCGCGGATCGGGCTGGGGCTGGTGGAGGCGTTGCGCGAGGTGCACGCGCGCGGGGTGCTGCACCGCGACATCAAGCCGGGGAACGTGCTCGTCGAGGCGGCCGGCCGGCGGGTCGTGCTCACCGACTTCGGCATCGCCGCGATCCAGGACACCAAGGCGCTGACCATGGCCGGGATGCTGGTCGGCTCGCCCGACTACATGGCCCCCGAGCGGATCTCCGGGCGCCCGCAGGGCCCGCCGTCGGACGTCTGGTCGCTCGGGGCGACGCTGTCGGCGGCACTGGCCGGCCAGTCCCCCTTCTCCCGGCACACGACGCTGGCGACACTGCACGCGGTGCTCTACGAGGAGCCCGAAATCCCGCCGTCGGCCGGACCGCTGGGGCAGGTGCTGGGCGCTCTGCTGCGCAAGGAGCCGGACCTCCGGCCTGGCCTCGACGCGCTGGAGGCGGCGCTGCGCGCGGTGGCGTCGCCGGGACCCACACCGACCCCGACCGTGCCGGAGGCGGTGCGGGAGCGGCCGACGCCGGTGCTCGTGACGCCCTCGCCGCCCGGGCGCCGGCCGGCGGGCGGTGTCTCGCCGGAGCGGGCGCGGGCCGTGACCGAGCGGCGCCCGGCGCCGGGCGCCGCGGAGACACCGCCGGGCGGTGAGCCGCCGGGAACCGCGGTGCCGTCCGGACCCACCGGACGCCGGACGGCACGGACGGCGGTCGCCGCCGCGGCCGGTGTCCTCACGGCCGCCGCGGTGGCCGGGATCGTCTGGGCGGCGACGACCCCGGACGGCACCCGGGCGGACGGCAGGCCCTCGGCCTCCTCGGCCGGCGCCTCCGACACGGCCCCGGCGCCCGCCTCCACCTCTCCCACGGTCGCCGGTACCTCGCGGCCGCCGAGCCTGCCCCCCGGTGCCCGCGTGGAGGCGGGCGGGTACGCCTGGGTGACGCCCGGGGGCTGGCGGCGGGACGTGAGGACGGGGGCGGAGGTGCACTACACGTCACCCGAGGGCACCCAGGAACTGGTCGCCAAGTCCTCGCTGGCCCGGGGGGACCTCATGGACAGCTGGCGCACCTCCGAGCGCAACGCGCACCAGGGGCGGGACTACCGCAAGATCCGGCTGGAGGAGACCACGTTCCGCGGCCACCCGGCGGTGGTCTGGGAGTACGCCTTCACGCTGGACGGCGTCCCCTGGCGCGCCCGGCTGCTCGGCTTCGACGCGGGAGGGAAGTCGTACCAGATCAACACCTGGTACCAGCCGGCCGGGGAGGACGGCGCGCTCGCGGTCTACGAGGACGTGAAAAAGAGCTTCACGCCGCTGTGAGGGGACACAGCGGCGTGAAGCTCTTTGGCAGGGCCGTGCCTAGTCGCGCACCTTGGCGGGCCGCGCGGCGGTCTCGACGGGCTTGCGCCCGCCGACCCGCCGGCGTACCACGGCGGCGGCGAGCACCAGGGCGGCGACGAGCAGCGACAGCAGCACGGTCCTGCGTCCGTCGTGTTCGGTGTCGGTCAGCATGTAGCCGAGCACGAAGACGATGAGCGCGGCGGTCGCCCAGGTCAGGTACGGGTACAGCCACATCCGCACGACCAGCTTCTCGGGCGACTCCCGCTCGATGATCTTCCGCATCCGCAGCTGGGAGAAGCAGATCACCAGCCAGACGAACAGGGCGACGGCGCCGGAGGAGTTCACCAGGAACAGGAAGACCGAGTCCGGGAACCTGTAGTTGAAGAACACGGCGACGAAGCCGAAGACGACGGAGACGAGGATCGCCGTGCGCGGCACCCCCCGGCCGGTCGTCCGGGCGAAGGACTTCGGCGCGTCACCGCGCCGGCCGAGCGAGAAGGCCATGCGCGAGGCGGTGTAGAGGCCGGAGTTGAGACAGGACAGCACCGACGTCAGCACGATGAAGTTCATGATCTGACCGGCGTGCGGGATGCCGAGGGAGTCCAGCGCGGCGACGTACGAGCCGTCGTCGGCGATGGACTTGCTGTCCCACGGGAGCAGGGTCACCACGACGAAGATCGAGCCGAGGTAGAAGACGGCCACACGCCAGATGATGCTGTTGGTGGCCTTGGTGACGGCCCGCTGCGGGTTCTCGGACTCACCGGCGGCCAGCGTGGCGATCTCGCTGCCCATGAAGGAGAAGACGACGAGCAGCACACCGGTGAGGATCGCGCCCGGCCCGTTGGGCAGGAAGCCGCCGTGTCCGGTCAGGTTCGCCAGTCCCGCCTGTTCGCTGTCCACGCCCGGGAGCAGGCCGAAGACGGCCAGACCGCCGATGACGACGAACGCGGCGATCGCGACGACCTTGATCCCCGCGAACCAGAACTCGAACTCGCCGTACGACCCGACGGAGACGAGGTTGGTCGCGGTCAGCACCACCATCACGATCAGGGCCCAGGCCCACTGCGGGACGGCCGGGATCCAGCCCTCCAGGATCACCGCGCCGGCGGTCGCCTCGACCGCCAGCACGACGACCCAGAAGAACCAGTACAGCCAGCCGATGGAGAACCCGGCCCAGCTGCCGAGCGCCCGGTCGGCGTGCGCGGAGAACGAACCCGAGGTCGGGTTGGCGGCCGACATCTCACCGAGCATGCGCATCACCAGCACCACGAGCGTGCCGACGAGAGCGTAGGAGAGAAGGATGCCGGGACCGGCGGTGGCGATACCGGACGAGGACCCCACGAAGAGTCCGGCGCCGATGACACCGCCGATGGCGATCATCGACAGATGGCGGTTCTTGAGCCCTGCCTGGAGACCGGATCCGGAACCGGGATCGCCGGTTCCCTCGGGGCCTCCGGGGCCGCTTCCGGCCTTAGTCAGGGTCGGCTGCGAAGTCATGGGACGGATTTCCTTTGCGCCGGGTGAGCAATTCCCCCGTACGAGCGGCGTACGAGTCGTACGAGCGGCGTACGAGTCGGACCAGTGAATCTGAGGTGAACTGATTCTTGAACCTTTGATTCTGGATCGTTACTTGAGGTTTTCCTGAGGATCGGTGGCGTTGCTCACATTTTTCGGTCCCGCCACCCGACCCTGCTGCCCCGCCCGCCGCATGTCACACTCGTCCCATGCGCGTGTATCTCGGCTCCGACCATGCCGGTTTCGAACTGAAGAACCACCTCGTCGAGTGGCTCAAGGCGGCCGGCCATGAGCCCGTCGACTGCGGCCCTCACGTCTACGACGCCCAGGACGACTACCCGCCGTTCTGCCTCCGCGCCGCGGAGCGCACCGTCGCCGACCCCGGCGCCCTCGGCATCGTCATCGGCGGCTCGGGCAACGGCGAGCAGATCGCCGCGAACAAGGTCGAGGGCGTCCGCGCCGTACTCGCCTGGAGCGCGGAGACGGCCGCGCTCGGCCGCGAGCACAACGACGCCAACGTGATCTCCATCGGCGCCCGCATGCACTCCCGGGACGAGGCGACGAAGTTCGCCGAGACCTTCCTGAACACGCCGTTCACCGGCGAGGAGCGCCACGCCCGCCGTATCGCGATGCTGGCCGCGTACGAGACCGCGGGCGAACTGCCGCCGATCCCGGCGCACCACCCGCAGCAGGACTGAGCCGGCGGGACCCAGTCAGCAGCACCGAGACCCCTCCCGGGGGGCTGGAAGGAACCGCGGGACGTGCCAGAGGGCCACACGATCCACCGGCTGGCGCACGACTACGCCGCCCGCTTCTCCGGCACGGCCCCCCGGGTCACCAGCCCCCAGGGCAAGTTCTCCGACGCCGCGGACCTCCTCGACGGGGCCGTCCTCACGGCGACCGAGGCCCACGGCAAGCACCTCTTCCTGCGCTTCCGCGACGCCGACTGGGTCCACATCCACCTGGGCCTGTTCGGCAAGGTCACCTTCGGTGACGCGCCCGCCCCGCCGCCCACCGACACCGTCCGCCTGCGTCTGTCCGGCGACACCGGGTACGTCGACCTGCGCGGGCCGACCACCTGCGCCCTCGTCACCGGCGAGGAGAAGCGGGCGATACACGACCGGCTCGGCCCCGACCCGCTCCGC
This sequence comes from Streptomyces sp. NPDC002309, assembly GCF_053593375.1. NCBI lineage: Bacteria > Bacillati > Actinomycetota > Actinomycetes > Kitasatosporales > Streptomycetaceae > Streptomyces > Streptomyces sp. NPDC002309. The sequence goes on along the minus strand of NZ_JBSFCI010000001.1, from coordinate 218,936 downwards.
GACGACGCCGACCCCGGCGCCGCCCTCCGGCGGATCTCCCGCAGCCGCAGCACGATCGCCGCGCTGCTCATGGACCAGAAGGTCATCGCCGGGGTCGGCAACGTCTACCGCGCGGAGGTCCTCTTCCGGCACGGGATCGACCCGTACCGCCCGGGGCGGGACATCACGCCCGCCGAGTGGGACGCGATCTGGAGCGACCTCGTCGGCCTCATGCGCGAGGGCGTGCGGAACAACCGCATCGACACGGTCCGCCCCGAGCACACCCCCGAGGCCATGGGCCGCCCACCGCGCGTCGACGACCACGGCGGCGAGGTCTACGTCTACCGCCGGGACCGGCGGCCCTGCCACCTCTGCGGCGACGAGATCCGCACCGCCGGCCTCGCCGCCCGCAACCTCTTCTGGTGCCCCGGCTGCCAGCGCGCCTGACCCGGCCCCCCGGCCCGCCCCCGGCCCCTCAGAAACCGTGCGGCAGCCAGGGCGCCACGGTGCTCCCGAACCCGACCGCGGCCTCCGCCAGCGCCCCGGTCCGGATCTCCCGCACCCGCCCGGCCGCCGCCAGCGCCCCGAGGCCCACCCCACCGAGATAAGCGGCCCCCAACTCCCGCACGGACAGGGCGAGATCGGCCGCGTCCGTGGTCCGTGCGCACGACGCGCCCTTGGAGTCCCCGGTCAGCCGCCAACGCCCCGCGTTCCAGGGACAGAAGTCGTCCTCCACCTCGAACACGACGTCCACCGGCACCTGGTACGTCCGGGCCTGAAGCGCCGCCTGGAGATCCACCAGCCGCAAGAAGAGCGAGTCCCGCGACCGCGGCCGGCACCGCCGGCGGTCGGACACCTGGTACTGCCACCCCTCGTCGGCCGGCCGCCCCCGCACGGACAGCGTCGTCGTCAGGTCGACCCCGAACAGGAACCGCCACAACGCGCCCTCCGTCGCCGGATCGAGGCCCGCCAGGTCCGTCAGCACCACCGTGCCGTCGTGCCCCGCCTCACCCCATCCGAGCTTGACCCGGAAGCGCGCGTACCCCGAGACCTCGCCGTCCCGCTCGGCGACGACGCACTGCAACGGTGACGCCCCGTCCCGCTCGCCCTCCGGATCGAGCAGGCCCAGCCGCTCCCACCCCGGCCGCCGCGCCAGCATCCCGGGCCGCGACGGCACCAGCCGGGCGTAGACGCCCTCGCACACGTCGAGGACCTCGGCGGGTGCCGCGTACCGCAGCCGTACGTCATCGGCGGCGGCCGGCACCGACAGCCTTACCCGGCCGGTGTCGATGTCCGCGCTGAGCCCGTAGGTCGCGGCGCCGTACCCGAACCGGCCGTAGATCGCCGGCTCCGACGCGGTCAGCACCGCCAGCGGTTCACCCCAGGACCGTACGTCGTCCAGCTGCCGTCGCATCATGGACGTCAGCACCCCGCGCCGGCGGTGCGTGGCCGCCACCCCGACCATCGTCACGCCCGCCGTGGCCACCGACGCCCCGCCGGGCACGGTCAGCCGGAACGAGAACGCCCCCGCCGTCCCCACGCAGGCGTCGCCCTCCCAGACGCCCAGCGAGCGGTCGATCTCGGTGAGCGCGTTCCACAGCTCCCGCTCCTCGGTGGTCTCCGGCACCCCGCCGAAGGAGCGGATCAGGGTGTCGTACCAGGGATCCCAGTCGTCCGGTCGCAGCACGCGCGGCTCGCTGTCCGAGCCGGTCGGGAAGTCGGTTGCCATGAGGCCATGCCTACCAGGGCGCACCGGGGAGCGGCGAGGGAATTTTCCCCGACTTCGCCGGGACGGCGGCGGGCCGGCCTTCCGTGAAGTTCACTGTGGAGTCGAACCCCGGACGGGGGACAACCGGGACCTCCCGTGCCAAGCGGCTGGTCCGATGGATAGGGTCCCGAACTGATGACAGCAGGACGAGAGCCGCGCACCGCGGCCGAGACGCTCACGGCCCGGTTGAAGATGCGCTGGCACCGGGTCCGCGTCGGCCTGCGCAGAAGCGCCGTCGACTACTTCCGCGGCGACGGCTCCGACTGGATCGCGCTGGCCGGTCTGCTGCTCACCATTCCCCTCATCACCGCCGGTACGCTCGCCAACTCGGTGTGGTGCACCCCGGCCGTCCTGGTCCTGCCGATCGTCGCCGGTGGTCTGCTGCTGCGCCCGGCCAGCCTGCTCGGCCTTTATGCGGCGGCCGCCACCGCCCTGATCGTGGAGTCGATACAGCTCGGCCCCTACACGGAGGGCCCGTCCCGGGTGACGCCGGGGGTCGTCCTCGTCGTCGCCGCGTGCGGCTTCTTCGGTCTGCTGATCGCCCAGTTCCGCAGCCGCGTCGGCGTGCCGTGGCGGCGCGGCGGCACGATGCTGTTCGACCTGCGGGAACGCATCCGGGTCCAGAGCGAGCTGCCGGCGCTGCCGCAGGGCTGGCACCACGAGATGGCGCTGCGGCCGGCGGGCGGCCAGTCCTTCTCCGGCGACTTCGTGGTCGCGGCCCGTACGAACGGCGGCCGCACCCTGGAGGTCGTCCTCACCGACGTGTCCGGCAAGGGCATGGACGCCGGCTCGCGCGCCCTGCTGCTGTCGGGCGCCTTCGGCGGCCTCCTCGGCAGTCTGCCCCCGCACGCCTTCCTGCCCGCCGCGAACGGCTATCTGCTGCGCCAGGACTGGCAGGAGGGCTTCGCCACCTCCATCCACCTCGTGCTGGACCTCGACACCGGCGACTACGAGTTGTACTCCGCCGGCCATCCGCCCGGGCTGCAGCTCAGCGCGGGCAGCGGCCGCTGGGAGGAGAAGGCCGCCGAGGGCCCGCTGCTGGGGGTGTACGACGGCGCCCACTTCGACCCCGTGAAGGGGTCGCTCAGGACGGGCGACGTACTGATGCTGTTCACCGACGGCCTGGTGGAGACCTCCGACCGCGACATCGTCGAGGGCATCGACCGCCTCACGGGCGAGGCGGACCGCTACGTCCCCGCCGGCTTCCAGGGCGCCGCCTGGCACCTCATCGAGGCGGTCGCGAAGGACGTCAACGACGACCGCGCCCTGCTGCTGATCTGCCGCCAGGGCCCGACTGCCCAGTCCGCCGCCGCCCACTGACCGTCCCGCGGGGGATGGTCATGGATCTGTGTCCCCTCTGCGACTGCCGTCACCTCTCGATCGCGTGAGCAGGGTCGGGTGTGCATGCGCGGTTCCAGGGGTTGTCGGCGTATCACCAGGCGCCGGAGGCGGAGCAGTTGTGAGGAGGGGGCCCTCCTCATGTGCAGGTTCTGCGGAGGTTCGCCCGCTGTGGGGGTCGCCTTCCGTGCCCATCGCGGGCTCGTCGTCCTCATGGGTGCAAGAGGACGGACGGACCCCTGTGCATGACCTGTGGGCCGGCCGTGCACCGGACCCGGGGACACATCGTGACGGGGCTGTCGGGAGGGGATTGAAAAGCCGCGAGGGGCCGCCGCATCCGGCTGTACGCATGGCGCGTCCATGTCTTATGTTGCGGAAGCGAAGTCAGGGGGGAGCCGCATGCCGCAGGAGATGAGTCTGACCGAGGTCGAGGCCGTCGCCCGCACCGCGCACGCCGGGCAGACGGACAAGGCCGGACGGCCGTACGCCGAGCATCTGTCGGCAGTCGCCGAGGGGGTGCGCGCCCGCGGCGGGGAGGACGACCTCGTCGCCGCCGCCTGGCTGCACGACGCGGTCGAGGACGGCGCGTTGAGCGAGGAGTGGCTGACGCGCGCCGCGCTGCCGCAGCGCACCAAGGACGTCGTACGGGCCGTCACCAAGCGGCCGGAGGAGGATCCGCAGGCGTACGCGCGCCGGATTCTCGCCACGCCCGGGGCGCGGCTCGTGAAGGCCGCGGACCTCGCGCACAACGCCGACCCGGACCGCCTCGCCGTGCTCGACGAGCACACGGCGCGGCGGCTGACGCACAAGTACGCCACCATGCGCGCCCTCCTCGGGCTCGCCCCCGGCGACTGACGACCGCACGTCCCCATGCGCCACGCGCACGAAGAACACGAACACGAAGAACACGAAGACCTCTACGGCACGGGACGACGACTGAATGGCACGGGACTACGACAGCCAGCTGCTGGAGTCGGTGGCGGTACGCCGGCGCCGGATGCGCGACGCCCTGCTGTTCGGCGCGCAGCGCGCCCGGCGCACGGCCGACGAGCGGCTCGGCAAGATCTTCGCGGGCATCGCCATCGCCGCCGTTCTGTGCGCCGGCTGCATCGGCTGGTCCTTCGTCCAGTCCACCCTCGCCAAGCAGCGGGCCGAACAGGAGAAGCAGCGCCAGCAGCAGGAGCAGATGTACGACCCGTCGCCCGGCAGGTCCGCCGACGGCGGTGAGGAGAAGCAGTGAACCCGGAGTGCGTGACCGACGTGGGGACGTTTTCCGGCGCCGATGGCCGAAACGACGCGATGATAGGTTCCGGTGAGTGGTGAGTACATCAACGACGTCACGGACCCGACTGAGCCGGGTCACCCTGGTCGGTGAGCGACGACGGGCCGACATCGTTCTGCCGTCGGACACACCGATCGGCCAACTGCTCCCCGACATACTGCAGTTGCTCGACGACCGGGCCGCCACCCGTCCTCACACACGGCAACTCATCGGCACCGACGGCTCGGTGCTCCCACACGAGGCCACACTGTCCTCGGCCGAGGTCCCGGACGGCGCCGTACTGCGCCTGGTGCGCGCCCACGCCGCACCGCCCGCCCCGGTCGTGCACGACGTCACCGACCAGGTCGCCGACGACCTCGACCTGCGCGCCTGGCGCTGGCGTCCGACCGCGCGCCGGGCGAGCGCGGGCGTGGCCACCTTCGCCTTCGCCGTGGCGGCGGCGGTGCTGGCCCGCCGGGAGTTCGGGCCGGAGTCCGTCGCGACCACGCTCCTGGCCGTGACCGCCGTCTTCCTGATCGCCGGCGCGGTGGCGGCGAGGACCGGCGGGGGCAACGTGGCACTCGCCAGCGCCCTGCTCCTCGCCTCCGGCGGGCTCGGCGTGCTCGCCGCGTGGACCACGGCCGACGCCTACGACTGGCCCGGCACCGCCCGGCTTGCCGGGGTCGTCACCGCTCTGGTGCTCACCCTCGTCCTGCTCGCCTTCTTCTCACCACTGGGCCGCGGCGGCCTCATCGGTGCCGGCACGGCCGCCGTGATCACCCTCGTGTGGGAGGCCGTCGCCGCCGTGCAGGACCGGCCCGAGCGGATCGGCGCCGTGATGGCGGTGTTCTCCGTGGTGCTGCTCGGCCTGCTGCCCCGGCTCGCGCTGATGGCCTCCGGCCTCACCGGGCTCGACGACCGCCGCTCCACCGGCACTTCGGTCAGCCGGCACGAGGTCGGCAACGCGCTCGCCGCCACCCACCGCGGTCTCGCGCTGGCCACCGTGGTCACCGCCGCCTCGGCCGCCGCCGGCGGTTGGCTGCTGACCACGGGTGAGGACCCGGCCGCCTGGTCGGTGGTGCTGGCCTCGCTCACCGCGGTCGTCCTGCTGTCCCGGGCGCGGGCCTTCCCGCTGGTCGCCGAGGTCGTGGCACTGTTCGTGGCGGCGGGACTCCTCGTCGTACGGCTCGCGGTGCTGTGGCTGGACCACGCGGGCGGTGCCGGTGCGCTCGTCGTACTGGCCGCCGCGGCGCTGCTGCCGCTGCTGGTCCTCGCGATCGAGCCGCCGGAGCACGTCCGGGTACGGCTGCGGCGTCTGGCCGATCTGGTCGAGTCCCTCGGAGTGATCGGGCTCTTCCCGCTCGCCATCGGGGTGTTCGGCATCTACGGGCAACTGCTCAACAAGTTCTGAGGCTTCGAACACCAGACGCCGACGCGCGTCGCTCCGGGCGGGACGACGAAGCGGGAGCGCCGCGGGAGGGAAAGGGCGACATGCCGAGCGGGGACAACTGGCAGGGCGATGTCCTGCGCGACCTGAGGGCCGGCGCGGCCGGACAGCGTGCCGCGCAGCCGGGCGCCCGGTCCGGGGAACAGCCCGGCGCGCGGCCGGACCAGGCGCACCCACCACAGGAACAGCCGCAGCTGCAGCAGCCGTCGTCAGGCGTGCCGGGCCCCCACCCCGGCACCGGCCCGGCGTACGGCCACCCCCAGGCACAGCCTCCCCAGGCACACAACCCCCAAGGCCGGCAGCCCGACCCCGCCTACGGCCACCCCCAGCAGCAGCCCGCCCCCGAGGTCCCGCAGCAGCAGGCACCGTACGGCCACGCCCCGCAGCAGCCCGCCCACGGCCACCCGCAGCACGCCGGCCAGGGGCACCCCGAGGCCCAGCAGCAGCCCGCGCCCGCCCCGGCCCGCCGTGCCCCGGCCTCCCGCGCCACCCCCGACACCCGTCCCGTCGTCGACAGGCGGATCGCCGAAACCGGCCTCAAGCCGCGCCGCGGCGAGCCGTTCGGCACCCGCGCCCTGCGCGCCGTCCGCCGTACCGTCTCCTCGTCCGCCGCGCGCGAGGTCGCCGAGACGACGGCCACCGCCGAGGTGCTCCAGCAGACCGTCACCACCGGCCGGCAGATCGCGGTCACGTCCATCCGCGGCGGCTCCGGCAAGACGACCGTGGCCGCCCTGCTCGGCACCACGTACGCGCACTACCGGCAGGACCCCGTGCTCGTCGTCGAGGCCGACCCGGCGCTCGGCTCGCTGCCGCTGCGGCTCGGCGCGGAGAACCTGCGCTGGACCACCGGCGACCTCGCCGACGTCGTCGAACCGCAGATGTCGCTGCTCGACGTCACCGGCTACCTCGTCCAACTGCCCGACAACGCCTGGCTGCTGCCGGGCAGTCAGGGCCAGGTCGGCGCCATGCTCGACACCCGCGCCTACGAGCGCGTCATGGTGTCGCTGCGCCGCTACTTCGGGGTGACCGTCGTCGACTGCGAGACGCTGCCCGCCGAGGTGGCCCGCACGGCGCTGTCGGCCGCCCAGGCCCGCGTGCTGACCGTGCCCGCCACCCTGGAGGGCGTCGCCAGCACCCACGCGGTGCTCCAGTGGATGCGCGGACTTCCCCGCGACATCACCACCTCGACGGTCGTCGTGCTCACCGAGACGGTGCCGCACGCCGGTGTCGACCTGGACAAGGCCGCCGAACCACTGAAGGCGACCGGCGCGAGCGTACGCGTCCTGCCCTACGACCGGCATCTCGCGGCGGGCGGCGCCATCCGCACCGACCTGCTCGCGCGGGCCACCCGGCAGGCCGCCGCCGGCCTCGCCGCCGAGGTCTTCCAACTGTCCCAGAAGCGCCGTTGAGCTCCCCGAAAGGGAACCCCCAGAGGCAAGGACGATGAGCACCCGACTGATCCACCGCCCGGCCCGGACCACCCGTCCCCCTGCCGCCCCCGCGTCGCGCACCATAGAGGCCCCGCCCAACCTGCCCGACGGCAAGACGGGTTCGATCGCGACCTCGCTGCTGCCCGTCGCCGGTGTGATGTCGTCCGTCGTGATGATGACGGTCGTGCGCAACAGCCAGTTCGCGGCGCTGGGCGCGATCATCCTCGTCGTCACCATCATCGGCTCGCTGATCCTGGTGTTCTCCCAGCGCGGCAAGGCCCAGCGCACCCGCCGCACCCAGCGCGAGGCGTATCTCGCCTACCTGGAGGACCTGCGGGAGGAACTGTCCGACGAGGAGCGCGAGCGCCGGGAACGCGCCCAGGTGCTCAACCCGCCGCCGGACGCCCTCTACGACATCGTGCGCGACCCGGCCCGGCTGTGGGAACGGCGCCGCATGGACGGCGACTTCCTGCGCGTGCGCGTCGGCACCGGCGAGATGCCGGTACGCGACCTGCGGATCGGCGACCAGGGCTCCTCCGTGCTCACCCCGCCCGACCAGTTCATGCTGAACGAGGCGTCCGCACTGGTCTCGCGCTTCGGCACCGGCACCGAACTCCCGCTCACCGTCCCGCTCGACCGGGTCGGCAACATCAGCGTCATCGGCCGTCGCGAGGACACCCTCAGGGTCGCCCGCGCGCTGCTCGTGCAGGCCGCCGCCACCCACGCCCCCGACGACGTGGCGATGGCGCTGGCCGCGCCCGGCGACCGGATCGGCGACTGGGAGTGGGCCAAGTGGCTGCCCCACATGCTCGACGGAGAGCAGTTCGACGGGCCCGTCGCCGCCCGCCGGATCGCCCCCTCCGTGCCCCAGCTGGCCCGGCAGATCGGCCCCGAGCTGCGCCGCCGCGCCTCCTACGCGGCCGAGGTGCGCCGCGGACTGTCGGGCCGGGACGCGCTCGCCATGTCCTCGCGGCTGATCGTCGTCGCCGACGCGCACGGCGACGACGCCGTGGACCTGCCGCGCCCCGACGACGCGGTCGGCCTGCGCGAGATGGGCGTCAGCGTGCTCCACCTGCTCGACGAGCGGGTGCGGGAACCCGGCAGCGTCGGCGTCCGCATCACCGTCGACGGCGAGCACGTCGTCATCGAGGACCTGCGCGAGAGCGAGCCGATCAGCGCCCACGGCACCGTCGACGAGGTCGGCACCGCCTTCGCCGAGGGCCTGGCCCGGATGCTGGCCCCGCTGCGGCTGTCCGCCGACTCCATGGGCGCCGACGCCCCGCTCACCGGCCCCGTCGACTTCGCCGAACTGCTCGGCATCGACGACGTGGCCCGCCTGGACCTGGACCGGCTGTGGGCGCCGCGTGGCGAACGGGCGTTCCTGCGCGTGCCGATCGGCATCAGCGACTCCCGCGAGCCCGTCCTGCTCGACCTCAAGGAGTCATCCGAGCTCGGCATGGGCCCGCACGGCCTGTGCGTCGGCGCGACCGGCTCCGGGAAGTCCGAGCTGCTGCGCACCCTCGTGCTCGCGCTGGTCGCCACCCACCCGCCGGAGGACCTCGCCCTCGTCCTCGTCGACTACAAGGGCGGCGCCACGTTCGCGCCCTTCGCCGACCTGCCGCACGTGGCCGGCGTCATCACCAACCTGGAGAACCAGGCGGGCCTCGTCGAGCGCGTCCACTCCTCCCTGGCCGGCGAGGTCAAGCGCCGCCAGCAGGTGCTCAAGAACGCGGGCAACGTCGCCGACATCGGCCACTACGCCGCCCTGCGCGCCGAGAAGCGCCCCGACCTGGAGCCGCTGCCGCACCTGTTCGTGGTGATCGACGAGTTCGGCGAACTCCTCACCGCCAAGCCCGACTTCATCGACCTGTTCCTGTCCATCGGCCGGATCGGCCGGTCCATCGGCGTGCACCTGCTGCTGTCCAGCCAGCGCATCGAGGGCGGCAAGCTCAAGGGCCTGGACACCTACCTGTCCTACCGGCTGGGTCTGCGCACCTTCTCCGCCGACGAGTCCCGCACCGTGCTCGACACCACGGACGCCTTCCACCTGCCCCCGCTGCCCGGCTTCGGCTACCTCAAGGTCGACACCAGCCACTACGAGCGGTTCAAGGCGAGCTACGTCTCCGGCGGCTACACCGGCCCCGTGCAGCGCGACACCGAGGACACCGGACCGCTCGCCCTGGCCTACGACGCGTACAACTCGCTCGGCGAGGAGTCCGCCGCCGCCCCCGTGGAGAAGCCGCAGATGCGCCGCCGGGAGACCGGGCCCACCGAGATGGGCGTGATGATCGACCAGCTCCAAGGCGCCGGCGCGCGACCCGTGCGGCAGATCTGGCTGCCCCCGCTGCCCGCCGCCGTCGCCCTCGACAAGGTCGCCGGCCCCGTCGAGGTCGGCCCGCGCGGCATGCAGTTGGCCAAGCGGAGCGGCCCGCTGCGGGTGCCGCTCGGCGTCCTCGACGACCCCACCAAGCAGTGGCAGGGCCAGTGGTACCTGGACCTCACGCTGGCCGGCGGCCACGCGGCCGTCATCGGCGGCCCCGCCTCAGGCAAGACCACCCTGCTGCGCACCCTCGCCCTCTCCCTGGCGCTGACGCACACCCCGCAGGAGGTCGGCGTCTACGGCCTCGACCTGGTCGGCGGCGGTCTGCAGGCGCTGTCCGGGCTGCCGCACGTCGGCGGCATCGCCGGCCGCGCGGACCGGGAGCGCGCCGCGCGCACCATCGAGTCGGTGCGGGCCATGCTCGACCAGCGGGAGGAGCTCTTCCGCGTCCACTCCGTCGACTCGCTCGAACAACTGCGCACCCTGCGCGCCGCGGGCCGTGTCACCGAGCTGGCCTCCACGGAGATCGTGCTCCTCATCGACGGCTTCGGCGCGCTGCGCGACGACTTCGAGGAACTGGACGACGCGGTCGCCGACATCCTCAAGCGCGGCAGCGGCTACGGCATCCACGTCGTCGCCGGCATGCTCCGCTGGAACGACGTGCGCATCGCCACCCAGTCCCAGTTCGGCACCCGCGTCGAGCTGCGCCTGAACGATCCCGGCGAGTCCAGCATCGAGCGCAAGCTCGCCCAGACCCTCTCTCCCGAGGAGAAGGGCCGCGTCCTGACCGACGGCAAGCTGTTCGCCCAGGTCGCCCTGCCCCGCACCGACTCCCTCGCCGACACCGCCGACCTCGGTGCCGTCCTGGAGCGAGCCGCCCGCACGGTCCGCGCCACCTGGTCCGGCGACGTCGCCCAGCCGGTGCGCGTACTGCCGCACGTCCTGGAACCCGACCTCCTGCCCACCCCGGCCGCCGAGCCGCGCCGCGTCCCCATCGGCCTGGACCAGACCCAACTCGCCCCGGTACTGCTGGATCTGTTCCACCACGACCAGCATCTGCTGATCATGGGCGACAGCGAGTGCGGCAAGACCAACCTGCTCAAGGTGATCACCCAGGGCCTGATGGAGCGCCACAGCGAGGACGAACTGGTCTTCGGCGTCTTCGACCCGCGCCGCGGACTGCGCGGCGCGATCCCCGAGGAGTACCGGGGCGGCTACGCCTACAACGCCAAGCTCAGCGCGGGCCTCGCCGCCGGCATCGCCTCCGAACTCGACAAGCGGCTCCCCGACGAGGACGGCGACGGCGCCGACCTGGAACCCGGCAGCTTCTCCGGCCCCCGGATCGTGATCCTCGTCGACGACTACGACGTGCTGACCACCGCCGGCCAGCAGCCGCTGGCGCCCTTCGTGCCGTACATCCCCTCGGCCGTCGACATCGGCCTGCACTTCATCCTGACCCGGCGCGTCGCGGGCGCCTCGCGCGGTCTGTACGAGCCGATGCTGCAGAGCCTGCGCGAGTCGGGCGCCTCGGCGCTGGTGATGGCGGGCGACCGCAGCGAGGGCCAGCTCTTCCCGGGCGTCTACGCGAGCGCGCAGCCGCCGGGCCGGGGCACGCTGCTCCGTCGCGGCGAGCCCACCCGCCTCATCCAGACCGTCTACGCGGGGACCAGGTGAACCCATGACCAAGGACGTCATCGCTCTGACGAAGAAGATGCCCGACCCGCTGAGCGTGCTCGCGGGCCTGCTCTCCGGCGGCCCCGACAAGCTGGTGGGCGCCGAGGGCGACGGAGCCGTGGTGCGCCTCTGCGACGAACAGGGCCGTCCGCTCGTCACCGTCGAGGCACCCCTGCTCGTGCAGGTCCGCGGCGAGGCCGAACGGCTGCTCGGGGCGCGCGAGCCGGAGGCGCCGTACTGGTGGACCGAGGCCCGCGCCACCACCGGCGTCAAGGAGGCCGAGGAACTCGCCGGGACCTTCGCCGCCCGGCTCGCCACCCTCGTCGGCGGCACCGCCTGGCCCCGCGAGGCCGCGCGGTCGATGGGCGTGGTCCGGACCGACGGTATCGGCGTCGTACCGGCCCGGGCCGCCGCCCAGCCCGCCGTCGACGTCCTCACCGACAAGGTCGCCGTCGTCATCCAGGACCGCCCCGTCGTGGCGATGACCGCGTGGCTCGCGGACGCCTTCCGGGCCGCCGCCGACGCCGGACGCGGACTGCAGATCGTCACCCCGGCGGGCACCCGGATGTCCCCGGCCGTCCGCAACGCCCTGCCCGGCTGGCCCTCGCGCTGGGTGGTGCAGGACGAGCGTGACGGCTACTACGACGGCCTGTCCGGAGCCGTCCTGCGCTGGGACAACGGCCTCTTCGTCACCGTCGAGTCCCCGGAGGCGACCCCCGAGGACCCGCGCACACCGATCGCGCGCACCTTCGGGGAGGGCGTCCAGGACTCCGGCGAACGCCAACTCGCCCTCTCCTTCCGTACGGTCCACCCGGCCGACGACCGCCTGGTGCTCGGCGGCGCCGTCGAAGCCGTGTGGCGGACGATCACCGGGGAACCCCCGGCCGGCTGGGGCACCGAGGAACCCGCCAACCTGCCCTGGTCACTGCGGCAGCTGACCGACGTGGCCCACGAGCGCGCTCCCGAACCGACCTGGCTGGTCGTCGTCGGCACGCCCGAGCGTCCGGGTCTCGCGACCGTGCGGATCACCCGGACCGAGGCCGGCGTCGAGGAGGACGTCACCATGGCGTTCGGCTACGGCGCGCACGAGGACGTGCCGGACGAGACGGTGCCGGCCGCGGCGGAGGCCCTCGCCACCCGGCACGACCTCCAGTCGATGCTGGTGCAGATCCGCCGGGCCCGCCGCGACCTGTCCGTACCGCCCCGCTTCGAGGGCCCGGGCGTGCCGTACGCGTTCGTCCTGGGCGCCGAGGAGGTCCGTACGATGCCCGGTGACCGGGCCCGGCGCACCCCGCTCGCGGAGCGCCCGCGCGAACTCGGCCCGCGCACCCGCCCGGCGCTGTACTACCCGCTGCCCGGCGACCCTTCGGACCTGTCGGGCTGGCAGGACTTCGAGCGCCTCATGCGGCATCTGAAGGGCGCGTCCTGAGTCCGACCGGTTCATGCACACGGGGCGGGCCTCCCACCGCCGCAGGCGCGGTGGGAGGCCCGCCCCGTACTTCACGCCACCGGCGCCTTCTCCGTGGCCTTGGCCTCGGCCCGCTCCGCCGCCTTCCCCGCGGCCCTCTCCCGCTCCCGCGCGCTCTCGGCCGCGTCCTGCCGGAACGCCCATGCCATCCTCGGCTCCACCGCGAACCGGAAGACGCGCCGCACGGGCCCGGTGCACAGCAGCGTGACGGCGGCCGCCGCGAGCACGCTCACGAGGATCTGGCCGGACGGCCGGTGCAGCCACTCGGGCTCGAACCAGCCGCGGTAGCCGCCGGCCTTCACCAGGAAGCCGTGCAGCAGATAGCCGTACAGCGTGCCCGCGCCCAGTGCCGTGAACCACATCCGCCGGCCCGGCACCCAGGCGAAGAAGCAGGCGGTCAGCACCAGCGAGCTGCCGAACATGGCGAGCACCATCACCGGTCCCACCCACCACGGCGCGCCCATCTGCTGTGCGGCGTCGCGGTGGTAGAACCACCCGGTGCCCATCCGAGGGACCGTCCACCAGGCGACCGCCGACGCGACCGCGAAGACCGGCAGCGCCAGGATCCGCACCGACCGCCGGCGCACCATCCGGAAATGCTCCGGCTTCACGCACAGGCCCAGCACGAAGTACGGCAGGAACTGGAGCACCCGCTGGAGATCGAGGTCCTCACCGATCGACGGGGTGAGGGAGGCCAGCATGGCGATGCCGAGCGCGAGGGGCAACGGCCAACGCACCAGATTCCACAGGGGAGTGGTGAGCCGCCAGACGAACAGCGCGACCAGGAACCAGGTCAGATACCAGGGGTCGAGCAGACTGATGTTTTGACCCGGATCGTCGTCGACGACACGCTTGAAGAGGGGATAGGCGGTCTCGAAGATGATGTACGGCACAGCGACGCCGGTGACCAGTCTTTTCAACCGGTCGGGGCGCATGTCGAAACTGCGCGAGAAGTACCCGGAGATGATGATGAACGCCGGCATGTGGAACGCGTACACAACGCGGTACACGCTCTCCAGGATCCGGCTGTCCCCCTTCAGCGGCTCCCATGCGTGAGCCACCGCCACCAGGACGATCGCCAGATACTTGGCGTTGTCGAAGAAGGCATCGCGCTGTTTGACCTGTGCCTGAGACATCTGAGGCACCTTAGCCCCGTCCGCGGGCTCCCGTAAAACTCCCCACGTCATTCCGGGTTCAGTCGTACGTCACCTTTGTTCAGGCGCTGAGAAACCCAGGAAATCCGAGAAAACGGGCAATTTGAAATAACCCCGTGCATGCCGTGGGGCGGCGATGTGTGGGTGTGGAAACGATCAGGTTGAATTTCCGCGACCTCGGCGCGTCAATTCCCTTGCGGGGCGCGCGCGATGGGCGCTCGGGGCGTGGCGGAGTGCGCCGGGGTGCGGCGCTGGTGTGGCCGGGGTTACGTCACGCGCCGCATAGGGGAAGCCTGTTGGTGGCACGATGGTTCTGGCGGGGGTTGCGCGGGCATGTGGCCCCGGCCGGGAGAGCGGACCGACCGAGGGTGTGATCAGTTGTGGCCATTTCACTGTCAGTGGTGCTGCTGTTGGCGATCATCCTGGTGGTGATGATGCGAGGGGGCTCGATCAAGGCGGGGCCCGCCATAGTGGCGATACTGTTCGGCTTCTTCCTCGCCTCGACGGGGATGGCTCCGTCGATCAGTCGCTTTCTCGATTCGATAGCCGACACGATCAACTCGATCAACTTCTGACGGCAGTCCCGATCGGCTACGGGCGGCCGGATCGCTTCGGGCGGACGGATCGGCTTCCGGGTGCGCCCCGGGTGGCGGCGGCTCGACCGCTCCGGCCGGCCGCCTGCGGCCGGTCCCGGAACGCCTCAGGGCCTGGCAGGAGGCTGAACCTCCTGCCAGGCCCTGAGCCGACAGAGCGGGCGACGGGAATCGAACCCGCGTAGCCAGTTTGGAAGACTGGGGCTCTACCATTGAGCTACGCCCGCGCACGACGCGCCGCAGGACGGTAGCCCGCAGCACTGCAGGCATCGTAGCGGGTCGGCCACCCTCACCGCACACCCCGTTCCGTCCGCACGTCCGCGGCGCAGCGCCGTCGGGAAATGCGGCAGCCCCTCTGCCTGCGGGCATGTACCCTACGTGTCGCACCAGACGGGGTGTGGCGCAGCTTGGTAGCGCGTCCGCTTTGGGAGCGGAAGGCCGTGGGTTCAAATCCCGCCACCCCGACCAGTCACCCGATCACCCCACGTGATCGCCTTTTGGGCCGTGTAGCCGCTGCCGTTACTATGCAAGCTGCACGCCCGTGTGTCTCATCACCGATAGTCCTCCGGGCGGCCACTCCGCCGGGCCCGTCGGGCGCCGGCAGAAACCCGAGAAGCCAGCCACAAGGAGACCGAACCGTGAAGAGCGCCGTGGAGAACCTGAACCCGACCCGGGTTCGGCTCACTGTCGAGGTGCCCTTCGAGGAGCTCAAGGACAGCCTCGACGCGGCGTACAAGAAGATCAACCAGCAGGTCACGGTGAAGGGCTTCCGCAAGGGCAAGATTCCCGCCCGGGTCATCGACCAGCGGTTCGGCCGTGGTGCCGTGCTGGAGGAGGCCGTCAACGACGCGCTTCCGAAGTTCTACACGGAGGCGGTCAACGAGGCCGAGCTCAACGTGCTGGGCCAGCCCGAGGTCGACATCACCGAGCTGAAGGACAACGAGCTGCTGTCCTTCACCGCCGAGGTGGACGTCCGCCCGGCCATCGAGATCCCGGACTACTCCGGTATCGAGGTCGAGGTCGACGCCGTCGAGGTCACCGAAGAGGACATCGACAAGTCGGTCGAGCAGCTGCGCGAGCGCTTCGCCTCCACCACCCCGGTGGAGCGCGCCGCCGAGGACGGCGACGTCGTCACCGTCGACCTGGAGGCCAAGGTCGGCGGCGAGGTCCTGGAGGACGGCGTCGCGAACGGCGTCACCTACACCATCGGCTCCGGCGAGCTGCTGGACGGCATCGACGCCGCCGTGACGGGCGTGGAGGCCGGTGGCGAGGCCACCTTCACCTCCGAGCTCAAGGGCGGCTCCGCGGCCGGTCAGGAGGCCGAGGTCACCGTCAAGGTCACCCAGGTCGCCAAGCGTGAACTGCCCGAGCTGGACGACGAGTTCGCGCAGCTCGCCTCGGAGTTCGACACGCTGGACGAGCTGAAGGCCGACAGCCGCAAGCGCCTGGAGAACATGAAGCAGTTCGACCAGGCCACGCAGGCCCAGGAGCGCGTCCTGGAGAAGCTGCTGGAGCTCGTCGAGGTGCCCGTCCCCGAGAAGCTCCTCGAGGACGAGATCAACACCCGCAAGCACAACCTGGAGCACCACCAGCTCGGCCAGATGGGCCTCGACCTCGCGAAGTACCTGGAGATCCAGGGCAAGACCGAGGAGGAGTTCGACACCGAGACCAGCGAGGCCGCGGTCAAGGGCATCAAGACCCAGTTCGTCCTCGACGAGCTGGTCAAGCAGGAGAAGCTCAACGTCAGCCAGGACGAGCTCACCGAGCACCTGATGCGCCGTGCCGCCTCCTCCGGCATGTCCCCCGACCAGTTCGCCCAGGCCGTCGTGGAGCAGGGCCAGGTTCCGCTCCTGGTCGGCGAGGTCGCCCGCGGCAAGGCCCTCGCGGTCGTCGTCGAGGCCGCCACGGTCAAGGACACCAACGGCGAGATCGTCGACCTCGAGGACGAGGAGGACGACGAGGTCGAGGCCGCCGAGGCCGAGACCGAGCAGTCCGCCGAGGTCACCGAGGGTGACAAGTAGGACCACGCGGCGTAGACAGCCGTAGGAAGGGCCCCGGGACCATCGTGCCCGGGGCCCTTTTGCCGTACGAGCACCCCCGGCCCACGCCGCTACGCCCCCGGCGAACACTCCCGTCTCCGGGATTCCCCGAAGGGACCCGCGCGTTAGGGTCCATGAATACGACACGTGAGACGGCCCCAGCGCCGTCGGAAGACGAGCAGGTGGATACGTGACGAATCTGATGCCTTCGGCCGGCGAGCCCTCCATCGGTGGCGGCCTCGGCGACCAGGTCTACAACCGGCTGCTCGGCGAGCGGATCATCTTCCTCGGCCAGCCGGTCGACGACGACATCGCCAACAAGATCACCGCACAACTGCTGCTCCTTGCCGCCGACCCGGACAAGGACATCTACCTCTACATCAACAGCCCCGGCGGCTCGATCACGGCCGGCATGGCGATCTACGACACCATGCAGTTCATCAAGAACGACGTGGTCACCATCGCCATGGGCCTCGCGGCCTCGATGGGCCAGTTCCTGCTCAGCGCGGGCACTCCCGGCAAGCGCTTCGCGCTGCCGAACGCCGAGATCCTGATCCACCAGCCCTCCGCCGGTCTCGCCGGCTCGGCCTCGGACATCAAGATCCACGCCGAGCGGCTGCTGCACACCAAGAAGCGCATGGCCGAGCTGACCTCCCAGCACACGGGCCAGTCGGTCGAGCAGATCACCCGCGACTCGGACCGCGACCGCTGGTTCGACGCCTTCGAGGCCAAGCAGTACGGCCTCATCGACGACGTCATCCCCACGGCTGCCGGCATGCCGGGCGGCGGCGGCACCGGCGCGGCCTCCTAGCGGCCTCCAGGGCCCTCCGGGGCCCGTAGCCGCCCAGGAGCCCCCAGCCACCGCCCCAGCCCCTTTCAGGAGACACCGTGAACGACTTCCCCGGCAGCGGCCTCTACGACCGCACGCGCGCCGAGTACACCGGCCCGCAGGCCGAGTCCCGCTATGTGATCCCGCGCTTCGTGGAGCGCACCTCCCAGGGCATTCGCGAGTACGACCCGTACGCGAAGCTCTTCGAGGAGCGCGTGATCTTCCTCGGCGTCCAGATCGACGACGCCTCCGCCAACGACGTCATGGCGCAGTTGCTGTGCCTGGAGTCGATGGACCCCGACCGCGACATCTCGGTCTACATCAACAGCCCCGGCGGCTCCTTCACCGCGCTGACGGCGATCTACGACACGATGCAGTTCGTCAAGCCGGACGTCCAGACGGTCTGCATGGGCCAGGCGGCGTCCGCCGCGGCCGTCCTGCTGGCCGCCGGCACGCCCGGCAAGCGCATGGCGCTGCCGAACGCGCGTGTCCTGATCCACCAGCCGTACAGCGAGACCGGCCGCGGTCAGGTCTCCGACCTGGAGATCGCCGCGAACGAGATCCTGCGGATGCGCGCGCAGCTGGAGGAGATGCTGTCCAAGCACTCCACCCAGTCGATCGACAAGATCCGTGAGGACATCGAGCGCGACAAGATCCTCACCGCCGAGGACGCGCTGGAGTACGGCCTGATCGACCAGATCATCTCCACCCGCAAGATGAACAACCCGACGGTCCGCTGACGCGGATCGGGTAATGTACGCCGCTCCTTGGCACGGTGTGACACTGTGCGTGGCAAGGTGCACGTCAAAGTGAACCGTGCCAAGGGGGGCCCGAACGGGGGGCTCGGCAAGGTACCGTCGGACATAAGGCAGCACCAGGAGACGCCGGACCCGTCCGGTCGTCTCCCAGGCGAAGGGGAAGCACACCGTGGCACGCATCGGTGACGGCGGCGATCTGCTCAAGTGCTCGTTCTGCGGCAAGAGCCAGAAGCAGGTCAAGAAGCTCATCGCAGGCCCCGGTGTGTACATCTGCGACGAGTGCATCGATCTCTGCAACGAGATCATCGAGGAAGAGCTCGCGGAGACCAGCGAGGTGCGCTGGGAGGAACTGCCCAAGCCCCGCGAGATCTACGAGTTCCTCGAGGGGTATGTGGTGGGCCAGGAGGCGGCGAAGAAGGCCCTCTCCGTGGCCGTCTACAACCACTACAAGCGCGTCCAGGCCGGGGAGAACGGCGGCGCCCAAGGCCGCGACGACGCCATCGAGTTGGCGAAGTCCAACATCCTGCTGCTGGGCCCCACGGGCTCGGGCAAGACGCTCCTCGCGCAGACCCTGGCGCGCATGCTGAACGTCCCGTTCGCCATCGCCGACGCGACCGCGCTGACGGAGGCGGGCTACGTCGGCGAGGACGTCGAGAACATCCTGCTGAAGCTGATCCAGGCGGCCGACTACGACGTCAAGAAGGCCGAGACCGGGATCATCTACATCGACGAGATCGACAAGGTCGCGCGGAAGAGTGAAAACCCCTCCATCACAAGGGACGTGAGCGGCGAGGGCGTTCAGCAGGCCCTGCTGAAGATCCTGGAGGGCACCACCGCCTCCGTGCCGCCGCAGGGCGGACGCAAGCACCCGCACCAGGAGTTCATCCAGATCGACACGACGAACGTGCTGTTCATCGTGGGCGGCGCCTTCGCCGGACTGGAGAAGATCATCGAGTCCCGGGCGGGCGCCAAGGGCATCGGCTTCGGCGCGACGATCCGCTCGAAGCGCGAGCTGGAGGCCAAGGACCAGTTCCAGGACGTCATGCCCGAGGACCTGGTCAAGTTCGGCATGATCCCCGAGTTCATCGGCCGGCTGCCCGTCATCACCTCGGTGCACAACCTCGACCGCGAGGCCCTGCTCCAGATCCTGGTCGAGCCGCGCAACGCCCTGATGAAGCAGTACCAGCGCCTCTTCGAACTCGACGGCGTGGAGCTGGACTTCGAGCGCGAGGCCCTCGAAGCCATCGCCGACCAGGCCATCCTCCGCCAGACCGGCGCGCGCGGCCTGCGCGCCATCATGGAGGAAGTCCTCATGTCCGTGATGTACGAGGTCCCGTCCCGCAAGGACGTCGCCCGCGTCGTCGTCACGGCGGACGTCGTCCACTCCCACGTCAACCCGACGCTGATCCCGCGCGACGCCCGCGGCCGCGGGTCGGGCGAGCAGAAGTCCGCGTAGCCCGCGTAGCAGCACAAGAGAAGGGGCCCCGGTCAACAGACCGGGGCCCCTTCTCGGTTGAGACGCGTCAGGCCTTGACGCGGATCTCGGGGCGGAGCTTGGAGGTGACGTCGACCGCGACGTCCTTCGTCACGCCCTTGGTGGTGTCACCGGGGGAGACCATGACGATGGTGCTGTAGTCGGCCCAGGCGCAGAACCAGTCCGTCTTCTCCTTCTTGGTGGCCGGGTCGGTGCCCTTGGCCGCCTGGCACTTCATGTACGCGCCGTCCAGGTCGACCGTCTCGGGCTCGCCCACCAGCTCGGTCTTGGGGGTGCTGGGGTCGCTGGAGGTGTCCTCCTCGGCCGACTTCTTGAAGTTGGCGAAGAAGGTGTCGAGGGCCGACTCCGGGTCCGCGATGTCCCCGTAGGCGCCGGCGAACGTCAGACCCTTGGCCGTGGCGAGCTCGCTCGGGTCGGGCGCGGTGCTGGGGTCGGAGGGGTCGTAACCGGTCAGGTCCGCCGTCGAGTAGATGCCGAGCACCGTCTTGGCGTTCTTGACGCCGCTCTTCTCCAGCTCGGCCACGGAGTCGTCGCCGGCGCTCGCGCCTTCGTCGGAGAAGCGCTTGTATTCGGAGAGCACGGTCTCCGGCGTCGCCAGCTTGTGCGCGCCGTCGTCCTGGACACCCGCCGCGCCCCCGCCGATCACGAAGTACGCGCCCACCGCGATGGCCGCCACGACCGCGACCGCGCCGATGATGAGACCGGTCTTCTTCTTGCCGCCGCCCGCGGCCGGAGGCATCGGGGCGCCGTAGGGGGCCTGTCCGTAGGGCGGCTGGCCGTACGGCGGGGTCTGGGGCGGGACGCCCTGCTGCGGGTAGCCGTATCCGGGCTGCGGCTGCTGGCCGGGCTGCTGGGGGTAGCCGTAGCCGGGCTGGGGGGCCTGCGGCTGCTGGCCGTACGGACCCGGCTGGCCGTACGGACCGGGCTGCTGGGGCTGCCCGCCGTACGGGCCCGGCTGGTTGTAGCTCATTCCTGGGTTCCCCTCCAGATGCTTATGTGTTCACGACATCCTGGCGCAGTCACAGGGAACTCACCGCATCAGGGCCCTCACCGTTACACAAGAATCGTGTTTCGGGACCACCCGGTGACACCCCTAAACTGGGCGGGTGACCGAGAACGCTCAGCAGCAGCCACCAGCGCCCCACACCGAACTGCCGACCCAGTACGCGCCGGCCGACGTAGAGGGGCCGCTGTACGAGCGCTGGGTGGAGCGGGGTTACTTCGAGGCGGACGCGAAGAGCGACAAGCCGCCGTTCACCGTCGTCATCCCCCCGCCGAACGTCACGGGCAGCCTGCACCTCGGGCACGCCTTCGAGCACACGCTCATCGACGCCCTGACCCGCCGCAAGCGGATGCAGGGATACGAGACGCTGTGGCAGCCCGGCATGGACCACGCGGGCATCGCCACGCAGAACGTCGTCGAGCGGGAGCTGGCCAAGGAGGGCAAGTCCCGGCACGACCTGGGCCGTGAGGCGTTCGTCGAGCGCGTCTGGCAGTGGAAGGCCGAGTCCGGCGGGCAGATTTCCGGGCAGATGCGCCGCCTCGGTGACGCCGTCGCCTGGTCGCGCGAGCGCTTCACCATGGACGAGGGCCTGTCCCAGGCCGTCCAGACCATCTTCAAGCGGCTCTACGACGACGAGCTGATCTACCGGGCCGAGCGCATCATCAACTGGTGCCCCCGCTGTCTGACGGCGATCTCGGACATCGAGGTCGAGTACCAGGACGACGACGGCGAGCTCGTCTCCATGAAGTACGGCGACGGGGACGACACCATCGTCGTCGCCACCACCCGCGCCGAGACGATGCTCGGCGACACCGCCGTCGCCGTCCACCCCGAGGACGAGCGCTACCGGCACCTCGTCGGCAAGCTCATCAAGCTGCCGCTGACGGACCGTTCCATCCCGGTCGTCGCGGACGAGCACGTCGACCCCGAGTTCGGCACGGGCGCCGTCAAGGTGACCCCGGCGCACGACCCGAACGACTTCGAGATCGGCCAGCGGCACGACCTGCCCGCCATCACGGTCATGGACGAGCACGCCGTCATCACCGCCCACGGCCCCTTCCAGGGCCTGGACCGGCTGGAGGCCCGCTCCGCGATCGTCGCCGCGCTGCGCGCCGAGGGCCGGATCGTCGCCGAGAAGCGGCCCTACGTCCACTCCGTCGGCCACTGCTCGCGCTGCAAGACCACCATCGAGCCGCGCCTGTCGATGCAGTGGTGGGTCAAGGTCGGCCCGCTCGCCAAGGCCGCCGGTGACGCGGTCCGCGACGGCAAGGTCAAGATCCACCCGCAGGAGATGGAGAAGCGCTACTTCGACTGGGTCGACAACCTCCACGACTGGTGCATCTCGCGGCAGTTGTGGTGGGGCCACCGCATCCCGGTCTGGTACGGCCCGAACGGCGAGATCGTCTGCGTCGGCCCCGACGAGGAGCCGCCGAGCGGTGAGGGCTGGCGCCAGGACTCCGACGTCCTCGACACCTGGTTCTCGTCCGGCCTGTGGCCGTTCTCCACGCTGGGCTGGCCCGAGCGGACCGAGTCGCTCGCGAAGTTCTACCCGAACTCCGTCCTGGTCACCGGCTACGACATCCTCTTCTTCTGGGTCGCCCGGATGATGATGTTCGGGCTGTACGCGATGGACGGCACCCCGCCGTTCCACACCATCGCGCTGCACGGCATGGTCCGTGACCAGAACGGCAAGAAGATGTCCAAGTCCTTCGGGAACGTGGTCAATCCGCTGGACTGGATGGACAAGTACGGCAGCGACGCCCTCCGGTTCACGCTGGCCCGCGGCGCCAACCCCGGTGTCGACGTCCCGATCGGCGAGGACTGGGTCCAGGGCTCGCGCAACTTCGCCAACAAGATCTGGAACGCCACGCGCTTCGCGCTGATGAACGGCGCGACGGTGGACGGTCCGCTGCCCGACGCGTCGGCGATGTCCTCGACCGACCGCTGGATCCTCTCCCGCCTGAACTCCGTGGTCTCCGAGGTCGACGCGTACTACGAGGACTACCAGTTCGCGAAGCTCTCCGACGCCCTGTTCCACTTCGCCTGGGACGAGGTCTTCGACTGGTACGTCGAGCTGTCCAAGACCACCTTCCAGGCGGGCGGCGCGGCGGCCGAGGTCAGCAAGCGGGTCCTCGGCGAGGTCCTGGACGTCACCCTGCGCCTGCTGCACCCCGTTGTCCCCTTCGTCACCGAGACCCTGTGGACCACGCTGACCGGCGGCGAGTCGGTCGTCGTCGCCGAGTGGCCCGCCGACAGCGGCTTCCGTGACGCGCACGCGGAGCGGGAGATCGAGACGCTCCAGTCGGTGATCACCGAGGTCCGCCGGTTCCGCGCCGACCAGGGGCTCCAGCCCGGCCAGCGGGTGCCGGCGCGCCTGAACCTGGGCGGCACGGCGCTGGCTCCGCACGAGCCGGCCGTCCGCCAGCTGCTGAGGCTCCAGCCCGAGGGCGAGAACTTCGCGGCGACGGCGACGCTGCCGGTGGCGGGTGTCGAGGTCGCGCTGGACCTCTCCGGCGTGATCGACGTCGCGGCGGAGCGCAAGCGGCTCGCCAAGGACCTCGCCGCCGCCGAGAAGGAGAAGGCCCAGGCCACGGCGAAGCTCGGCAACGAGGCGTTCCTGGCCAAGGCTCCGGACCAGGTCGTGGACAAGATCCGCGCGCGCCTCGCCAAGGCCGAGGACGACATCGCCCGCATCCAGTCCCAGCTGGAACGCCTGCCGCAGGGCTGAGCACCGCTACGCGAGCGAAGGCTCCCGGCGCCCTGACGGCGCCGGGGGCCTTCACGTTTTCCGGCGCCATGACGGTCCCGGGGGCCTTCACGTTTTCCGCCCCCGGAACGCCCGGCTCGGTGAGGCACCGGTCACGCGTGCCGGTCTCTGGGGCGCGGGTGCTGGGTGGGCCAGGGTTGCGTGAGGGCGGTGGCGTCGTCGTGCGGGTGCGGGTCGTGGGGGCTGGCCGCGCAGTTCCCCGCGCCCCTGAGGTGGGCACGCGGCCCGGCGCCACGCAGCGCCCGCGAGCCAGAGGCCGGCACGCAAACCGGCGCCACGCAGCACCCGCACCTCCAGAGACCCACACGCGAACCCGCACCTCACGTAACCCTGGCCCTCACGCACCCCCCGTCCTCGCGCAACCCCGGCCCACACGCACCCCCGTCCTCACAGCCCCCCGGATACACCGCCCCGTAGGGGACAAGCCACCGCACGCACCACCCGCCCCCCTCCGTAGACTGGGCCCGTGAGTGACCTCCCCCCGCACGACAGCGGCGACCAGTCCGACCCCGGCGAGTCGTTCGACGAGATCATCGCCGCCGAGACCGAGCGCGACCCCGACCTCGCGGTGATCGAGGCCGGCAGCCGCACCCTGCGCACGCAGGGCGGCCGGCCGGAGTCCGACGTACCGGCGCGCCCCGAGGACCCCGAGACCGACAAGGCACTGCGGGAGGTCGAGTCGGACCTCGCGACACGCTGGGGCGAGACCAAGCTGGAGCCGTCCGTCACGCGGATCTCCGCGCTGATGGACGTGCTGGGCGAGCCGCAGCGGGCGTACCCCTCGATCCACATCACGGGCACCAACGGCAAGACGTCCACCGCCCGCATGATCGAGGCCCTGCTGGGCGCCTTCGATCTGCGGACGGGCCGGTACACCTCGCCCCACGTGCAGTCCATCACCGAGCGGATCAGCCTCGACGGCGCACCGATCGCCGCCGAGCGCTTCATCGAGACGTACCAGGACATCAAGCCGTACGTCGAGATGGTCGACGGCCGGCAGGACTACCGGCTGTCGTTCTTCGAGGTGCTGACCGGCATGGCCTACGCCGCCTTCGCCGACGCGCCCGTCGACGTCGCGGTGGTCGAGGTGGGCATGGGCGGGAGCTGGGACGCCACCAACGTCATCGACTCCGACGTCGCCGTCGTCACGCCGATCGACCTCGATCACACCGACCGGCTCGGCGGCACGCCCGGCGAGATCGCCGGCGAGAAGGCCGGGATCATCAAGCCCGGCGCCACCGTGATCATGGCCCAGCAGCCGGTGGACGCCGCCCAGGTGCTGCTGAAGAAGGCCGTGGACGTGGACGCGACCGTGGCCCGCGAAGGGCTGGAGTTCGGTGTCGTGTCACGTCAGGTCGCCGTCGGCGGGCAGCTGCTGACGCTGCGCGGGCTCGGTGGCGAGTACACCGAGGTGTTCCTGCCCCTGCACGGCGCGCACCAGGCGCACAACGCCGCCGTCGCGCTGGCGGCGGTCGAGGCGTTCTTCGGCGTCGGCGCGCAGCGGCCCGAGTCGCTGTCCCTCGACACGGTGCGCAAGGCCTTCGCCGCCGTCGCGTCGCCGGGGCGGCTGGAGGTCGTACGGCGCTCGCCCACCGTCGTGCTCGACGCCGCGCACAATCCGGCGGGCGCCCGGGCCGTGGCCGAGGCGGTCGGTGAGGCGTTCCAGTTCAGCCGGCTCATCGGGGTCGTCGGAACCAGCGCCGACAAGGACGTGCGCGGGCTGCTGGAGGCGTTCGAGCCGGTGTTCGCGGAGGTCGTCGTCACCCGGAACTCCAGCCATCGCGCGATGGACGCCGACGAACTGGCGGGCATCGCCGTCGAGGTGTTCGGCGAGGACCGCGTCCAGGTGGAGCCACGGCTGCCGGACGCGCTGGAGGCCGCGATCACCCTGGCCGAGGAGGAGGGCGAGTTCGCGGGCGGCGGTGTCCTCGTCACCGGATCCGTCATCACCGTCGGCGAGGCCCGACTGCTCCTGGGAAGGGGCTGACCCACGATGCGTACGCTCTGCGCTTCCACCCTGATCGGCGAGTTCTTCGTCGTCGGCTTCGCCGGTCTGGTCGCGATGAAGGACCCCGACCTGGCCATGTCGACGGTCTGGACGGTCAGCGGCATCGCGATGTTCCTGTGCCTGGTGCTGTGCGGCCTGGTCACCCGGCCGGGCGGCGTCGCCATGGGCTGGGTGCTCCAGCTCGGACTCATCGCTTCCGGAATCTTCGTCCCCACGATGTTCTTCCTGGGGGCGATGTTCGCCGCGCTGTGGTGGGCTTCCGTCCATTACGGCAGGAAGATCGACGAGGCCAAGGCCCGCTTCGCCGCCCAGGCTGACACTGCGTGACGAAGGCCCGGCCGGGCACTGTACCCTCATCTCCCCGCACATCGCGTGATCCAAGAAGGAGCCCAGTCGTGACCCAGCGCACCCTCGTCCTGCTCAAGCCCGACGCCGTCCGTCGTGGCCTGACCGGCGAGATCATCAGCCGCATCGAGCGCAAGGCCGGCTGGCAGATCACCGCGCTGGAACTGCGCACCCTGGACCAGGACACCCTGGAGCAGCACTACGGCGAGCACAAGGGCAAGCCCTTCTACGAGCCGCTGGTCCAGTTCATGTCGTCCGGCCCGGTCGTGGCGCTGATCGTCGAGGGCGAGCGGGTCATCGAGGGTGTGCGCGCGCTGGCCGGCCCGACCGACCCGATCGCCGCGGCGCCCGGCTCGATCCGGGGCGACTACGGCGTCATCGTGCGGGAGAACCTGATCCACGCGTCCGACTCCGAGGAGTCGGCCGAACGCGAGGTGAAGATCTTCTTCCCCGGTCGTTCCTGACGCGCCGCCGACGAAGCGGAACGAATTCACCCCGTGTCCTTCTGAGGGACCGTCACCTTTTCGAACCGTCTGACCTGGGGCGGCCGCGCGTTTCCGGTCGTCCCGCCGCATAACCGTGCCGATCGGGGGAACGAGTGCCCCCGATGGCCCGTCTCCACAAGCGAGGCGGCGCGCCATCTGATGACAATGGCGAAGACCCTCGCGCAGTGTCCGGGAAGGCGCGTCTACGATGGAAGCCTTCACGTCACAGCACCCACCTCGCCTACCTGACAAGCCCTCAAAAGCTCCGTGGGAAGGCCAGACGAATCCTGATGGGGAACTCAATGTCGTTCATCGGCCGTGACATGGCTGTCGACCTCGGGACCGCCAACACGCTGGTGTACGTCAGGGGTCGCGGGATCGTACTCAACGAGCCGTCCGTCGTCGCGATCAACACCAACACCGGTGGCATCCTCGCGGTCGGTGCCGAAGCGAAGAAGATGATCGGGCGCACGCCCGGCAACATCGTTGCCGTACGTCCGCTGAAGGACGGCGTGATCGCCGACTTCGAGATCACCGAGCGGATGCTCCGCTACTTCATCCTGAAGATCCACAAGCGGCGCTATCTGGCTCGCCCGCGGGTCGTCGTCTGTGTGCCCTCGGGCATCACGGGCGTCGAGCGCCGCGCCGTCATCGAGGCGTCGTCCCAGGCCGGCGCCCGTCAGGTGCACATCATCGAGGAGCCCATGGCCGCGGCCATCGGCTCCGGCCTGCCGGTCCACGAGGCCACGGGCAACATGGTGGTGGACATCGGCGGCGGCACCACGGAGGTCGCGGTCATCTCCCTCGGCGGCATCGTCACCGCCCAGTCCATCCGCGTCGCGGGCGATGAGCTGGACAACGCGATCATCCAGCACATCAAGAAGGAGTACTCGCTCCTGCTGGGTGAGCGCACGGCCGAGCAGATCAAGATCACGATCGGTTCGGCGTACGACCTCGACTCCGACGAGCACACCGAGATCCGCGGCCGGGACCTCGTCTCCGGACTGCCCAAGACCGTCGTCATCTCGGCCGCCGAAGTGCGCAAGGCGATCGAGGAGCCCGTCAACGCGATCGTGGACGCGGTGAAGACGACGCTCGACAAGTGCCCGCCGGAGCTGTCCGGCGACATCATGGACCGCGGAATCGTTCTGACCGGCGGCGGTGCGATGCTGCGCGGCCTGGACGAGCGGCTGCGCCGCGAGACCGGGATGCCGATCCACATCGCCGAGGACCCGCTGGACAGCGTGGCGCTCGGGTCCGGCAAGTGCGTCGAGGAGTTCGAGGCGCTGCAGCAGGTCCTGGACGCCCAGCCGCGCAGATGAGGTAACTCTTCGATTCCGCCGTACGGGACCATCGCCTCTCGTACGGCGGATCGTTGATATAGAGGCATAAGCTGCCACAAACAGCCCGTGGGAATCCGGCGTCCGGATTCCCAGCGGGCCGACCCGATTTCCCGGATTCCTATGAGGAAGGGCACGGCCGCCGCACGTGAGGGACACACGAGAGAGCCGGCTGCTCCTGGTGCTGCTGGTCGCCATCGCGTTCGCGCTGATCACGGTGGACATTCGCGGCGGGGAGGATTCACCGGTCGACGGTGCCCGTGGTGCCGCGGCCGCCGCCTTCGGCCCGATCGAGAACGGCGTGTCGTCGGCGGTCGACCCGGTGGGCAACGCCATCGCGGCGGTCCGTGACTCCGGCGAGCGGCACGACCGGCTCGCCGAACTGGAGCGGCAGAACGCCGACCTGAAGGCCAGGCTCGGCAGCGACGACCGCAACCGCAGCCGCCTGAAGCAGCTCGACAAGATGCTGAAGATCGCCGGCGAGGGCCAGTACGGCATCAAGGGCGCCCAGGTCATCGCCATAGGAGCGGCCCAGGGCTTCTCCTGGACCATCACCATCGACATCGGCGCCGACGACGGCGTCACGCGCGACATGACCGTCCTCAACGGCGACGGCCTCGTCGGCCGCGTCACCACCGTCGGCCCGAACACCGCGACCGTGCTGCTCGCCAGCGACCCCGACTTCACCGTCGGCACCCGCATGGAAGGCAGCGACGAACTCGGCTTCGCCTCCGGCCAGGGCGACCGCCCGCTGCGCGTCGAACTCCTCAACGGCAAGGCGCAGATCAAGAAGGGCGACCGCCTGGTCACCTTCGGCTCGCAGGCGGACAAGCCGTTCGTGCCCGGCGTCCCCGTCGGCGTGGTCTCCCGCGTCGACCCCTCCGGCGGCGGCCTGACCCGCACGCTGTACGTCACGCCGTTCGTCGGCTTCAGCAAGCTCGACATCGTCGGTGTCGTCGTCCAGACACCGGAGCGGGACCCGCGCGACACGGTGCTGCCCGCGAAGCCCAAGCCCACACCGACGCCCACCGTGACGGTGACCGTCACCCCGGGCGTGGAGAACGCCGACGGGTCCGCCGAGGGAGACGCGGCCACGGACGGCGACGCGGCCACCGACAACGACGCGTCCACCGACGGCCCGTCACCCGACGACGGCCAGTCCCAGCAAGAGGAAGAACAGTAGGGGGAGCTGTACCCATGCGCTTCAACAGGATTCTGCTCTCCTCCACACTGGTCGTCGTCGCCCTGGTGCTCCAGGTGAGTGTCCTCGCCCGGCTGCACCTCCCGGGCGCCGTCCCCGACCTGGTACTGCTCACCGTGCTCGCCCTCGCACTGGTCTACGGCCATGTCGGGGGTGCCCTGATCGGCTTCGGCGCCGGGCTCCTCGCCGACCTCGCCCCGCCCGCCGACCACGCCGCCGGCCGCTACGCGCTCGTGCTCTGCGTCATCGGCTACCTCGCGGGCCTGGTCAAACCGGAGAACGGCCAGCTGAAGTCGGCCACCGGCCCGATGGCCGTGGTCGTCGCCGCCGCGGTCGGCAGCACTCTGCTGTACGCCGGGGTCGGCGCCCTCGTGGGGGACACCGCCGCCCGTCACGTCGGCCTGCCCGGCCTGCTGTTCACGGCCGCCCTGTACGACCTGCTGCTCGCCCCCTTCGTCGTCCCCGGGCTGATGGCGCTCGCCCGGCGCGCGGACAACAACCCGCTGGAGGCGGCCGGTTCGTCGGCCAAGGCGACCGACATCTCCTCCGGCTGGCTCTCCACCGGCACCGGACTGCGCATCGGCGGTCAGCGCGGCGGGTTCGGGGGCCTGAAGGTGAAGGCGGCCAGAGCGCGGGTGGCCAGGGCCGGGCGCATCAAGGGGGTCAAGCGGCTGTGAGCGCAGGGCATTTCACCCGAACGGGGGAGCTCAGGAGGAACCCGGCCTCGCGGGTCGGCCGTTCAACACTCGTACCCGCACGCACGTACGCGCTCTGAGAGGGGGAGGCAGCCGCAGTGACCAACATTCCCGAGACCGGACGGACCCCACGGGTCCAGATTCGTCTTGTCGTCATCCAGATCCTCGTCCTCTCCCTCCTGGCCACCCTGGGCGGCCGGCTGTGGTACCTGCAGATCCGCGAGGGCGAGGCCTACGCCAAGGAAGCCTCGGGCAACCACGTCCAGCAGGTCGTCGAGCCCGCCGTGCGCGGCTCGATCCTGGACGCGCGCGGAGTGGCCCTCGCCGACAACGAGACACGGCTGGTGGTCTCCGCCTCCCGCACCGACCTGCTGAAGATGAAGGACGACGGCAAGGGCGTCCTCACCAAACTCGCCGGAGTGCTGGGCATGACGCCCAAGGACGTCATGGCGAAGGTGCGGCTGTGCGACTCCGAGACGCCGCAGCCGTGCTGGAACGGCTCGCCCTACCAGCCGATCCCCATCACCGACGAGGCCACCCCGCGCCAGGCCCTGCAGATCCGTGAGCGCGCCGAGGACTTCCCCGGCATCACCGCCGAGCCGCAGGCCGTCCGACGGTACGCGAGCCCCGGCGCGGCCAACAGCGCCCAGGTGCTCGGTTATCTCTCCCCGGTCACCGACCAGGAGATCCAGCAGGCCCAGAACAGCGACTCGCCCTACCTCCGCTCCGACCAGGTCGGCCGCAGCGGCCTGGAGCGGACGTACGACAAGGAACTGCGCGGCAAGGCCGGCGTCACCCGCTACGAGGTGGACAACCTCGGCCGGGTCATCGGCGAGGCCGAGGCGGACGCCGCCCAGCCCGGTTCCAACCTCGTCACCAGCATCGACGCCCGCGTCCAGCGCGTCGTGGAGTTCGAGCTGAACGAGGCGATGAAGGCGGCCCGCAAGGAGTGGGACCGCAACACCAACGAGCGGTACAAGGCCGATTCCGGTGCTGCGGTCGTGATGGAGGCCAGGACGGGCCGGATCGTCGCCATGGCCTCCAACCCGTCGTACGACCCCAACGCCTGGGTCGGCGGCATCTCCGCCAAGGACTACGCCCGGCTCACCGGCAAGAAGTCCAACTACCCGCTGCTCAACCGGGCCATACAGGGTCAGGCAGCGCCGGGCTCCGTCTTCAAGGTGGTCTCCACCGCGGCCGCCGTCCAGGCCGGCTACGAGTTCGACGGCCGCTACAACTGCTCCAGCGCCTACTCGGTCGGCGGCCAGGTCTTCAAGAACTTCGAGTCGCAGAACCACGGCCCGATCAGCCTGGGCCGCGCCCTGGAGGTCTCCTGCGACACGGTCTTCTACCAGCTCGCACACAGCGAGTGGAAGAAGGACGGCGGCATCAACCCCAAGAAGGGCCAGCCCAAGGACCACTTCTACAAGGCCGCCCATCAGTTCGGCCTCGGCAAGGAGACCGGCATCGACCTGCCCAACGAGGTCACCGGCCGCGTCCCCGACCGCCAGTGGAAGCAGCAGTACTGGGAGGCCAACAAGGACGCCTGGTGCAAGACGGGCAAGAAGGACGGCGACTACGTCCAGCGCATCTCCTACGAGAACTGCCTCGAAGGCAACAAGATGCGCGCCGGTGACGAGATCAACTACTCCATCGGCCAGGGCGACACGCTGGTCACGCCGATCCAGATGGCGACGATCTACGCGGCCATCGCCAACGGCGGCACGCTCTACGACCCGTCCGTCGGCAAGGCGATCATCAGCCCCGACGGCAAGCGGATCTCGGAGATCAAGCCCAAGGCGCACGGCAAACTGCCGGTCACCCGGCAGACGCTGGCCCAGATGGACGAAGCGCTGGAGGGCGTCGCCACCCGGGGTACGGCGGCGTGGCGGTTCGGCGGCTGGCCGCAGGACAAGATCGCGATGCACGCCAAGACCGGTACGGCGGAGGTCTACGGCAAGCAGACCACCTCATGGTTCGCCACCTACACCGACGACTACGCGATCGTGATGACCATCTCCCAGGGCGGTACGGGTTCAGGAGCCTCGGGCCCGGCCGTGCGCAACATGTACGACGCGCTGTACGGCATCGCGGACGACGGCACCATCAACGAGAAGAACGCCCTGCTGCCCACCCCGCAGAAGAACCTGCCGAAGATCCAGGCCGACGGCTCGATCATCGCGCCGAAGGTCTCCAAGGACCCCGCGAAGGACCAGCAGGCCAGCCAGAAGGCCCCAGTGGACGAGGGCGGGCAGGTGCAGACGGCGGCGACCGTGCCGCCCTCGCCCGAGGGCAACCGCAACACCCGGCGGCGGCCGCGCCGCCGGGGTTGCCGCAGCCGCCGCGGATCGCTCAGCCGAAGGATGCTCACATGACGGGCGCGAACAGCTTCCAGGTCTCCGGATACGGACCCGAGCGCGCCGGCTGGACCCGGCTGTTCGCCCGCGACTCACTGGCCCGGCGGCTCGACTGGCCGATCCTGCTGTCGGCGCTGACGCTGTCCCTGATCGGCGCCCTGCTGGTGTACTCGGCGACCCGTAACCGCACCGAGATCAACCAGGGCGACCCGTACTACTTCCTGGTACGGCACCTGCTCAACACCGGCATCGGCTTCGCGTTGATGATCGGCACGGTCTGGCTCGGACACCGCACCCTGCGCGGCGCGGTGCCGGTCCTGTACGGCGCGTCGGTCTTCCTGGTCCTGACGGTGCTGACCCCGCTCGGTACCACGGTCAACGGCGCCCACTCATGGATCGCCGTCGGCGGCGGCTTCTCGCTCCAGCCCTCGGAGTTCACGAAGGTCACCATCATCCTCGGCATGGCCATGCTGCTGGCCGCCCGGGTGGACGCGGGCGACAAGCCGTACCCCGACCACCGGACGGTCCTGCAGGCGCTCGGCCTGGCCACGGTCCCGATGCTGATCGTGATGCTCATGCCCGACCTCGGGTCGGTCATGGTGATGGTGGTGATCGTGCTGGGCGTGCTGCTCGCGTCCGGGGCGTCCAACCGATGGGTGTTCGGGCTGCTCGGTGCCGGTGCCATCGGCGCGATCGCGGTCTGGCAGCTGCACATCCTCGACGACTACCAGATCAACCGCTTCGCCGCCTTCGCCAACCCGGACCTCGACCCGGCCGGCGTCGGCTACAACACCAACCAGGCACGCATCGCCATCGGCTCGGGCGGCCTGACCGGCTCCGGCCTCTTCCAGGGCTCGCAGACCACCGGGCAGTTCGTCCCGGAGCAGCAGACGGACTTCGTCTTCACCGTCGCGGGAGAGGAACTCGGCTTCCTCGGGGGCGGCCTGATAATCCTCCTGCTGGGCGTGGTGCTGTGGCGGGCCTGCCGGATCGCGCTGGAGACGACCGAGCTGTACGGCACGATCGTCGCGGCCGGGATCGTCGCCTGGTTCGCCTTCCAGTCCTTCGAGAACATCGGGATGACCCTGGGGATCATGCCCGTGACCGGTCTGCCGCTGCCGTTCGTGTCCTACGGAGGATCGTCGATGTTCGCGATCTGGGTGGCCGTGGGGCTGCTCCAGTCGATCCGGGTGCAGAGACCGATGTCGGCGTAGAGGCCGAAGTTCGTATGAAGTTTCTCCCGGTTCAACCCTCTGGTCATCTGCCGCCGTGCCCCGACTCGCACTAGATTCGGGGCATGGCGGATACGAAGCGTGAGATCGAGCGCAAGTACGAGTCCGACGACAGCGGACTGCCCGACCTGACCGGCGTCGCCGGCGTGGCGGCCGTCCTCGACCAGGGCGTCGCCGAGCTGGACGCCACGTACTACGACACCGTCGACGAGCGACTCGCAGCCGCCTCGATCACCCTGCGCCGCCGTACCGGCGGCTCCGACGCCGGCTGGCATCTGAAGCTCCCGGTCGCCAGCGACGTCCGCGACGAGATCCGCGAGCCGCTCTCCGACCATGTGCCGTCCACCCTGGGCGCCCTCGTCCGTTCCCGGGTGCGTGACGCCGAGCTCGCGCCCGTGGTCCGGCTGCGCTCGACCCGCGACGTACGCCACCTCGTGGACGTCCACGGGAAGCTGCTCGCCGAGCTCTCCCTGGACGCCGTACGGGCCGAGCGGCTCACCGTGGACGGCGGGAAGGCCAAGTGGACCGAGATCGAGGTGGAACTCGCCGACGACGGCGACCCGGCGTTCCTCGACAAGGTCGAGAAGCGGCTGCGCAAGGTGGGCGTGCGCCCGTCGGAGTCCCCCTCGAAGCTGGCCAGGGCACTGGCGGAGACCGGCGGAAAACGCCGGCCCCGCAAGGAGGACCGGGCCGAGCCGGTCACCGCGGGTGACCACGTACTGGCCTACGTGCGCGCCCAGCGGGACGTGATCGTCGCACTCGATCCCGCCGTCCGACGGGACGTGGAGGACTCGGTGCACCGTATGCGGGTCGCCACCCGCCGGATGCGCAGCACCTTCAAGTCGTACCGCAAGGTCCTCGACCGGGCCGTCACCGACCCGGTCGGCGCCGAGCTGAAATGGCTGGCCGGCGAGCTGGGCGCGGGCCGCGACCAGGAAGTGCTGGCCGAGCGGATCAGCGCGGTCATCGAGGAACTGCCGCCGGAGCTGGTCGCCGGGCCCGTCCGCAAGCGGCTGCGCGCCTGGTCGAAGACGCGCGGCCAGGACTCTCGCCGCCAGATCACCGACGTACTGAACGGGCAGCGCTATCTCGCCCTCCTGGCCTCGCTGGACGCCCTGCTGGCCGATCCGCCGCTGAGCGAGGCGGCGGCGGGGAAGCCGTCGAAGGTGCTCACCAGGGCCGTGAACGATACCTGCGACACGTTGGCCGGACTGGTCGAGCAGGCCCTCGGCACCCCGGCCGGGCACGAACGGGACCTGGCACTGCACGAGGCCCGCAAGAAGTCCAAGCGGGCGCGCTACGCGGCGGAGGCGGCCGTCCCCGCGCTCGGCGGTCCGGCGTCCACGCTGGTGTCGTCGCTGAAGGACCTCCAGACTCTGCTCGGCGATCACCAGGACAGTGTGATGAGCCGCCTGGCCCTGAAGGACCTGGCCGAGCAGGCGCATGCCGCCGGGGAGAACGCCTTCACCTACGGCCTGCTCCACGCCAGGGAGGAGCGGCGGGCGGCCGTGGTGGAGGAGGAGCTGCCGGGTGTGTGGAAGGGGATGAGGGGGACGGTCGGGCTCTGAGCGTGCGGAGGGGCGTCCCGGCCGCGTTAGGCTTGATGGTCACCCCGCCCCCAGCCTCCGGCCGGGGGTACCCCCAGTCAGCTCACGAAAGTCCCGCGATGTCTGCCGAGTCGGTTTTCCCGCAGCTCGAAGCCCTGCTCCCGCATGTGCAGAAGCCGATCCAGTACGTCGGTGGAGAGCTCAACTCCACCGTCAAGGACTGGGACGCCTGTGATGTCCGCTGGGCGCTCATGTACCCGGACGCGTACGAGGTGGGTCTGCCCAACCAGGGCGTCATGATCCTCTACGAGGTCCTCAACGAGCGTGCCGGGGTCCTCGCCGAGCGCACCTACAGCGTGTGGCCCGACCTGGAGGCGCTGATGCGGGAGCACGGCGTCCCGCAGTTCACGGTGGACGGCCACCGCCCCGTGAAGGCGTTCGACGTGTTCGGCATCAGCTTCTCCACGGAGCTGGGCTACACGAACCTGCTGACCGCGCTGGACCTGGCGGGCATCCCGCTGGAGGCCAAGGACCGGACGGTCGACGACCCGATCGTCATGGCCGGCGGCCACGCGGCCTTCAACCCCGAGCCGATCGCCGACTTCATCGACTGCGCCGTGATCGGCGACGGCGAGCAGGCCGTCCTGGAGGCCACCGACATCATCCGCGCGTGGAAGGCGGAGGGACGCCCCGGCGGGCGCGAGGAGCTGCTGTTCCGCCTGGCGCGGACCGGCGGGGTGTACGTGCCCGCCTTCTACGACGTGGAGTACCTGCCGGACGGGCGCATCGGGCGTGTCGTACCGAACAAGTCGGGCGTGCCGTGGCGGGTGTCCAAGCACACCGTGATGGACCTCGACGAGTGGCCCTACCCGAAGCAGCCGCTGGTGCCGCTGGCGGAGACGGTCCACGAGCGGATGTCCGTCGAGATCTTCCGCGGCTGCACGCGCGGCTGCCGCTTCTGCCAGGCCGGCATGATCACCCGCCCCGTGCGGGAGCGTTCGATCACCGGCATCGGCGACATGGTCGAGAAGGGCCTGAAGGCGACCGGCTTCGAGGAGGTCGGACTGCTGTCCCTGTCGTCGGCCGACCACAGCGAGATCGGCGAGGTCGCCAAGGGCCTCGCGGACCGCTACACGGAGGACAAGATCGGCCTGTCGCTGCCGTCGACCCGTGTGGACGCGTTCAACATCGATCTGGCCAACGAGCTGACCAGGAACGGCCGCCGGTCGGGACTGACCTTCGCGCCCGAGGGCGGCTCGGAGCGGATCCGTAAGATCATCAACAAGATGGTCTCCGAGGACGACCTGATCCGGACCGTCGCCACGGCGTACGGCAACGGCTGGCGGCAGGTGAAGCTGTACTTCATGTGCGGCCTGCCCACCGAGACCGACGACGACGTGCTCCAGATCGCCGACATGGCGACGCGAGTGATCCAGAAGGGCCGCGAGGTCTCCGGTGCGAACGACATCCGCTGCACGGTGTCGATCGGCGGTTTCGTACCCAAGCCGCACACCCCGTTCCAGTGGGCTCCCCAGCTCTCCGCCGAGGAGACGGACGCCCGCCTCGAGAAGCTCCGCGACAAGATCCGCGGCGACAAGAAGTACGGCCGCTCCATCGGCTTCCGCTACCACGACGGCAAGCCCGGCATCGTCGAGGGCCTGCTCTCGCGCGGTGACCGCCGCATCGGCGCGGTCATCCGCGCGGTCTACGAGGACGGCGGCCGCTTCGACGGCTGGCGCGAGCACTTCTCCTACGACCGCTGGATGGACTGCGCGGGCAAGGCGCTGCCGCAGTTCGGCGTGGACGTCGACTGGTACACGACCCGCGAGCGGACGTACGAGGAGGTCCTGCCCTGGGACCACCTGGACTCCGGCCTCGACAAGGACTGGCTGTGGGAGGACTGGCAGGACGCCCTCGACGAGACCGAGGTCGAGGACTGCCGCTGGACTCCTTGCTTCGACTGCGGGGTGTGTCCGCAGATGGACACGCAGATCCAGATCGGCCCGACGGGCAAGAAGCTGCTGCCGCTGACGGTCAAGAACGCGGCGCCCGCGCCCGCGGCGAGCGGTCACGCGCACTGAGTCCGGGAAGTTCCGGGAGTTGACGTCCGAGCCCCCTCCTCGAACGGGAGGGGGTTCGGACGTGTCCGGGGTGTCAGTCCCCGAAGCCCTGGCCGCGGCCGGATGCCGCCTTCGTCGCACGGACGATCGCGGAGTGCATGCCCTCGGCCACCGTGTGCGTCGGAATGATCTCGACGTCCGAGAACCCGGCCGCTTCCAGACCCGCGCGGTACTCCTCGAAGGAGAGAGCCCCCGCGAGGCACTCCATGTGGTTGCCGCGCTCCCTGCGCCGGGCCGGGGTCAGTGAGTCCTCGGCGACGACGTCGGACACGCGGATCCTGCCGCCCGGCTTGAGCACCCGGTAGGTCTCGGCGAAGACGGCGGGCTTGTCGGTGGACAGGTTGATCACGCAGTGGGAGATCACGACGTCGAGGGTGCTCGCGGGCAGCGGAATCGCCTCGATCGTGCCCTTGAGGAACACCACGTTCGTCGCGCCGGCCTTCTCGGCGGTCGTGATGGCGAGGGCGAGCATCTCGTCGGTCATGTCGAGCCCGTACGCCGTGCCGGTGGGGCCCACGCGGCGGGCCGAGAGCAGGACGTCGATGCCGCCGCCCGAGCCGAGATCGAGGACGCTCTCACCCTCGCGCAGACCGGCGACGGCGGTGGGGTTCCCGCAGCCGAGGGAGGCGGCCACGGCCTCGGCCGGCAGGGTCTCGCGCTCGTCGGCGGCGTACAGGGCCGAGCCGAAGTTCTCGCCGGCCTCGACGGGTAGGGGTCCGCAGCACACGAAGCCGCCTTCGGTGACCTGCACGGCTGCTGCCGCGTAGCGCTCGCGGACGGCTTCCCGTGGGTCGGTGGACTGATCGGACATGGATCGCTCCTGGGTGAGCGGGCGTGGCGCTGCTCTGAACGGCTTGTATCGACGTTTGTTGAATCAACCTTGCGACTTGGATCGAAAGGCGTCAACATAGAAGCATGTCGAATCAGGGGCTGAAGATCCTCGGCCAGGACGATGAAGACGATTGCTGCGCAGGGCTCGCGGCAGCGCCTCTGGAAGAAGAGCAGGCGGCCGACCTGGCGAAGCTCTTCAAAGCCCTGGGTGATCCGGTGCGTCTCCGACTGATGTCGATGATCGCTTCACGAGAGGGCGGCGAGGTGTGCGTCTGCGAGCTGACCCCCGCCTTCGACCTGTCCCAGCCGACGATCTCGCACCACTTGAAGCTGCTCCGGCAGGCGGGCCTCATCGACTGCGAACGTCGTGGCACCTGGGTCTACTACTGGGTTCTGCCGGCCGCCCTCGACCGCCTGGCCGGGTTCCTGGCCATGCCGCGGGCGGCAAGGGCTTCCCTGTGAGCGCGCCGCTCGTCCGTCGTGTCGCGGCTGAGGCGGTGGGGACCGCGGCCCTGGTGGCGGTGGTCGTCGGCTCCGGTATCCAGGCGACACGACTCTCAGGTGACATGGGGGTCCAGCTGCTGGCCAACTCGATCTCCACGGTCCTCGGTCTGGCCGTGCTGATCGCACTCCTCGGGCCGGTCTCCGGCGCGCACTTCAACCCGGCGGTCACCCTGGCGGCTTGGTTCACCGGTCGTCAGAGCGGGGACGGGCCGAGTCCGCGGGAGGTGGCCGCGTATGTCCCGGCGCAGATGGTGGGTGCCGTCGCCGGCGCTGTCCTGGCCGACGCGATGTTCGCCGAACCTCTGGTGAGGTGGTCCACCCACGACCGCTTCGCCGGGCACCTGTGGCTGGGGGAGGCGGTGGCGACCGCCGGACTGGTTCTGCTGGTCTTCGGTCTGAACCGGACGGGCCACGGGCGATTCGCCCCGGTGGCCGTGGCCTCCTACATCGGGGCCGCCTACTGGTTCACCTCCTCCACCTCCTTCGCCAATCCGGCGGTGACCGTCGGCCGGACGTTCACCGACACTTTCGCCGGGATCGCGCCCACCTCCGTCGCGCCGTTCATAGCGGCTCAGCTGGTGGGGGCCGCCGTCGGCCTCGGTCTGGTCGCGCTGGTGTTCGGGCCCGCCGCTTCCGTCGGGACGGAGGCCGTCGTGCCGCAGGACGGCACCGCTCCCGCCGTATCTCCTCGCTGAACCGTCTTCCAAGGAACCTCCGTCATGAGCGAATCCACTCCTCGCCCCTCCGTTCTGTTCGTCTGCGTCCACAACGCGGGGCGTTCCCAGATGGCCGCCGCCTTCCTCACCCACCTCGCAGGGGAGGGGGTGGAGGTCCGCTCGGCCGGCTCCGCCCCTGCCGACACGGTCAATCCGGCGGTCGTGGAGGCGATGGACGAAGTCGGCATCGACATCTCCGCGGAGACGCCGAAGATCCTGACGGTCGAAGCCGTCCAGGCGTCCGATGTCGTCATCACGATGGGATGCGGCGACACGTGTCCCGTCTTCCCGGGGAAGCGGTACCTCGACTGGCGACTCGACGATCCGGCCGGCCAGGGTGTCGAGGCTGTTCGTCAGATCCGCGACCAGATCGATCGGCGCGTCCGCGACCTGCTGGACGACCTGGTCGGTGAGCGCCGCTCGTGAGTGCGGCGTCGGCGCGGTGGGCCGGCGCGTCCTGAGAGCCCCTTCCCGGGCGGGAGGGGGCTTCTCGGTGTGCGCAGGGGGTGCGCCCGGCGTGGGCCGGGGGCGTTCTCGTGAGGCCGCAGTGATTCGTGCGCCGCCGTGGGATTCCTCAAGTGCGCAGGTGGGGCCACCGATTGATCCAGCAGGAACGTTGAGTCAGGAAAGGGCTGGTTCCTGTGACATCAGTTTCGGTGCCGCGTCCGGATGCGGACTTCGGCACGGTGGCGGCCGCCATCGAGGAGTTGCGGGCGGGCCGGCCCGTGATCGTGGTGGACGACGCGGATCGTGAGGACGAGGGCGATCTCGTCATGGCGGCGCAGTTCGCGACCGCCGAGGCGCTGGGCTTCTTCGTGCGCTGGACCAGTGGGCTCATCTGCGTGCCCATGGCGCCCGAGGTCGCGGACCGGCTGGACTTGCCGCTGATGGTGCCGGCTGCCTGTGGTGTGGAGGCGACGGCGTACACCGTCTCTGTGGACGCGGTCGGAGTGGGCTCGGGGATCTCGGCCGCGGACCGCGCGCTGACCGTCCGGACGCTGGCCGAACCCGGCTGCCGTCCGGACCGGCTGCTGCGCCCCGGGCACGTGTTCCCCCTGCGTGCCCGTGCAGGGGGGATCAGCGAGCGGCGTGGGCACACGGAGGCGGCTGTCGATCTCATGCGTCTTGCCGGGCTGACCCCGGTCGCCGTGCTCAGTGAGGTCTGTGAGGACGACGGTTCGGTGGCTCGGCCGGAG
Organism: Streptomyces sp. NPDC002309; assembly: GCF_053593375.1. Classification (NCBI taxonomy): domain Bacteria; kingdom Bacillati; phylum Actinomycetota; class Actinomycetes; order Kitasatosporales; family Streptomycetaceae; genus Streptomyces; species Streptomyces sp. NPDC002309. The sequence continues at coordinate 179,036 of NZ_JBSFCI010000001.1, read as the reverse complement.
CGGCTGCGGGCGTTCGCGGACGAACACGGGCTGGTGCTGCTGTCGATCGAGCAGTTGTCGGGGGCGCTGCCGCGGCGTCCGGATGCGACCTCGGTGTGATGCCGGTGCGGCGGGCGACGGTCTTCGACCTCGACGACACATTGATCGACAGCGGTGCGGCGTGGGGGCGGGTGTGCGCCGCCTTCACCGCACGTCATGGATACCGGTGGGAGGCCCAGGACGACGCGGCGCTGCACGGCAACGGCGGGTGGGCGTCGTATGTGGCGGGGCTGTGCCGTGGCGCGGTGAGCAGCGCCGAGGTGGTGGACACGTGCACCGCCGCGATGGTCGGCGAATGTGCCGCGGGGCGTGTGCGCGCGCTTCCTGGCGCGGTGGAGCTGGTGCGCGCGGCGGGACGGTACGGGCTGGTCGGTGTGGCCACCGCCAGTCCCCGGCGGTTCGTGCTGGCGGTCCTCGGGGGGCTGGGTCTGGCCGGGGAGATGAGCGCCGTGGTGTGCGGGGAGGACGCGGTGCGGGTCAAGCCCGCGCCGGACCCGTATCTGCGTGCGGCGGCCGGGCTGGGCCTGCCGCCGGAGCGGTGTCTGGCGGTCGAGGACTCTCCCGGTGGCATCCGCTCGGCCGCGGCCGCGGGGATGACCGTCCTCGCCGTCCCTCGCGCGGGGACGGAGCTGGCCGCCGACGTGGCCGCGCTGGCCGCCGCGCGGGCCGTCAGCGCGGTCGACGCCGTGGGCCTGCTGCCCGGGTTGCTCGCGGCCCGGCCGGCGCCGCTGGTGCACGGAGGCGCTCCGTAGGGCACCGGTCGGCCGCGGGCCGAGAACGGCCGGAGGCGTACAGGTGTTGTGGCCACGGACATTCCGCCCCGGGACGGAATGTCCGTGGCAGGGCGTCCGTGGTCGGTTACGGGAAATCTGTCGTCCAAAGCGGGGAACCGGCCGCCGTGGCTCAGATCTCGATCCGGTCGGCGAGGATCATCGCGACGTCGTCCGTCAGGTCGTCCCCGGTGTGCTGGAGCAGTGCCGCGTGCAGGTGCTCCAGGAACGCCTGAGGGGAGGTGTCCGGGCGTATTTTCTCCATGGTCTGCGGCAGGGCGAAGAATTCGCCGTCCCGGTCGCGCGCCTCGATCACGCCGTCGGTGTAGAGCAGCAGGCGGTCGCCGGGGACGAAGGGATAGCTCTCCGGCTTGACGGCGAGGTCGGGCGTGAGGTCCTCGAAGCCGAGCGGCGGCACGGGCGTGGGCGGCATCAGCGGTGTCGCTCTGCCCCGGTGCAGCAGGAGCGGCGGCGGGTGCCCCCGGTTGATCAGGTGCACCACCGGCTCGTCCGGCGGCACCTGCGCGACGAGCGCCGTGACGAACCCCTCCAGCGCCACCGCCTCCTCGTAGGCGTGCGGCACGGCGGCCTCCCGGTCCCGTGCGGCGGCGCAGCGGTTCATGACCTCGGCCAGTTCGTCCTCGTAGTACACCGCTTCCCGGAACGCGCCCAGCACCACGGCGACGGCTCGCACCGCGGACAGCCCCTTGCCCCGTACGTCCCCCACGATCATGCGGACCCCGTACGGGGTCTCCACGGCCTCGTACAGATCGCCGCCCACCCGCGCCCCGGTACCGGCAGCCAGGCACAGGCTTCCGGCCGCCACGGGCCCCAGTCGTGCGGGCACGGGTCTCAGTACGACGTCCTGGGCCGCGATGGCGATTTTGCGGACCTGGTCGAGTTCCTTCTCCCGGCGCGTCTGTACGGCGCCGCTCGCTATCAGGCCGGCCACGGAGACCAGGCCGAGCGCCAGGAAGTTGGTGTAGACCTGCAAGGTCTCCCATGCGTCGTTGTAGGTCGCGGTGGTCACGCTGATCGCCAGTGCCAGAGTGGCGGCCGCGGCGGTGCCCTTGGGTCCCATCGTCACGGCGGCCAGCGCCGGGACCGCCGTCAGGAGAGGCCCCGTGTACATGAACTGCGCGGGCGTGAACTCGATGACCAGCACGGCGAGTGCGATCAGGAAGGGCACGCACTGCAGCAGGGTGAAAAGGACCCGGCCGCGTGCTCCTGGCCGCGGGGGTGAGCGCCAGAGCGACTTCATGCACCAAGCGTGCCTTGCCGAGGCGTTCGGCTCCACTCGCGCTCAGGGCGGCGGTGGCGGCAGGAGGGGGCCCAGGGGGCCCAGATCGAGGTTGAGGTCGTCCATGGTGAGGTCGTAGCGGCGGCACAGTTCGGTCATGCGGTCGTGGAGGATCATCAGCGTCAGGCCCAGCCGCTCCTCCTGCTGCTCGGTGAGGCCGCCCTGGTCGACGCGGTGCAGGGCCTGGCGCTCCATGAGCTGGCGGATCAGCTCCACGATCGTGAGCACGAGTTTGACCAGATCGCGCTCCACCGTCTCCGGGTCGGTCCGTAGGCGGTGGGCGGTCGGGGAGCCGCCTTCACCGTCGTCCAGGGGCGGTGGCACCTCGTCCGGCCGTGCCGGGAGCAGGGCGAACGCGCGTGCGGCGGCGTCGGCCACCTCGTCCAGGCGGCCGGGGCCGGGCGTGCGGTCAGCGGGGTGCGTCATGGCCGGCACCGCCGCCCTCGGCTTCGGTGAGCGTCTCCGCCGCGGGAGGCGCGGGCGCCGGGAGCACGACGTCCCACTGCTGTTCCTGAACGGCGACGATCACCGCACGCAGCGAGATTCTCACCAGGTCGATGTCCGCGATCGACAGGACGATGTCACCGGTGAGCACCACTCCGCCGCTCAGCAGCCGGTCGAGCAGGTCGATCAGGGCCACCTGGCGCTGGGCGAGCGGGGGATCCTCGTAGGCGGTCACCGGTGCCGCGCCTCCTGCGGGGCGGTGGCGCCGGGGGCGTCGGCATGGCTCTCCGGTGTCTGAGTCCTCGCCGCCTCGGTCTCCGGCACCTGGGCGAACGAGTACGGCACCCAGGGCCCGGTGATCTCGACGCGTACGCCCGGGAGTCCTTCCGAGGCGTCCAGGACGCGCTCGCGGAAGTCCTCGCCCCGGTCGCGCGGGACGAGATAGGCGTCGTTGGCGATGTTCTCCCCGGACGTGCCGGCCAGGCGGCCCTGTTGCGGGCGGTGCCGGGCGCGGGCCACGGCGAGGGTCCCGGCCTGCCCCTCGATACGGCGGACGGCCTCAGTGGCGGACGACCAGGCGTCCTCACGCGCGTGCCGCTGCTGCCTGCGCTGCCGCAGATAGGCGCGACCGGGATCGGGTTCCTCCGCGGCGCCGTCCGGGGGAGGGGGCGCGGTCGGCGCGGCGGCTGGGGAGGAGGTGTCGGCGTAGACCTTCACGCCCCATTCGACATGGTCGGCGAGCCGGTCCAGGAGAGCGGTGAGGGTGAGTTCCCGCTCGGCGAGCATGTCGCGGACCCGGGTGTCGTCGAGGTACACCGTCGCCAGCCGCAGCGGCAGCACGGTGCCGTGGGTGCCCAGCGCCTCGACCACGTGGTGGTGGGCGCGGGCCACGTTCTCCAACCAGTCCAGGTCCTCCAGATGGGCCTTGAGGGCGGCTTCGGAGAAGTCCTCCCCGGGCACCGGGCTGACGGCCGCGGCCAGTTGGCCGTGGTGCACCAACGCGACAGGCGCGTCCGAGACCCCGTGGACGCCGGTGATCGCGTCGTGCGCGCGGGAGGCGCCGGGGCGCAGCACGCCGTACACGTAGCTGAGTCGGTCGTCCATGGGTCAACTCCGGCCGTCGTCGTCCTCGGCGGTCATGCGCCGCCTGCGCCGGGGCTCGGCGCCGGGGTCGCGGTCCTGATCATGGTTTTGATCACGGTCGCCGCCGCGCTCACGGTCGCCGCCGCGCTCACGGTCGCGCTCACGGTCACGGTCGCGCTCACGGTCGCCGCCGCGCTCACGGTCGCGAGCTCGGCGGTGGCTGCCGGTGGTGCCCTCCGGCAGTTCCGCCGACTCCGCCACGCGCCGGCGCAGCTGCGTGACCTCGTCGCGCAGACGGGCGTTCTGTTCTTCGAGGTCGCGGGTGCCGTCGGCGCGGGACGACAGGGCAGGGTCGCGCTCCCACCAGTCGATGCCGATCTCCTTGGCCTTGTCCACCGAGGTGACCAGCAGGCGGAGCCGGATGGTGAGCAGCTCGATGTCGAGCAGGTCGATCTTGATGTCGCCGACGATGACGATGCCTTTGTCGAGCACGCGTTCGAGTATGTCGGCGAGGTTGGCACTGGTTCCCTGGTTGTACGGCTGAAGCGTCCGCGCGGGGGAGGGGCCGGCACGTGGGGGCTCGGTCACGGCGTCCTGACCTCGTTCCTGGAAGCGGCACGGCGCCGCCGGCTACCTGCTGCGGCTGCGACGGCTCTCGGCCGGGGGCTTCTCGTCGCGTCCCTCGGGCTCTTCGTCCTCCTCGTAGGCGTCCGACTCCTCGTCGTAGTCGTCGTAGGCGGCGTCCTCTTTGTCGTCCTTTGCGTTCTTCCGGCTGTCCTCGTCGGCCTCGTCGCCCTCGCCGCCCGAGCGGGGCTCGCCCTGGGACCGGCCCTCGTCCTCGTCCCGCACGTCGTAGCGGTCCTCGGGCTGCGGCTCGGCCTCCTCGTCCTCGAATGCTTCGGAGTCCTCGGCGTCCGCCTCGTCGCGGGGGTGCTCCTGCTCCTGCCCGCGGGCCTCGCGTCCTTCTCCCTCCGCCTCCTCGTCCGGGCCGCTGACCACCTCCCCCTCGCGGATCTCCCCACGCCGGCTGCCCGTGGCCTCGCCGCGCAGCATCACGAACTTGCGGAAGAGCTTCAGATCGAGCCGGGTGCGGCGGCCCTGGGCCCGCCAGACGTTGGTGGTCTTCTCGACGAGTCCCTTGGGGAAGTAGTCCAGGACCAGCAGGACCTTGGTGAGGTTCTCGCCCACCGGGTGGAAGGTGACCACACCCCGCGTGGTGCCCTGGGCGCCCTCGGAGGTCCACGCGATGCGTTCGTCGGGTACCTGCTCGGTGATCGTCCCGGTCCATGCCCGGCTCGCCTTGGCGATCTTGACCTGCCGCTGGGTCGTGGTGTCGTCCTTCTGCTCCACGCCGACGACGCCTTTGGAGAACCGGCCGAACTCCGTGAACTGCGTCCACTGGTCGTACGCCTCGCGCACCGGGACGCCGATGTCGATGTCCTCGATGATGGTCATGCTCCGGCCTCCGCCACCGTGCGACGCCCCGTGCCGGTGCCCGGCGGCCTCCTTGATCATGTCCGTGACGGTGTGCGTGGCGTGCGCGGCGGTGTCCTTGGCCTGGGAGGCGACCTGCCCGCCGAGCAGTTTGCCGCCCTTGCCCAGGACATGCACGAGAGGGCCGGGCCCCACGTGCGCGGAGCCGATCCGGGCCGCCGCGTCGCCCATCTTGTGTCCCACGCCGGTCAGCATGTGTTCCATGCGGGCCTCGGCGTAGTTGCCCAGTTCCTCCATCAGTTTGTTGGCGCCAGGGCTCTTCAGGAGTCCCGTACCCCCCTGTGAGCCGCCTCCGGACGTCTTGCTGTCAGTCATCGTCCGACTCCCTCACTCGCGAGGAACCGCCCGACCTGGAGGACGTCCCGCGCGACGCCCCGCTGCCGGCCTTCGGCTGCGACGAGGGCCGGTGTGCCGTCTTCTTGGCCCTGGGCCGTTCCCGCTCCTCCTCGTGTTCCTCGCGCAGCTCCTCCGGCTCGTCCCCCTCGGCCTTGCGGTGCCCGTTGTGTCCCTGCAGTCCGGTGGTGCGCTGGTGCAGGGCGTCGGCCAGGTGACCGGCCTGGGCGTTCATGACGGAGCCCACCGCGGCCTTGGTGGCACCGGCCAGTTCGTCGCGGGCCTGCCTGTTGAGGTTGCCGAGCACGGGCGCGAGGATCTCGGCGAGATCGCCGGCCTTCGCCCGTTTCACGGCGACCGCCATGGCCAGTCCGAGGACGCCCTTGAGGTTCTTCTTGCGGCCCATCAGATAGCCGCCGACGAGGGCGGCTGCGATCTTGGCGTTGCTCATGATGCCGACCTTCCGAGCTGGTACAGCCGGATCTCCTCCAGCCGCCCCAGCAGTTGCTCCTCGCGTGCCGCGAAGTCCTCCTCGTCGATACGGCCCTCCGTGCGAGCCCGCTCCAGGTCGGCGAGCGCCGCCTGGATCGGGGTGGGGTCGTAGTACTCGTTCTCCGCGGCCTGAACGACCTTGTCGAGCACCCAGCCCACGCCTCGCACCGGAGCGAAGGGCAGAGCCAGGGCCTCGAAGACCAGTCCCACGGTGCCTCCTTGTGTCGTGCGGCCGGGTGCCGTCGATGAGTGTCAGGCGAAGCTGTAGGGCGGCAGCGGACCGCGCAGCCGTAGCTCGGCTCCCTCCGGCAGTTGCCCGGTGAGCTCCCCGCAGGCGTCGGTGAACTCCTGGGACCTCTCGTCGTCCACCAGGAACGAGGCGTTGACGAAGTACTGCTCCGAGGACGGTGACAGGCTCTCCGCCTGAACGAACGGCCGCAGCGCGGTCACGACCCGGGTCGCGAGCGCCTCCTCACGGCCCTGCACCTCCTGGGCCACGAGCTGCCCGAGTTCCATCCGCTCCTCGGGTCGTCCGCCGCCCTCGCGGGTCGCCTCGTTCAGTGCCCGTATCCGGTCGGAGTCCTCGACGATCCGGCGCAGCAGCGCGTCCTCGTCCTGCACGCCCTTGACGTTGAACTCCACCCGGTCGGCGAGTTCGGCCAACCGCTGGGCGTATTGCTCGGCGCCCTGCTCCAGGACGAGACGTACGGCTTCGTCGTCCTGGGCGACGAACCCGAAACCCAGCGGCAGCGAGGTGCCGTCGGACCACAGCCGCTCCTGCACGGTGTTGTGCGCCTCCAGGTCCCTGCGGGCGACCGACAGCTCGGCGGGGGCCTCGCTGACCACCGCGCACAGCGAGTCGCCGTGCACCACCCGCAGTTCGGAATCCGCCTCGCCGACGCCCTTGAGGCCGTCGAGGCGCAGCGGATGCGATGCCTCGGTGATGGCGTAGACGTACAGGGACATCGCTCACTCCTCGGAGTCCTCGGAGGAACGCCGTCCGGATCCCCGCTCGGCGGGCCGGCGTTCCCGCTCCCGCCGCTCACCCCTGCCGCGCCGGCTTCGTTCCCCGCTCTCGCTCTCGTCGCCGCCGCCCTGGAGGGACTCCGTGAAGGCTTCCACGGCACCGGTCAGCGCGCCCTTGGTCTTGCCCTTGGCGCCGCCCTCGGTGACGCGTTCCATCACGTCGGGCAGCTGGGCCGGGGCCTTGCGGCCCGCTTCCAGGTCCAGCCGGTTGCATGCCTCGGCGAAGCGCAGATACGTGTCCACGCTGGCCACGACGATGCGGGCGTCGATCTTGGCTATCTCGATGCCGACCAGGGAGACGCGGACGAACGCGTCGATCACCAGACCGCGGTCCAGGACCAACTCCAGTACGTCGTAGAGGTTTCCGGAGCCCGAACTGGGGGCGGCCACCCCGCCGCCGCCCGGCATCACAGTCACGATCTGCTCCCTTCGCTCCGGTCGAGTTGGGCACGCGTGTAGCGGCGCCCGCGTCGGTACGCCAGCAGTTGGCCGGCCGGGTCCATCGCGACCTCGTAGCTGGCCATCACGCTCGTGGTCTCGGGGATGCGCTCCAGCTCGACCACCTCGACCTCGGCCTCCCAGCCGTCGTCCGTCGGCTTCAGCGCGGAGACGGACTCGGGTCGCCGTCCGAGCAGCTCCGCGAGCTGTTCGGACGCCTGCCGCATCGCTTCGGGGGCCGAGACTCTCTCGTTGTCGGGCATATCATCACCAACTAGTGTCATTCACCCGTGTCTCCCAAAATCTCCGCCTGTATCGCTCCGGTCAGCAGGTTTTCGGGCACGGGGTGCGTCCGGGGCCGCAGCCGCCGGCGTCCACCGATACATGGATCCGGAAGAACCGCCAGTTCAGCCGCTACCTGGCGGGGTGCCTCACGGGTCGCGAACCGCGTTCCGGCGCGGGTGGTGTGCTCGGCGCGCCCCGTCATCCCGCAATGGGTCGTCCCGGCGGGAACCTCCGGCCGTCGGGACACGTACTCTTGGTAGCAGTACGACCGCTCTCACGAAGGATTGAACGACACTGGGCAAGCGACAGCCCGAAGGCCCGCCGCCGGCACCCGCGGTGCAGCGCGTCCGACTGCGTTACACCAAGCGCGGCCGCCTCCGGTTCACCAGCCACCGTGATTTCCAGCGCGCCTTCGAGCGTGCGCTGCGCCGCGCCGAGGTGCCCATGGCGTACTCGGCGGGGTTCACCCCGCACCCGAAGGTGTCGTACGCCAATGCCGCACCCACCGGCACGGGCAGTGAGGCCGAGTACCTGGAGATCGCCCTCACCGCGCCGCGCGATCCGGAGAAGCTCCGGATCCTGCTCGACGAGTCGCTGCCCACCGGCCTCGACATCGTCGACGCCGTCGAGGCCCGTACGCCGGGGCTCGCCGACCGGCTGACGGCCTCCGTCTGGGAGCTGCGCCTGACCGGCGTGGACCCGGCCGAGGCCGCGCGCGCCGTGGCGGCGTTCACCGCCGCCGAGACCGTCGAGGTCCAGCGGCAGACGAAGAACGGCGTCCGTACGTTCGACGCCCGCCCGGCCGTCGTGAGCCTCGAAAGCCATGACAGCCCCGCGGCCTCGGAAACGCAGCTTCCGCAGGCTGATAGGCCGACCGACCAGCCCTGTGCGATACTGCGGCTGGTTGTTCGGCACGTGACGCCTGCCGTACGACCCGACGACGTCCTGTCCGGTCTTCGCGCCGTGGCCGACCTGGCGCCGCCGGTCCCCGCAGCGGTGACCAGGCTGGCGCAGGGGCTGTTCGATGAAGAGACCGGCACGGTGACAGACCCGCTCGCGCCTGATCGCGAGGCGGGTCCCGCGTAGGACGCACGTCGTAGCGCCGCCCTTGTACTCGGGAGCCACCTGGGTCGGGCAGCACACCGACCAGAAGACTTTCGCCAGGCCGTACGCAACATGGCGTACGGAACCGGCGAGACAGGACAACAGAGAGCTCCCGTGCGGCGCCCGCGCCCCGGACGGCGGCAGTCGCGCATCGCGCGACCCGCGGACGTCACCGGCACCACTGCCGGACCAGGTGCGGCGCCCGGGAGCCTGACGGGAGAAACGCCCGCATGCTCGAGCCGATCGAACCCGCCGAGGGTTCCGAACTCAATACACCCAGCGACACTCTGCCGCCGCGTCGTCGGCGCCGTGCCGCATCCCGACCGGCGGGTCCGCCCGTCGCCGGGTCCGAGACGCCCGCGGAGGCGGTGGAGCCGGCCATACCGGCCGCCGACACCGCAGGGCTCGCCCCGGACGACCTGTCCTTCGCGGACTCCGCGGACTCCGAGGAGGCCGGGGACGTCGAAGAGGCGCTCGAGGCGTCCGGGACCGAAGAGGTCACCGGCACCGTCGAGGCCGTCGAGGAGACCGGCACCCCCGAGGAAGCCGCGCCCGCCGGGCGTCCGCGTCGCCGTGCCACTCGTCGGGCGTCCGCGCCCGTGGGTGCGCCGGTGTCCGTCGAGGACGCCGAGACCGTGGTGCCGGCCGCCACTCCCGCCGCCGAGCCGGTGGACGAGAGCCCGGTCGCCCCTGTCGTCGACGAGCCCGCCGGGCGTCCGCGCCGCCGTGCCACACGTCGGGCGTCCGCGCCCGTGGGTGCGCCGGCGTCCGTCGAGGACGCCGAGACCGTGGTGCCGGCCACCGCCGTGTCTGTGAGCGCCGAGGCGCCCGCCGCTGCCGCCGGCGAGGAGCCCGCGCCCGTCGAGGACGCCGCGCCCGCCGGGCGTACGCGTCGCCGGGCGACCCGCCGGGTGTCCACGCCCGCGGAGGCCCCGGCGACCGCCGAGACCGTGCGGCAGGAAGAGGCCGTGCCCGACGCCGGGACGTTCGCGGCGGAGGAGCAGCACGAGGAGCCCGAGGCGGCCGACGAAGCCGCTCCGCGCCGTGCCCGTCGCCGGGCCACGCGCCGGGTGACGGCGCCCGCCGGGACGACCGCCGGCGTGGTGGACGAGGCCGTCGCGACCGACGCCGAGCAGGCCGTCGAGGCCGACGCCGAGCAGGCATCCGACGAGGCGGCCGAGCCGCGCCGTACGCGCCGTCGGCGGGGTGCCGCCGCCGAGGTGCCCGCGGAGACCGCCGTCGCGCCGTCCGCGGTGACCGAGCGGACCGAGGAGCCCGCCGTGACCGGGTTCACGGAGACCGACACCGAGGCCGCCGACCAGGGCGGTGCGAGCCGTCGGGCGCGGCGCCGGGTGGTGCGCAAGGCCGCGACCGGCTTCGCCGCACCCGCGCAGTCCGGCGCCGGCGAGGGCGACTCGCGGCGTCCGCCGGCGCGGCCCGCCGTCGCGGTGTTCCAGCCGCCGGTGTTCACCGAGCCCAGGTTCCAGACGCCCGAGCGGGCCGCCGCCGAAGCCGCCGCCGAGGCGGCGGATGAGGCACCCGAGGCCGAGGAGTTCCCCGAGGAGCCCACCGGGTCGCGGCGTCGCCGCCGGCGCCGGGGCGCCGGCCCCGCGGAGGAGTACGGGACGCAGGCCGTCGAGACCACCGGCGACGACGACTCGGAGGAGTTCGACGAGGGCGCCGAGCACGCCGTCGAGGACGACGAGGGCGAGGAGACCGGGTCCCGTCGCCGTCGTCGCCGCGGTGGCCGTCGCCGCCGTCGGGGCGAGTCCGGCGACTTCGCGGACGGTGACGTCGACGAGCTCGCCGCCGAGCAGGCCGCGCAGGACACCGAGGACACCGCCGAGCAGATCGAGGAGGACGCCGACGACGACGAAGGGGCCGTCGGGGACTCCGGGGGCTCGTCGTCCAGCCGTCGTCGCCGTCGCCGTCGCCGCCGGGCCGGTGACAGCGGTCAGGACGCCGAGTCGTCCGCCGACGACCCCGAGCGCACGGTCGTCAAGGTCCGCGAGCCGCGGCCCGCGCGGGAGAAGGGCGAGCCGTCCGACGAGGTGCAGTCCATCAAGGGCTCCACGCGTCTGGAGGCGAAGAAGCAGCGCCGTCGTGAGGGCCGTGAGCAGGGCCGCCGCCGGGTGCCGATCATCACCGAAGCCGAGTTCCTGGCCCGGCGCGAGGCCGTCGAGCGTGTGATGGTCGTCCGCCAGCACGGCGACCGTACGCAGATCGGCGTCCTGGAGGACGGCGTGCTCGTCGAGCACTACGTCAACAAGGAGCAGTCGACCTCGTACGTCGGCAACGTCTACCTCGGCAAGGTGCAGAACGTGCTGCCGTCGATGGAGGCCGCCTTCATCGACATCGGCAAGGGCCGCAACGCGGTCCTGTACGCCGGCGAGGTCAACTTCGAGGCGCTGGGCATGGCCAACGGGCCGCGCCGCATCGAGGCCGCCCTGAAGTCCGGCCAGTCCGTGCTCGTGCAGGTCACCAAGGACCCGATCGGGCACAAGGGCGCACGTCTGACCAGCCAGGTCTCCCTCCCGGGCCGCTACCTCGTGTACGTCCCCGAGGGCTCGATGACCGGTATCAGCCGCAAGCTGCCCGACACCGAGCGGTCCCGGCTGAAGACCATCCTCAAGAAGATCGTCCCCGAGGACGCGGGCGTCATCGTGCGCACCGCCGCCGAGGGCGCGAGCGAGGACGAGCTGCGCCGCGACGTCGAGCGGCTCCAGGCGCAGTGGGAGGAGATCCAGAAGAAGGCCAAGAGCGGCAACGCGCCGACTCTGCTGTACGGCGAGCCGGACATGACCGTCCGTGTCGTGCGCGACATCTTCAACGAGGACTTCTCCAAGGTCGTCGTCAGCGGCGAGGACGCCTGGGGCACCATCCACGGCTACGTCTCGCACGTCGCGCCCGACCTCGCCCAGCGGCTGTCGAAGTGGACCTCCGAGGTCGACGTCTTCGCCACGTACCGGATCGACGAGCAGCTCGCCAAGGCGCTGGACCGCAAGGTCTGGCTGCCCAGCGGCGGTTCGCTGGTGATCGACCGGACCGAGGCGATGATCGTCGTCGACGTCAACACCGGCAAGTTCACCGGCCAGGGCGGCAACCTGGAGGAGACGGTCACCAGGAACAACCTGGAGGCGGCCGAGGAGATCGTCCGTCAGCTGCGGCTGCGCGACCTCGGCGGCATCATCGTCATCGACTTCATCGACATGGTGCTGGAGTCCAACCGGGATCTGGTGCTGCGGCGCCTGCTGGAGTGCCTGGGCCGGGACCGGACGAAGCACCAGGTCGCCGAGGTGACCTCGCTGGGCCTGGTCCAGATGACCCGCAAGCGGGTCGGCCAGGGCCTGCTGGAGTCGTTCTCCGAGACCTGCGTCCACTGCAACGGGCGCGGCGTCGTCCTGCACCTGGACCAGCCGACCGCGAACGGCGGTGGCGGCAAGCGTAAGAAGCGCGCCCGTGCCGGTGGCGAGCACCCCGAGCACACGCACGACGAGATCGCCGGCGCGACCGTCGAGGAGGAGGCGGAGACCGAGTCCGAGGTCGCCGCCGAGGTCGCGGAGCCGGTGGCCCTGGCGTCGCCGGAGTTCGCGCCGGACGAGGAGCTGTACAGCAGCGTCGCCGAGGCCGAGGCCGCCGCGTCGCGCGGTCGTTCGCGCCGCCGGTCGAGCCGTCGGGCGTCCGCCCCGGCGGGCGCGCCCGCGCCGAAGGCGGGGACCGAGCCGCGGGTTCCCACGGCTCAGGACGTGACGGTCGAGGAGGAGGCCGCGCGCCCGGTGCAGCCGGAGCCGGCCGCCGCGGCGCACGCCGAGCCGGTCGCCGTCGAGGACCCGGTGGTCGAGTCGGCCCCGGTGGAGGTTCCCGTCGAGGACGCCGCCCCCCAGGGCCGTACGCGCCGGCGCGTCACCCGCAAGGTGAGCGCACCGGCCGGTGCGCCCGCGTCGGCTTCGGCCGGGACGGCCGTGGTGACGGTCGCCGAGACCGCGCCGACCGTCACGGAGACGCCGGAGCCGGTGGAGGCCGCGCAGCAGGTGGAGGCCGAGGTGCCCGCACCGGTGCGTCAGCGTCGCCGCGCGGTGCGCAAGGCCACCGCGCCGACCGCGTCCGAGGAGACGGCCGTGCTGGTCGTCCCGTCGGCGGAGCCGGTCGCGGAGCAGGCCGCCCACGAGGCCGAGCAGGTTCTCGTGGAGGCCCGGGAGGCCGCCGCCGAGGCGGTCGCCGAGGACGACGAGTCCGCTCCGGCCAGGAAGACGGCCCGCAAGACGGCGAAGAAGGCCACGGCGAAGAAGGCCGCCACCAAGAAGACCGCGGCCAAGAAGACGGTCGCGAAGAAGGCGACGGCCAAGAAGGCGGCGGTGAAGTCCGCCACCAAGGTGACCGCCGCCAAGGCCGCCAAGGCGACGTCGAAGAAGACGGCGGCGGCCGAGCAGTCCCAGCCGACCGTGTCGGTCTCGACCGACGAAGGCTGACGCCGCGGGCGGGGTGGGCGTCCGGGTGACCGGCCGCACACCCCGCCCGACGGGGCCCGGTTTGACCCCCTCGGCCACCGCCCCGTAACCTTGACCGTCGGCGTGTCCATTGAACACGCCACATCCCCGTAAACCCTCTTCCTCCCGGGCACTCGGTTGGCCGGGAGAGGCTTCCGGTCTGTACTTCGGTCGCTGGACTGCGGGGGTGCCGTTCCCGAGCGAGAGAGTGAGATCCGCGTGTACGCCATCGTGCGCAGCGGTGGCCGCCAGCACAAGGTTGCTGTCGGTGACATCGTTGAGGTTGACAAGATTTCCACTGCCAAGGTTGGCGACACGGTCGAGCTCTCGACCCTGCTCGTTGTCGACGGCGACGCTGTGACCAGCGACCCGTGGGTCCTGGCCGGCATCAAGGTCCAGGCCGAGGTCGTGGACCACCACAAGGGCGTCAAGATCGACATCCTTCGCTACAAGAACAAGACCGGCTACCGCCGTCGTCAGGGCCACCGCCAGCAGTACACGGCGATCAAGGTCACTGAGATCCCCGCGGCTGCGAAGTAAGGGACTGAGGAGAGATGGCACACAAGAAGGGCGCATCGTCCACCCGTAACGGTCGTGACTCCAACGCTCAGCGCCTCGGCGTGAAGCGGTTCGGCGGTCAGGTCGTGAGCGCGGGCGAGATCCTGGTCCGCCAGCGTGGCACGCACTTCCACCCCGGCGCCGGCGTCGGCCGTGGCGGCGACGACACGCTGTTCGCGCTGCAGGCCGGTTCGGTGGAGTTCGGTACCCACCGTGGCCGCAAGGTCGTGAACATCGTTCCGGTCGCCTGATCGGAAGCTTTCGCGAGGCGGGCCTCACTTCCCTCCGGGGAAGCGGGTCCGCCTTTCGCGTGTTGCACAAGAGACATTCCCGTACGTAACTGGAGGCACCGCAACCATGACCACCTTCGTGGACCGCGTCGAACTGCATGTCGCCGCGGGTAGCGGGGGCCACGGCTGTGCCTCCGTCCACCGTGAGAAGTTCAAGCCGCTCGGCGGACCCGACGGCGGCAACGGCGGGCGCGGCGGGGACGTGACCCTGACCGTCGACCAGTCGATCACGACGCTGCTCGACTACCACCACTCCCCGCACCGCAAGGCCACGGGCGGCAAGCCCGGCGAGGGCGGCAACCGCTCCGGCAAGGACGGCCAGGACCTGGTCCTGGCGGTGCCGGACGGCACCGTGGTGCTGGACAAGGCGGGCAACGTCCTCGCCGACCTGGTCGGGCACGGCACCTCCTTCGTCGCCGCGCAGGGCGGCCGGGGCGGCCTCGGCAACGCCGCGCTGGCCTCGGCCCGGCGCAAGGCGCCCGGCTTCGCGCTGCTCGGTGAGCCGGGCGACCTCCAGGACGTCGTGCTGGAGCTCAAGACCGTCGCCGACGTGGCGCTCGTGGGGTACCCGAGCGCGGGCAAGTCCTCGCTGATCTCCGTGCTCAGCGCCGCCAAGCCGAAGATCGCCGACTACCCCTTCACCACGCTCGTCCCGAACCTCGGTGTCGTCACCGCCGGTTCGAACGTCTACACCATCGCCGACGTGCCGGGACTGATCCCGGGCGCAAGCCAGGGCAAGGGGCTGGGCCTGGAGTTCCTGCGGCACGTGGAGCGCTGCAGTGTGCTGGTGCACGTGCTGGACACCGCGACGCTGGAGTCCGACCGCGACCCCGTCTCCGACCTCGACGTCATCGAGGCGGAGCTGCGGGAGTACGGCGGCCTCGACAACCGGCCGCGGATCGTCGTCATGAACAAGATCGATGTACCGGACGGCAACGACCTCGCCGAGATCGTGCGGCCCGATCTGGAGGCGCGCGGCTACCGCGTGTTCACCGTGTCGGCGGTGGCGCGGACCGGGCTGAAGGAGCTGTCGTACGCGCTGGCCGAGCTGGTGGCGCAGGCGCGGGCCGCGCGGCCCAAGGAGGAGTCGACGCGGATCGTCATCCGGCCCAAGGCCGTGGACGACGCGGGCTTCACCGTCGTGCGCGAGGACGACGGGCTGTTCCGGGTGCGCGGCGAGAAGCCGGAGCGCTGGGTGCGGCAGACCGACTTCAACAACGACGAGGCGGTCGGCTACCTCGCCGACCGGCTCAACCGGCTCGGCGTCGAGGACCAGCTGGTCAAGGCCGGTGCCCGGTCCGGGGACGGCGTGGCCATCGGCCCCGAGGACAACGCCGTGGTGTTCGACTGGGAGCCGACCGTCATGGCCGGTGCGGAGATGCTGGGCCGCCGCGGTGAGGACCACCGCTTGGAGGAGCAGCGTCCCGCCGTGACGCGGCGCCGCGACCGGCAGGCCGAACGGGACGAGCTCCAGCAGGCGTTCGACGACTTCGAGCCGTTCTAGGCCGCGAGGCCCACGGGCGTTCCGCGCTGCGGGATACGAGGACCCGTCGCGGCAGGGTGGCGTTTCACACGCCGTCTCCCTGCCGCGACGGGTCCTTTTCGTCCGCCCGTCCCGTGGGGTGACCGAAGTGACCGGACGAGGGCCGCCGTTGTGATGGCGAACGCATCGGAACGGGGCGGCCGATGGGCGTGTTCGAGACACTCATCAGCCTTCCAGGAAACTCGGACAGAAATTCCACGGAATCCCCACAGGGAATTCAGGACCAATGCGGTGCCCGGTGTTCCGCATTCCTGGACCGGTCGCAAGGGAGCCGTGACGCATATGAAGAACGCGTGCACCCCTTCTTCTCGGGATGTGAAGGTCCGTTCCCGGCGGCGAATGTCCCGCGCGAAGGGCGGTCCTCGGGCGGGACCGCGCCGTGGTCGTGTCGTTCGCGCGCTCATGCGGAATGTACGGGGAACTTACGCGAAACTTACTGCGGAACCCGCGCTCCATCCGGAGACCGCATTTCTTGTGGAGTTACTCACAACATTTGCCAAACCTTTCCACGGAACTCCCGCGGGGTTGCCGGTGACGCCGGGTGAATGGCAGGTTGCGTGTACATTTTCGGCCGTCGTACTTCACCTTGCACAGCCGTAACCGCAAGTGCGACCCTTTGCGAGTTCCCAGTCGCCACGAGGTAGGTCACCTGTGTCAGAACGCATAGCCAAGCCCCGAACCACCGCAGTGATCCTGGCCGGCGGTACCGGCCAGCGTGTGGGTCTGTCGATCCCCAAGCAGCTGCTGAAGATCGCCGGCAAGGCAGTCATCGAGCACACCCTGACCACCTTCGAACAGGCCGACTCCGTCGACGAGGTCATCGTGCTGATGGCACCCGGCTATGTGCCCGACGTCGAGAAGATCGTCGCCAAGGCCGGGTTCCGGAAGGTCACCCGCGTCATCGAGGGCGGCTCCTCGCGCAACGAGACGACCGAGCGCGCCATCGCGGCGCTGGGCGAGGGCCTGGCCGAGGGCGAGGACCTCAACATCCTGTTCCACGACGCCGTCCGCCCGCTGCTGTCGCGGCGCGTCATCGACGACTGCGTGGGCGCGCTGGACCGCTACCAGGCCGTGGACGTCGCCATCCCGTCCGCCGACACCATCATCGTCACGCGGACGCACGGCGAGGACGGCGAGTTCATCACCGAGATCCCGGACCGCGCCCGGCTGCGCCGCGGTCAGACCCCGCAGGCGTTCAAACTGTCCACGATCAGGCGGGCCTACGAGGTCGCGGCGGGCGACCCGAACTTCCAGGCCACGGACGACTGCTCGGTCGTGCTGCGCTACCTGCCGGACGTGCCGATCCATGTCGTCGCGGGTGACGAGTACAACATGAAGGTCACCCAGCCCGTGGACGTCTTCATCGCCGACAAGCTGTTCCAGCTGGGCTCCACGGCCGCGCCGGAGCAGATCGGCGACGACGGCTACCGCGAACTGCTCACCGGCAGGACCGTCGTCGTCTTCGGCGGCTCGTACGGCATCGGCAAGGACATCGCCGAACTCACCGAGTCCTACGGGGCGAACGTCTACGCCCTCGGCCGCTCCACCACCGGCACGCACGTGGAGAACCCGGAAGAGGTCGACGACGCGCTGTCCAGGGCGTACGCCGAGACCGGGCGCATCGACCACGTCGTCAACACCGCCGGAGTGCTGCGCATCGGCAAGCTCGCCGAGACCGGGAACGCCACCATCGAGGAGGCGCTGAAGGTCAACTACCTGGCGCCGGTCCAGATCGCCCGTGCGGCGTACAAGTACCTGGCCGAGACCGAGGGGCAGTTGCTGCTCTACACCTCCAGCAGCTACACCCGCGGCCGCGCCGAGTACTCCCTCTACTCCTCGACCAAGGCCGCCATGGTGAACCTCACCCAGGCCCTGTCCGACGAGTGGGCCGGCGACGGCATCCGCGTCAACTGCGTCAACCCGGAGCGCACCGCGACCCCGATGCGCACCAGGGCGTTCGGCGACGAGCCCTCGGGTTCGCTGCTCTCCTCCGAGGCGGTGGCCCGGGCCTCCCTCGACGTGCTGCTGTCCGAGCTGACCGGCCATGTCATCGACGTCCGCCAGCAGGATCCGACGGCGGGCGCCGTCACGGCCTCCGGCTTCGAGCAGGCGCTGGCCAGGGTGCTGGACCGCCAGGCCGACGTGGCGTGATCGCCCGCCGCCGGGCGTAACGGAACCGTCGACCAAGACCGGCCCCTCTCGACTCTCGACAGAGCAGGTTCTTCGTGATCTCCACCGCTGTACGCGTCGCCCGGGTGGGCAGCGCGGCCGAGCTGGCCGCGGCGGCCCTCATGCTGCTGGGTTATCCGTCCCTCATGCTCGCCGCGCTCGCCCCGAGCGTCCCCGCCTTCGCGGCCGCGGCCGCCGTGACGTACCTGGCGGACCACTATCTGCACCGCCGCGGCAGTTACCTGGTCAACCGGCTCAGCAAGATCCGGGCCGGTCTGTCGATCCGCTTCCTGATCCGGCACCTGCTGCTGGTCCTGCTGCTGGCCCGGCTCTCCCTCTCGGACACCCCGCTCTTCTACGGCGCGGTCGGCTGCTTCATCGCCTTCTACGGCCTCCAGGCCCCGCACGGTGCCCTGGTCACCCTGATCCGCAACCGTCGCAGGCTGCCGGTCGCCACCCGCAACGTCGACCTCGCCTCCCGCATCCGCGTCCCCGACGCCCCGCCGCGCCGCCTGCTGCACCGCTCGGCGGAGAAGATGCTGCACCTCGACCTCGCCGCGTACGTCGGCGTACTGATCTCCGCGGGCGCCGACTCGGCCGCGGCCGGCTTCGCGGGCATCACCGTGACGCTGGTCCTCGGCTTCGCCTATGTCCTCGCCGTGGTGCCGTACGTGCGCGGACGGCGGGTGCCGACCCGTCCGGACGCGGTGCTGGCC
The DNA here is from genome assembly GCF_053593375.1 of Streptomyces sp. NPDC002309. Classification (NCBI taxonomy): domain Bacteria; kingdom Bacillati; phylum Actinomycetota; class Actinomycetes; order Kitasatosporales; family Streptomycetaceae; genus Streptomyces; species Streptomyces sp. NPDC002309. The sequence continues at coordinate 160,465 of NZ_JBSFCI010000001.1, read as the reverse complement.
GCGGTCGACGACTGGCTGCGCGCGTACGGGCCGCAGACCGTGCTGTACTTCTCCGGCTCCAAGGACTCGGCCTACCAGGTCGACATGTGGCTGGAGACCATGGAGCGGCTCGACACCAAGCCGCTGATCATCCTGCGGGAGCGGGTCATCCTGCAGAACCTCGCGCCCACCACGGTCCCGGTGATCTGCGTGCCCGGCGGGGTGCACCTGATGAACATGGACCTGTCCACCGTGCGCGTCACGCTCTACGCGGCGAACGTCGGCAAGAACATCCACATGCTGCGCGTGCCGACCATGAAGCACGTCTTCATCGGCCACGGCGACAGCGACAAGACCGCGAGCGTCAACCCGTTCAGCAAGGTGTACGACGAGGTGTGGACGGCCGGACGTGCGGGCCGTGACCGCTACGCGGACGCCGACGTCGGCGTCCGCGACGAGGACGTCGTGGAGGTGGGCCGCCCGCAGCTGGCGTCGATCCGCGGCCGCCAGGACGTACCGGAGACCCGCGTCCCCACCGTGCTGTACGCCCCGACCTGGGAGGGCTGGGACGACAACCCGGGCAACACGTCGATCCTCCTCGCGGGCGAGAACATCGTGCGACGGCTGGTCGCGGCCGACCCTCCGGTGCGCGTCCTGTACAAGCCGCACCCCTTCACCGGCACCCGCAGCGCCGAGGCCAGGGCCGCCCACGGCCGGATCACCGCCCTGGTGACGGAGGCCTCCGCGCGCCGCGCCGCCGATCCGGCCTTCACCGCCGACGCCGCCGAGCTGCGCGCCGCCCAGGCCGAGCTGTCCCGGATCGACGCCCGGCTCGCCGAACTGTCCGGCACCACCCGCGGGACCCGGGGCGACGAGGCCGAGGCCACCCGCGACGGCATGACCGACCTCGTGAAGCACCAAGAGGTCGCCCGGCTGCGCGCCGAGCGCGCCGACGTCCACTGGCGGTCCTTCCCGTCGTACGAGCACCGTGTCGTCACGGGCGCCGAGCCCCGTCTGTACGACTGCTTCAACGTCTCCGACGCGATGGTCTCCGACATCTCCAGCGTGGTCTCCGACTTCATCGCCAGCGGCAAGCCGTACGCGGTGACGGACTCGGCCGGACTGGGCGCCGAGGAGTTCGTGCGGCAGAACACCGCCGTGCGCGCCGCGGTGATCCTCACCAACGACGCCGCAGAGCTCGACGGGCTGCTGGCGGCGGTCCACGACCCGGCGGCCGACCCGCTGGCCGAGGAGCGCGAGGAGCTGAAGCGGTATCTGCTCGGCCCGGACGAGCCGAGGTCGCTCGACCGGTTCGACACGGCGGTAGCGGATCTCGCGCTGAAGGCCCGGACCCGCAACCTCGGCCAGGAGCCGCGCGCCGGGGCGGGGGCCGTGGAGGAGGTCGAGCCGGAGGACGCCGGACAGCCGGCCGTCTAGTGCCGCGTCGCCGAGGTTCGCCCCGTCGCGCGAACCTTGACTGACACGGCACCAGGCACACCGCGCGCGGGTCCGACGCGGCGGCCCGCGCGTCCCCTCGCCGGTCACGTCCCCGCTGTCCGGACGCTGGACCGATGCACGGGGGCCGATCCGCTTCGCGTAGATTGCGGAGTCGGGGACCCGAACCTACGCGAGGGGACAGACGGCAAGGTGGCTGGGGCAAGGCAGGCCGTGCGCGAGGCCCGCAGGATCGTCGTCAAGGTGGGTTCCTCGTCGCTGACCACCGCCTCCGGCGGGCTCGACGCGGACCGGGTCGACGCGCTCGTCGACGTCCTCGCCAAGATCCGCAGCGGTGGTGAGAAGGAGGTCGTGCTGGTGTCCTCGGGCGCCATCGCCGCCGGACTCGCCCCGCTGGGCCTGCGCCGCCGCCCCCGGGACCTCGCCCGCCAGCAGGCCGCCGCCAGCGTCGGCCAGGGACTGCTCGTCGCCCGCTACACCGCCTCCTTCGCCCGCTACGGCGTCCGTGTCGGACAGGTGCTGCTCACCTCCGACGACATGAGCCGCCGCGCCCACCACCGCAACGCCTCGCGCACCCTGGACGAACTCCTCGCGATGGGCGCCCTGCCCGTCGTCAACGAGAACGACACCGTCGCCACCGACGAGATCCGCTTCGGCGACAACGACCGGCTCGCCGCGCTCGTCGCCCACCTCGTCCACGCCGACCTGCTGGTCCTGCTCTCCGACGTGGACGGCCTCTACGACGGCGACCCGCGCAGGCCCGGCACCTCGCGGATCGCGGAGGTCCGGGGGCCGGCGGACCTCGCCGACGTGGAGATCGGCAGCGCCGGCAGGGCCGGCGTCGGCACGGGCGGGATGGTCACCAAGGTCGAGGCCGCCCGGATCGCCGCCGCGGCGGGCATCCCGGTCGTCCTCACCAGCGCGATCCACGCCGCCGACGCGCTGACCGGCCAGGACACCGGCACGTTCTTCCACCCCACCGGCAAGCGCTCCGCCGACCGCCTGCTGTGGCTCCAGCACGCCTCGGCCCCGCAGGGCGCCCTGACCCTGGACGACGGCGCCGTGCGCGCGGTCGTGGAGCGCCGCACCTCGCTGCTGCCGGCCGGGATCGCCGCCGTCGAGGGCGAGTTCAGCGCGGGCGACCCGGTCGAACTCCGGGACGGCGGCGGGCATGCCGTGGCGCGCGGGCTCGTCAACTTCGACGCCAAGGAGATCCCCCTGCTGATCGGCCGCTCCACCCGGGAGCTGGCGCGTGACCTGGGACCCGCGTACGAGCGTGAGGTCGTCCACCGGGACGACCTGGTGATCCTGCACCCCTGACACGGCCTGACGCGCGGACGGGAACAGCGGCCGGGAACAGCGGCCGAAAACGGCGCCGGGGAACGGCGGCCGAAAACAGGGGGAACGCCCCGCAAAAGCCCCCGCCCTGAGGTGGACGTTCCGCAAAACCGCCACGCGATCCCGTGGGGCCTGCTGAACTTTGTTTCAGAGGCACATTCCGCACGGGCATGGCTCGACCCCCTGCTCGACCATCGCGTAAAGGAGGCCGTCGTGAGACGAGTGCGCCCTGGGGCAGCGTCCCGCGGCGGTGCCGGTGGAGCCTCCTCCCGCCCGGCGGGCGAGGAGCGGGCCCTCACCAGCGTCGCCGCCGGTGACCGCTACCCGGGCGAGGAGCCCGAGAACCTGCCACGGCTGTGGCACGTCACCCTCAGCGTCTCCGGCGCGGCGGCCCCGCTGCCGGAGCTCCGGCGCGCCCTGGAACAGCTCGCCCACGACCACCCCTTCCTGCTGACCAGCAGATACGCCGACGACCACGCGGAGATCCGGTACTGGGAGGAGGCCCGCGACCTGCACGACGCGGCCGCCGTCGCCCTGCGTCTGTGGGGCGAGCACCGGCAGACCGCCGGACTCCCGGCCTGGGAGATCGTCGGCCTGGAGGTCATCGACCGGGCCACCTACCACCAGCGCATCTCCGAGGGCTTCGGACCGCTGCCCGCGTCACCCGTGGGCGTTCATCCCTTTTGAGGGCCTTGCGCCGCTTGTCTCGGGGTGTGGGATGGCCCCCGGAACGGCCGGTGAGGCGCACTACCCTTCCCTCATGACGACGCTCTCGCCGTACGACTCCATGACCCCGGTCACCCGGGCCGCCTACCGCGCCAAGGCCGCCGCCGCCGACCTCGCGCCGCTGCCTCGGGCCGTCAAGGACGACGCGCTGCTCGCCGTCGCCAACGCCCTGGAGGTTCGTGCGAGCGAGATCGTCGAGGCCAACGCCAAGGACGTGGCCAAGGCGCGCGAGGCCGGCACCAGCGAGAGCGTCGTCGACCGGCTGGCCCTCACCCCGGAGCGGGTGCGCGCCATCGCCTCGGACGTCCGCGACGTCGTCGCGCTGCCCGACCCGGTCGGCGAGGTGGTCCGCGGCTCGACCCTGCCCAACGGCATCGACCTGCGCCAGGTGCGGGTGCCGCTCGGCGTCGTCGGGATCATCTACGAGGCCCGCCCGAACGTCACCGTGGACGCCGCCGCGCTCTGCCTGAAGTCGGGCAACGCCGTCCTGCTGCGCGGCTCGGCCTCCGCCTACGAGTCCAACACCGCCCTCGTCCGGGTGCTGCGCGACGCCCTGGGCGGTGCCGGGCTGCCCGCCGACGCGGTGCAGCTGGTGCCCGGCGAGAGCCGAGAGAGCGTGCGCGAGCTGATGCGGGCGCGTGGCCTGGTCGACGTGCTGATCCCGCGCGGCGGGGCGTCGCTGATCCGGACGGTCGTGCAGGAGTCCACCGTCCCGGTGATCGAGACCGGCACCGGCAACTGCCACGTCTACGTCGACGCCGACGCCGACCTCGACACGGCCGTCGAGATCCTGATCAACTCCAAGGCCCAGCGGGTCAGCGTCTGCAACGCCGCCGAGACGCTGCTGGTGCACCGGGACATCGCCGACCGGTTCGTGCCGCGCGCCCTGGAGGCCCTCGCCGAGGCCGGGGTGACCGTCCACGCCGACGAGCGGGTGATGGCGTACGCCGAGGGCAGCAAGGCGACCGTCGTCGAGGCCACGGCCGAGGACTGGGAGACGGAGTACCTGTCGTACGACATCGCCGCGGCGGTCGTGGACTCCCTGGACAAGGCCGTCGAGCACATCCGGCTGTGGACCTCCGGCCACACCGAGGCCATCGTGACGACCTCGCAGCAGGCCGCCCGTCGTTTCACCCAGCTGGTGGACTCCACCACCGTCGCGGTGAACGCCTCGACCCGTTTCACCGACGGCGGGCAGTTCGGCTTCGGTGCCGAGATCGGCATCTCCACGCAGAAGCTGCACGCCCGCGGCCCGATGGGGCTGCCCGAGCTGACCAGCACCAAGTACATCGTGACCGGCGACGGGCACGTACGGCGCTGAGGCGCACGCCCCCGGCGCGCGCGACCGGCTCAGTTCCCGCCGGACGGATGAATTTCCATACCGTCTGCCCAAATTGACCCCCCAGGTCTACTCTGGATCCGTGCCGGAGGACGTGGGGGGCACGCCGTTCCCTGACGGCTGGGAGCCCGACGACGACCACGACCGCGGGGTGTCGGACGAAGAGTTCGCCTCCGTGGTCTTCGACGAGGCCTTCGTACGGTCGGCGGCGGTGCACGAGCCGACGGCGGTCGAGCGCCTCCTGGCCGCCGCGCAGGCGAGAGCCGAGGCCTCCGAGGCGGAGGCCCGCCGGGCACACGGCAGGAGCGAGCGCTACGACGACGGGTACGGCACCGGCGGTCTCGACCACGACCCGGACCTCGACGACCTGGACGACTTCGACGAGCACCACGGCACCGCGGGTCACGGAAAGCAGGTCCGCTGGCACCGCCCCGTCGCCTGGCTGCTCGCCCTCGTCATGGGCGTCGGCATGGTCGCGCTGGCCTTCGCCGCGGTGTACCGGGGCGCCTCCTCGCACCGCGAGGACCCGGTCCCGACGCCCGCCTCGACCGGCCTGGAGCACGGCACGTCGGCCGCGCCCCCCGCGTCCGCCGACCACTCCCGTCCGGCGGTCTCGGCGGTTCCGCGCACGCCCTGAGCGGCTGGTTCCACAGACCAGGACGGAGGCCCCGGCAGAGGGCCGGGCCGAGGCTCGCAGACCTGGTGAGTACCTGTCAGAAGTTGTGGTGGGGCGGGGCGTTTACCGGGGCTTGCGGAGACCCACTCTGAAGATATGGGCGGGCCTGGAGAACCACCTGAGGGGACACCCGACGGCGCCCCCAACGGAGCGGACGACGAATACCGATCCGTCGTGTTCGACGAGTCGTTCGTCCGGGCTGCCCGCCTCCAGGAGTTCTCCGCGCAGGAGCGCATCGCCGACCACGCGCCCGCCGTCCGCCGCCGCCCGCCCCTGCGCCGGGGTCTGTCCCGGCAGGCCCTGATCCTGGTCATGCTGATCGCGGTGGCGTTTGGCACCGCGATCTACCTGGGCGTTCGGCACCCGTACCAGAGCTCGGGGCCCGGCCGGCCCGCCGAAGCCCTGCGGATGACCGTCATCCCGCTGGCCCCGCGCGGCAGGGTTCCCGGTGCCACCGACCCCGAGCGGCTGTTCGCCGACAGTCCGGCCGCCCAGTTCCGCGTCGGCGCCGAGGGCATCGCGCTCCCGGCCGCGCGGCGCACCACGAACTTCTCCGACGCCCAGGTCGTGACCGCCCTGACCACGGCGAAGGACTACCTCGTCCGCTCCTCGCTCCACCCGGACGTGCTCACCGGCGGGCAGACCAGGCCCGTGCGCGTGCTGCTCGACCCGGATCAGCTCGAGCAGTTCGACCAGAGCTTCGCGCTGCCCGCCGCCGACGGCCTGCACGCTCCCCTCGGCTGGCTGGTGCGCTTCGACCCGGCCCGGGCCGAACTCGCCGACCGCGAGATCCGGGTGCGGGGCACGCTGACGGCCACCGAGACCGACGCCTCCACCCTGGAGGTCACCACCGACCACACGTTCGTGTACGCGCTGCGGCCGGCCGGGGCCGGTGACGGGGCCGAGGCGTCGCTGTTCACCGTGCGGCGCGAGCTGCACCTCCGCTTCGACCGCGAGGACCTGCGGCTGCAGCAGGCCGAGCTGGTCGGCTCGGTTCTCCAGGCCGGTCCGCTGTCCTGCGCGGACGACGCCACCAACCACCTGCGTCCCGTGCTCGCCGGCGGGACCGCCAGGGCGGGAGGCCCGGCCGCTACGGACCCGTTCGCGCCGCAGGGCACGGCGGCACTGTGCGGCACGCTTGCCGACACCGCGCAGCCGACGGCGTAAGCGGACGCGAAGGGTGAGCGCGGCGCGAGGCGGGCGCGGTGGAGGTCAGTCCTCGTCGCGCGGCGGTCGCTTCGCAGTGGGGTCGGTGCCCTGGGAGCCGTTGGCGCTCGTCGTGCCCGTGGACCCGGTACCGGAGGAGCCCGAAGCGTCCGGCGAACCCGCACCGGAGCCCGTGGCGCCGCTCGTGAAGCCGCCGAAGCCCCGCCGCACCCGGCTGCCGAGGTCGCCCGCGCCGCCCGCGATGTCCGCGACCAGCTTCATCAGCGGGTCCTTGCTGCCCCGCACCTGCCCGGCGTAGCTCGTCGCGGACTCGCGGAAGGAGTCGGTGACGGAGGTGTCCTTGTCCTCGCCGCGCCGCGGGTAGTGGCCGTCCATGATCCGCTGGTAGTCGCGGGAGGCCGCCCACTTCTTCAGCTCGGCCGCGCGGATCGTGGCGAACGGGTGGGAACGGGGGAGCACGTTGAGGATCTTCAGCACGGAGTCGCGCAGGTCGCCGCCCGCCTCGTACTCCTCGGCCTGCTCCAGGAAGGCGTCCACGTTCATCTCGTGCAGGTGGTTGCCGCCGGCGAGCTTCATCAGGCCGCGCATCGAAGCCTGGAGGTCCTGCCCGACCAGCAGCCCGGCCCGGTCGGCGGACAGCTCCGACTTGCGGAACCACTCGCGCAGCGCGGTCACGATCGCCATGATCGCGACATTGCCGAGCGGGATCCAGGCGACCCGGAGGGCGAGGTCGGTCAGGAACAGCAGCACCGTGCGGTAGACGGAGTGGCCGGACAGGGCGTGGCCGACCTCGTGGCCGACGACCGCCCGCATCTCCTCCTCGTCGAGCAGCTCGACGAGCCCCGTCGTCAGGACGATGACCGGCTCGTCCAGGCCGATGCACATGGCGTTGGGCACCGGGTTCTGGCTGACGTACATCGGCGGGACCTTCTCCAGGTCCAGGATGTAGCAGGCGTCCCGCAGCATGTCGTGGAGATGGGTGAACTGGCGGTCCGAGACGCGCACCGAGTCCGACAGGAACAGCAGCCTCAGGCTCCGCTCGGGCAACAGACCGCTGAGGGCCTTGAAAACCGTGTCGAAGCCGCTCAGCTTGCGCAGCGCGACCAGGGCGGAGCGGTCGGCCGGGTGCTCGTACGCCCGCGAGGAGATCTCCGGGAAGCGCCTGCGCTGCCTGCTGGGCACCTTCTCGTACCCGCCCTGCTGACTGCCGTCGTCGGACATGTGGTCCCCCATGTGCGTCTGTTGTGCCTCTGTTGTGCGCCTGTGTGCCCGGTGTCTCTTCCGCGCTTTCCCGTACGCCCCCGAAGCAACCTCCAGCCTAGGCGGAGATACGGTGGTCGGGGAGTACGACGAAGGAGTCCCGCACCATGCAGCACGTCACCGCCACCGACTGGCTCAGCGCCGCTCAAGAGCAGGGGGCGGGGAATCTCCTCCGGGTCGTACTGATCGTGATGGTCGTCGGCTGTGTACTGACGGGGTGGTTGCTGCTCCGGGGTTACAGGCGGAAGGACGACTGACGGCCCGCGAAGGTTGCCCGACGGCGGAGTCGGCGTGAGCGCGGCCGACCCGCCCGCATACGATGAGCCGACGTCTTTATCCCGCCCACACGCGATAGGTTCTGCCGAAGATGAGCTTCCACAGCGCCGCTGCCCAGTTGGTCACCCTCGCCGCCGGGGGCGAGGAGCACGGCGGCAACCACGAGAGCCTCAGCCCGTGGCTCACAGGCGGTGGCGCGTTCGTCGCCCTGATGCTGCTCCTGTGGATCACCACGCGCTTCAACCGCGACCGCTGACCGCACAGGACGGGCCGGTAGGGTCTGCACGCATGGGAGAGCAGGACATGCCTACCGGCCCGTCGACCCCGGCCAAGCGCCGTCTCGGCGTCATGGGCGGGACCTTCGACCCGATCCACCACGGGCACCTCGTGGCGGCCAGCGAGGTGGCCGCGCGGTTCCATCTCGACGAGGTGGTGTTCGTGCCGACCGGGCAACCGTGGCAGAAGACCCACCGCAGCGTGTCCCCGGCCGAGGACCGCTATCTGATGACGGTCATCGCGACCGCCGAGAACCCGCAGTTCTCGGTGAGCCGTATCGACCTGGACCGCGGGGGCCCCACGTACACCGTGGACACCTTGCGTGACCTGTGCTCCCTCAATCCCGACACGGACCTGTTCTTCATCACCGGCGCGGACGCCCTCGCCCAGATCCTGACCTGGCGCGACAGCGAGGAACTGTTCTCCCTCGCGCACTTCGTCGGGGTCACCCGGCCGGGCCACGTCCTGACCGACGCCGGCCTTCCGGAGGGCGGCGTCTCGTTGGTCGAGGTTCCCGCCCTCGCCATCTCCTCCACGGACTGCCGTGCGAGAGTCGCCAAGGGCGACCCGGTCTGGTATCTGGTGCCGGACGGAGTCGTGCGCTACATCGCGAAGCGACAGCTGTACCGCGGCGAGTGAGCAGAGAGGGGCACCGGTGAACGACCGATACGACGCGGGTTACGGGGACGGGCAGTACGAACTCGTCGGCTACGACGAGTACGGCCGCCCCGTCTACCGGCAGGTGCCGGCCCAGCCGCAGGCACAGCAGCAGTACGACCCCTACGCGCAGCAGCAGGGATACGGCCACGACCCGTACGCCACCGGCAGGCAGCAGCCGGTACCCGCCTACGACCCCTACGCCACCGGCCAGCAGCCGCCCGTGACCTCGTACGACGCCTACGACGGGTACGACCCCTACGGGCAGACCGCCACCAGCGGGCAGCAGCCGCGGGTCGCCGAGCAGACCGCGTACATCCCCCAGCAGGCCCGGCCGGCCGAGCCCGGGCAGCGCCAGGAGCCCGCGCCGGGCGTCCCCGGCCCCGGGGACGGGCACGGCGACCGGGACTACCGCACGGAGCAGTTCGCCTTCGTCGAGGAGCCCGACCAGGACTCCGAGGACGTCATCGACTGGATGGCGTTCACCGAGAACCGCACCGAGCGCCGCGAGGAGGCCAAGCGCCGTGCCCGCAGCCGTATGACCGCGCTGGTCGTCGTACTGGCCCTGGTCGCGGCCGGCGGGGTGGGCTACCTCTGGTACGCCGGGAAACTGCCCGGTCTGTCCGCTCCCGCCGACAAGAAGGGCGGTACGACGTCCGTCGCGGCGCAGAAGCGGGACGTGGTCGTCGTGCACCTGCACGACACCAAGAAGGGCGGCACCTCCACGGCGCTGCTCGTCGACAACGCCACCACGAAGCAGGGCACCACGGTCCTGCTGCCCAACTCGCTCGGGCTGTCCGGCGACGACGGCACGACGACGCTGGCGAAGTCCGTCGAGGACGACGGCTCCTCCGGCACCCGCGAGGCCCTGGACACCGTCCTCGGCACCTCCATCCAGGGCACCTGGCGTCTGGACACCCCCTATCTGCAGAACCTCGTCGACCTCGTCGGCAACGTCGAGGTGGACACCGACGCCGACGTGCCCGACCCGGCCGCCAAGAAGAAGGGCGAGGCGCCGCTGGTCAACAAGGGCGAGGCCCAGACCCTGAGCGGCAAGATGGCCGTCGCCTACGCCACCTACCGTGCCCCGGGGGAGGCCCAGGACGCCCAGCTGGAGCGGTTCGGACAGGTCATGCACGGGGTGCTGCGCAAGGTGTCGTCGGACGCGCAGGCCGCCACGACCACCGTGCAGACGCTGGCGCAGATCCTCGACCCGTCGCTCACCGACAAGGACCTCGGCACCTTCCTCGCCAAGCTGTCCGACCTGGCCAAGAGCGGCGACTTCAAGACCGCCACCCTGCCCGTCCAGGAAGACGGCACGCTCAGCGCCGAGACGAGCGACGGCGTGGTCAAGGACGTCCTCGGCGGCACCGCGAAGAGCCCCGACCAGGACGCGGCGGTCCGGGTCTCGGTGCAGAACGCCACCGGGGTGAAGGACGACGCGGAAAAGGCCCGCGTGGTGCTCCTCAACGGCGGCTTCACCTTCCTGGAGGCCGGCGCGGCGGGAAGCGCCGAGGCCACGTCCGAGGTCACCTACGCCGACCCCGCCGACAAGCAGAACGCGATCGAGGTCGCGAAGACCCTCGGTCTGCCCGACAGTGCGGTCGCCAAGGGTGAGGTCTCGTCCAACGCGAACGTCTCGGTGGTCCTCGGCCAGGACTACGAGCCGGCTCCTGCCGGGTAATGCGTGGGGTGCCGTCGGCGGTCCGTGAGACCCTTGAGGTCAAGTGACCGCCGACGGAAAGCCGTGCAGTGACCGCAACAGACCGTTCCCTCGAACTCATCAACACCGCCGCCCAGGCGGCGGCCGACAAGCTCGCGCACGACGTCATCGCCTATGACGTGAGCGATGTGCTGTCGATCACGGACGCCTTCCTTCTCGCGTCCGCGCCCAACGACCGCCAGGTCAAGTCGATCGTGGACGAGATCGAGGAGCGGCTCCAGAAGGAGCTCGGCGTCAAGCCGGTGCGCCGCGAGGGCGACCGGGACGCCCGCTGGATCCTGCTCGACTACGTCGACATCGTCGTGCATGTGCAGCACAGCGAGGAGCGAGTCTTCTACGCCCTGGAGCGGCTGTGGAAGGACTGCCCGGAGCTGGAACTGCCCGCCGAGGCCAAGGCCACCCGTGGCAAGGCCGAGGAGCATGCCAGGCTCAGGGCCGCCGAGGAGGCCGCCGAGACGGACGGTGACTGGCGGTGAGTGCCACCGGTGAGGTCACTGGCGCGAAGCCGGGCCGGGGCCGCCGGATCATCCTGTGGCGGCACGGTCAGACCTCCTGGAACGTGGAGCGCCGCTTCCAGGGCTCCACGGACGTCGAGCTCACCGGGACCGGCGTCGCCCAGGCCCGTCGCGCCGCCCGTCTGCTCGCCTCCCTCAAGCCCCACGCGATCATCGCGTCCGACCTGATGCGGGCCGCGCACACGGCCGCCGAGCTGTCCGCGCTCACAGGTCTCGAGGTCCACCGCGACGAGGCCCTGCGCGAGACGTACGCGGGCGTCTGGCAGGGCCTGACGCACGACGAGATCATCGCCCGCCACGGCGAGGAGTACGCCGCGTGGAAGCGCGGTGAGGCGGTGCGCCGCGGGGGTGGCGAGCTGGAGTCCGAGGTGGCCGACCGCGCGGCGCCGGTCGTGCTCGAGCACGCCGAGAAGCTGCCCGACGACGGCACCCTCGTGGTCGTCAGCCACGGCGGCACGATCCGCACGACCATCGGGCGTCTGCTCGGCCTGGAGCCCCACCACTGGGAGAGCCTCGGCGGACTGTCCAACTGCTGCTGGTCGGTCCTCGGTGAGGGCGCCCGCGGCTGGCGGCTGCTGGAGCACAACGCCGGCACGCTCCCGGAGCCCGTGCTCGGCGACGACGACTGAGCGGCGCGGGCACGGCGGGACCCCGGATTTCACTTTCCGGCAGGTCGCAGGCTAAAGTTCTTCTTGTTCGCCCCGCCGAGCGGGGCGAAACACCATGCGGCTCAGCCGCGTGGGGGCCAGGGGCTATAGCTCAGTTGGTAGAGCGCCTGCATGGCATGCAGGAGGTCAGGAGTTCAATTCTCCTTAGCTCCACGGACGAATCCCGTCCCCTTCGGGGGGCGGGATTTTTCGTTCTCCGGTGTTTGAGCAGTCCGGGCCCAGGAGGCGTATACCTCTGTGAAGACGCTCCGGGCTGCCTGTGGCCGGACCGGTACCCAGGCGTCGCTGACCGTACTGGTCCGGTCGTGGCAGAATCAAACGGCCGGAAGGGGGCGCGGCCCGACGGGAGGGAGTAGCGATGCCTGCGAGCATCCTCGGGGAGGTCGGCCACCTCCTTGGCGAAGCGGCGTTGATGCGGGACAAGACCACCCGGCTCAGCTGCCCTTCCTGCGGCTCCGCGTATGTCGCCCAGATGCTCGGCGACAACGGCGGGATCTCCTACGTGTGCACGGCCTGCGGCCACAGCTGGAGCTGATCGATGGGTGCACACAGGCGGAAGTGCGACTGGTGTGGCAGCGGTACACCGATCGTCCGCGACATGGAACCGGTGAACCCCGACTACCAGTACTGGTGCGAGGAATGCGCACGGGCGCTGATCATAAAAGGCGACCCGATCGAGACGTACCGCGAACTGGAGGGCGAGCCGATCTACGGGCGGCTCCTCGAAGAGCACTGCACGCTCAAGCGGTTCTATTCGTTCGTGACGGCCTGACGCTTTCGGGTGGCGGCCTCGGTGATCAGCAGGAAGAGGCAGCCGGTCGCGGCGTAGAGCCCCGACAGGGCGAACTCGGCCGGGTTCTGGTGCAGTTCGGGCCGCCCGGGGGTGTGCGGCACCCACCACAGGGCGTACGAGCAGAAGACCAGGAGCGTGGTGGCGGCGGCCGCGCGGCGGCCACGGGCCGCGAGGAGCAGGACCAGCGGCACGCACCAGACCCAGTGGTGCGACCACGACACGGGGCTGACGAGCAGCGCCGTGACGGCGCAGCCGGCCACGGCCCAGGCCCGCTCGCCGCGCAACTCCGCCCGCACCGCGACCGCCAGCCCCGCCACGGCCGCCAGGGCCGCCACGACGGCCCACAGGACCCCCGGGTCCGGGGTGTGCAGCAGTCGGGCCAGAACGCCGCGCAGGGCCTGGTTCGCCGTCTCCTCGGCGTGTCCGGCCCGGTCCGCCCGGAACACCACGTCGGTCCAGAAGCGCCAGGAGTCGTGCGGCAGCACGGCCGCCGCGAGGAGTGTCACCCCCAGGAAGCAGGCCGCGGCCCGGCGCGCGTGCCACAGCCAGGAGCCCTCGCGGCGATTCCGGCGCGCCACGACGGCGACGGCGAGCAGGAGGACGGCGAACAGCGCCGGGGTCAGTTTCACGGCCGCGGCGATCCCGATGCCGACGCCCGCCCAGCGGTCGCCCGGCCGCCGGGTGAGGTCCCACAGGACGAGTACGGCGAGCAGCAGGTTGACCTGGCCGTAGCGCAGGGTCGTCCACACCGGCTCGCACCACACGGCCGCCGCCGAGACCCACCAGACCGTCTCCCCGCGCGTGTGCCCGACGAGCCGCAGGGAGAGGTGCACGAACGCCACCAGCAGGGCGAGGTTGCCCGCGGTGGCCATCGTGCGCAGGGACCCCGTGTCGAGGAGTGTCAGCGGGGTGAACAGCAGGGCGGCGAAGGGGGGGTAGGTGGCCGGGAGTCGGGCGGCGGTCGCACGCAGGGCGTACAGGTCGCCGCCCGCGCGCACGGTGGCGCCCTCGGCCCGGTACACCAGCAGGTCGATCATCGAGACGTGCGCGGCCCGCTGGGCGATCCAGAACGCCACGAAGGAGAGCAGGCAGGCGCCCAGGGCGACGGGCGTCCGGCGGTGGACTGCGGTGGACGTGATCACGGTCACGAGGGCCGACCATATCGGTCGTATCGGCGCAGACGGGAAACGATTTGGTGGAGGGCCTGGTCGACCGTGTAATGTTGGCGTCGCCGCCGGGGAGAACCGGAGGGCAACACAAGGGGCTATAGCTCAGTTGGTAGAGCGCCTGCATGGCATGCAGGAGGTCAGGAGTTCAATTCTCCTTAGCTCCACAAGTGGATCCCGCCAGGTCGAGACGACCGGGTGGGATCTCTTCTTTTTCCGGACATCCCATCTTTCCCGAAAAAGAAGGGGAGTTGGGCCGCCGGGACACCGGGCGGCCCTTCGTCCGTACTTCAGCGGCCGAGGGCGCGACGGCCGCGGCCCTGCGAGAGGACCGGCAGGTTGTTGCGGTCCGGTGCCCGCTCCACCTGCTCCTCGATCCGCAGGGCGAGTGCCGGGCAGCGGCGGACCGCGCGCAGCGCCTTCTCCTCCGCGCGGCGCGGCACCTGGGCCTGGGCGACGGTCGGGAAGCCGTCGGCGCCGAGTTCGAAGACCTCCGGGAGGATGTCGGCGCACAGGCCGTGCCCCCGGCACAGCGTCCAGTCGACGTAGATCTTCTGGCGGCTGGGGCCGTTGTCCGCGGAGCCGCCGCCCGGGAGGCCCGTCGGGGTCTGGCCGCCCTCGAAGAGCGGCAGCACGCCCTGCACGGGCCGCCCGCAGCCGTTGCCCAGGACGTGGGCCGCCAGGTCGTCGGTGAACGCCTTGATGGTGGATTCGAGGAACATCGCGGAGCCGTCGGGGTGGGAGCAGGCGCCGCGCCGCTTGACGTTCTTGGCGACCTGCTTGACCGCTTCCAGGGCGGCGGGGCCGCCGCCGTTGAGGATGTCCTCCAGCCCCCGGGCGGCGGCGGGCAGGCCCAGGTAGCAGGGGCCGCACTGGCCCGCGCTCTCCTCCGCCAGCCACTGGGCCACCCGCAGCGACTCGCCCAGCGGACAGGTCTCCTGGGTGATCGGCAGGATCGCGCCGGCGCCCAGCGAACCGCCCACCGCGTCCAGCGAGTTGCGGGAGACGACCGCCTCGTTGACCGTCGCCGCGTCGATCCACTTGCCGTGGTAGCCACCGGTCAGCACGCCCTGCGGGACCGGCGGGGCGCCGGCGAGCTGGAGGACGTAACGCAGCGGCACACCGGTGGGCACCTCGATGACCATGGGGCGGGCGACGGCGCCGGAGACCGTCAGCATGACGGTGCCCGGCTCGTCGAAGAGGCCGGTGTTGCCGTAGCGCTCCGGGCCGATGCGGGCGGCGATCGCCAGCTGGGCGAACGTCTCGGCGTTGGACAGCAGGGTGGGTGCGCCGCCGACGCCGCTCTGCGACGCGCTGATCTTGCGGCCGGGCGGAATCGCCGGGCCGCCGTCGATCGAGCGGATCAAGGAGGCGGCGGCGCCGGTGACCATGCGGACCGGGTTGCGCTGCACGCGTGCGCGGAGCACCGACCGGCGGCCGTTGTTGAGGCCGCGTTCGGCGAGCGCGGCCTCCATGGAGCGCTGTGTGGACTCACGGGTGACACCTATGACGAGCGTGCGGGCACCCATGGCCTCGGCGCACAGCAGTGCGCCGTCCAGGATCAGGTGCGGTGCGCGGTTGATCAGCACCGTGTCCTTGCGGCAGGCCGGTTCGTCCTCGCTGCCGTTGACGACGACGACCGGCCGGACGCCGCGCTTGATCGCCGTTTCGGCGACCGAGCGCAGCTTCTTGTGGAAGGGGAAGCCCGCGCCGCCGCGGCCCCTCAGGTTGATGCGTTCGGCGAGCTGCGCGAGCTGCTCGCCGCCCAGGGGTTCGAGCGGCCCGTGCACCTTGAGGTGCATGGGCAGATCGAGTCGTTCGACAAGGTCGAAGCCCGACGTGAGCTGGGGAAGCCCGACCACGCGGACTTCTGGGACGTCGGGCAGGGCCTCGTTCACTTAAAGCCTCCGGAAGGCGTGTTCCAAGGTTCGCCCGAACCCGGTGCGTCGAAGTCGTAGGACGCACCGGGCAGTGTTTCAGTGGCGGGACCGCTGTTGTTGTACGTGTCATCCGGGTAGTACGAGCTGAAGGCCGCGTTCATCTCACCGGTGTCGTACACATCACTCGATCCGTACCCGGCGACGCCCGGATTGCCATAGGCCGGGATGTTGTATCCCGTGTCCTGGAGCGGGTCGTAGGCCGACGGGGGAGCCTCTCCGACCGGCGGCGGGGACGGGACCGGCCACGAGCCGGACGGGCTCTCCAGGCGCGGAAGGGCCTCCGTGGGCTGGTAGTCCGGGACCTCCGTGCGGGCGGTCCGGTCGGCGAACGACTGCTGGGGACGCGGGGTGTTGCCGACGGCGCGGTAGGCGGCGGCGAAACCGCCGGTGGTCTCCGCGGCGGAGGGGCCCGCGGAGGCGTCGGCAGGGGCGTACGGCGAGGCCGCCGGGGGCTGCCGCTCGTAGCCGGGGAGCGCCCTCCCGTAGCCCGGCAGGGCGGACTCGCCGGCCCGCGCGCGGCTCGCCTCCAGCTCCTCGCGGCCCGGCAGCCGCTGGGTGCCGACCACCGTGCCGACGAGGTCGGCGATCCGGCGCTTGACCGAGCGGGGCGCCGAGCGCAGGGCCAGGGCGGCCATCACCGCGACCAGGGACAGGCCGTAGAGGAACACGAAGATCGGC
Source organism: Streptomyces sp. NPDC002309 (assembly GCF_053593375.1). NCBI lineage: Bacteria > Bacillati > Actinomycetota > Actinomycetes > Kitasatosporales > Streptomycetaceae > Streptomyces > Streptomyces sp. NPDC002309. Next base: position 143,833 of record NZ_JBSFCI010000001.1, on the reverse strand, counting down.
TTGGCCTCGCGGCCCGCGAACAGGCCGTGGACGAGGGCCGCGCACCAGGCCGGATAGGCCAGGGTGTGCATGGCCCGCCAGCGCGAGGCGACCGGGGCCGGGGAGGCGAAGGCGCCGCGCAGCGCGCCGGTGACGCCGACGAAGACCATCAGCAGGCCGGCCGCCGAGCCGAGGCCGATCAGCCCCGCGCTGCCGGTGACGCCGAGCGAGAACGGGATGATCACGGCGAGGAAGCCGATGTGGTCGAGCGCGAGCTTGGTCGTGACGTGCAGCAGCAGGAACGCGATCGAGGCGACGGCCATCGTCCGGTGCACCGCCTGCCCGAGGATGCGCTGGCGCGCGTTGAGCAGGACCCGGTCCTGGGCGAAGAGGCCCCAGAGCACCGAGGCGGTCAGGGTGACGAGGGTCAGGACGCCCGCACCGAAGTTCAGGAAGTCGCGGAACTGATCACCTCCGACCAGCACGATCACGGGTATGAGCACAAGGGCGGCAGCGGTCGCCGCCCCGTAGGCCGATCGGCCGGGCTGGGGGAGCGAGCTGGTACTGCGTCGAGGGTTCATGGGGGCAACTCCGAGCGGATTCGGTAAAGCGGTCCCGTGCCGCACTCTAAGTGGCGCCCAAACCGATGGGTACGCAGTTTGAGTTATTGCGTTGTTATCAAGTGACAATGTGGTCGTGGTTCTGCCCCTTAGTGGCTGTTACGCGGAGTAACTTTTGACCAGCGTTCAACTCCGTCGCGGCCGGGTCGGCCCCTGCGGTACCCTGACGCCATGCGTGCCGTACGCCTTCTGCTTAGCGGGCCGCGCTGATCAGTCCCGGCCACCGGGTGAGTCGAGTGGCCGGAGTCAGCGCGGCGTCCCCTCCTGTGCGAGGGGATTTTTCGTTTCCGAGGAATCACAGCCGCCGGCAGAGACGATCGATGGAGCTTTGAGGATCATGAGCGAGACGAACCCCGCAGCCACCCCCGGCATGTCGGTGGATGCCGCGCCGCACCGCTACACGGCCGCCATGGCAGCCGAGATCGAGGCACGCTGGCAGGACTTCTGGGACGTCGAGGGCACCTACGACGCGCCGAACCCGAAGGGCGACCTGGCGGGTGATCCCGAGGTCGTCGCGCGGCCCAAGAAGTTCATCATGGACATGTTCCCGTACCCCTCCGGCGCCGGCCTGCACGTCGGCCACCCGCTCGGGTACATCGCCACGGACGTCTTCGCGCGCTTCCAGCGCATGACCGGCCACAACGTCCTGCACACCCTGGGCTTCGACGCTTTCGGCCTGCCCGCCGAGCAGTACGCCGTGCAGACCGGCACGCACCCGCGCGTGTCGACCGAGGCCAACATGGAGAACATGAAGGCCCAGCTGCGCCGGCTGGGCCTGGGCCACGACAAGCGCCGGTCGTTCGCCACGATCGACCCGGACTACTACAGGTGGACCCAGTGGATCTTCCTGCAGATCTTCAACTCCTGGTACGACGACGAGGCCGGGAAGGCCCGCCCGATCGCCGAACTGGTCGCCCTGTTCGAGAGCGGTGAGCGCGCGCTGCCCGGCGGCCGTTCCTGGCACGAGCTGAGCGACGGCGAGCGCGCCGACGTGCTGGGCGAGTACCGCCTGGCGTACGCCTCGGACGCGCCGGTCAACTGGAGCCCCGGCCTGGGCACGGTCCTGGCCAACGAGGAGGTCACCGCCGACGGCCGTTCCGAGCGCGGCAACTTCCCCGTCTTCAAGGCCAAGCTGCGCCAGTGGAACATGCGCATCACCGCCTACGCCGACCGGCTGCTGGACGACCTGGAGGAGCTGGACTGGCCCGAGGCCATCAAGCTGCAGCAGCGCAACTGGATCGGCCGCTCCGAGGGTGCCCGCGTCGACTTCCCGATCGACGGCGAGCACATCACGGTCTTCACCACGCGCCCGGACACCCTGTTCGGCGCGACCTACATGGTGCTGGCGCCCGAGCACCCGCTGGTCGAGAAGTTCACCCCCGACCAGTGGCCCGAGGGCACCCACCAGATGTGGACCGGCGGCCACCGGACCCCGGCCGAGGCCGTCGCCGCCTACCGCGCGCAGTCCGCCGCCAAGTCCGACGTCGAGCGGCAGGCCGAGGCGAAGGACAAGACCGGCGTCTTCACGGGCACGTTCGCGACCAACCCGGTCAACGGCGAGCCGGTACCGGTCTTCATCGCCGACTACGTCCTGATGGGCTACGGCACCGGCGCGATCATGGCCGTTCCGGCGCACGACAGCCGGGACTTCGCCTTCGCCCGCGCCTTCGAGCTGCCGATGCGCTGCGTCGTCGAGCCCTCCGACGACCGGGGGACGGACACCTCGACCTGGGAGGACGCCTTCGCCTCGTACGACGCGAAGATCGTCAACTCCTCCGGCAAGGACGTCTCCCTGGACGGTCTGGGGGTCGTCGACGCCAAGGCGCGCATCACCGAGTGGCTGGAGCGCCAGGGCATCGGAGAGGGCACCGTCAACTTCCGCCTGCGTGACTGGCTGTTCAGCCGGCAGCGGTACTGGGGCGAGCCGTTCCCGATCGTGTACGACGAGGCGGGCATCGCGCACGCCCTGCCCGAGTCGATGCTGCCGCTGGAGCTGCCGGAGGTCGAGGACTACTCGCCGCGCACCTTCGACCCGGACGACGCCGACACCGAGCCCGAGACGCCGCTGTCGCGCAACGAGGACTGGGTCAACGTCACGCTGGACCTGGGCGACGGCCCGAAGAAGTACCGCCGCGAGACCAACACCATGCCCAACTGGGCCGGTTCCTGCTGGTACGAGCTGCGCTACCTGGACCCGCACAACAGCGAGCGGCTGGTCGACCCCGGGATCGAGCAGTACTGGATGGGCCCGCGCGAGGGTCAGCCGCACGGCGGCGTCGACCTGTACGTGGGCGGCGCCGAGCACGCCGTGCTGCACCTGCTGTACGCCCGCTTCTGGTCCAAGGTGCTGTACGACCTGGGGCACGTCTCGTCCGCCGAGCCGTTCCACCGGCTGTTCAACCAGGGCATGATCCAGGCGTACGTCTACCGCGACAGCCGGGGCATCGCGGTGCCGGCCGCCGAGGTGGAGGAGCGCGACGGCACGTACTGGTACGAGGGCGAGCAGGTCACCCGGCTGCTGGGCAAGATGGGCAAGTCCCTGAAGAACGCGGTCACTCCGGACGAGATCTGCGCCGAGTACGGCGCCGACACGCTGCGGCTGTACGAGATGGCCATGGGCCCGCTGGACGTGTCGCGGCCGTGGGACACGCGCGCGGTGGTGGGCCAGTACCGGCTGCTGCAGCGACTGTGGCGCAACATCGTCGACGAGACGAGCGGCGACCTGACCGTGGTCGACACGGAGCCCGACGAGGACATGCTGCGCGCGCTGCACAAGGCCGTCGACGGTGTCCGCGGCGACCTGGCGGGCATGCGGTTCAACACCGCGATCGCCAAGGTCACCGAGCTGAACAACGCGCTGACCAAGGCGGGCGGCCCGGTGCCCCGGCCGGTCGCCGAGGCGCTGGTCCTGATGGTCGCGCCGCTGGCGCCGCACATCGCCGAGGAGCTGTGGCGGCGGCTGGGCCACACCGAATCGGTGGTCCACGCGGACTTCCCGGTGGCCGACCCCGCGTACGTCGTGGACGAGACGGTGACCTGCGTGGTGCAGGTCAAGGGCAAGGTCAAGGCGCGGCTGGAGGTGCCGCCGTCGATCTCCGACGAGGAGCTGGAGAAGGTGGCGCTGGCCGACGAGAAGGTGGTCGCGGCGCTGGGCGGGGCCGGGATCCGCAAGGTGATCGTGCGGGCGCCGAAGCTGGTGAACATCGTCCCGGCGTAGGGCGATCCCCTCGTGATGTCAGGGGGCCGGTGCGGCCTCCGCTCCGGGCCGTCCCCTACGGGACGGTTCGGGGTGCGGTGCGGGCCGTCCCCTACGGGACGGTTCGGGGTGTGGTGCGGGCAGGTTCGGGGTTCTTCCGGAACTCCGGGCCCGCCCGTTGCGTTTACCGTTGAAGAGGGGCGCGGTGCGTGCCGCCGCCGGTTCGGAGGAGGAGCCTCGTGGAAGCAGTGATCATGGTGTTCGCCCTGCTCTTCGTGGTCTTCCTGGGTCTGGGCGCGTACGCCACGGTCAAGGCGGTCGGCGCCGCCAAGCGAGGTGTGGACCGCACCCTCACACAGGCCCGGCGCACGGTCGAGGACCACACGCTGCGGGCCAGGTCCTTCACCCAGGCCGGTCCCGTCGGCGAGATCGTCCAGCTCCGGCTGAAGCTGCGCACCTCGATGCGGGCCACCCAGGACACGCTGCAGGCGGGCGCCGCCGAGGACGAGTCGCTGAAGGAGGCGCTCGGCCTGTTCCAGCGGCTCAGCGCCCATGGGCACGAACTGGACGCCGAGCTCCGGCGCCTGGAGTCCGAGCCCGACCGCGCGACGCTCACCGGGCGGCTGCCCGAGCTGCGGGACCGCACCGAGCGCATCACACAGTCCGCGCAGTCGCTGCGCTCTGCCGCCCGGGACCGCGCCGGCCGCTTCGCCGACGACGACCTGGACGCGCTGAGCGCGCAGATCGACGTGGAGAGCGGGGCGCTGCGGCACTGGACGCCGACCGACTCCACCGCGACGCCGCCGCCGTGGCCCGAGGCCCCGTCCGCCGACGCCCCGAGCGCCGAGCAGACCTGGACGGACACCCCGCGGTCGGGCGCGGCGGAGGAGCCGACGCGACCCGCCATCACGCCGCCGGGACCACGCCCGACGTACCCGTGGCAGAAGAAGCCCCGTCCCGAGAGCACGACCTGAGCGAGTGGCCCCGGCCCGTCGGCCGGCGCGGTCTGCGCGGGTTCGGCGTGGCTTGCTCGTACATGTTCCGGGCAGGTGAGAGGCCCGGGCTGCCGCCCGGGCGCTACGGCAGGTAACCTCCAGCTCATGTCCCGCCATGTCGCGATCGTCACCGATTCAACGGCCTACCTGCCGCCCCGGACGATGGAGCGCCACGGCATCACAGCGGTTCCCCTGACCGTGGTCCTCGGCGACCGCGCGCTGGAGGAGGGCACCGAGATCTCGACCCGTTCGCTGGCCCAGGCGCTGCAGAAGCGACGCCCCGTCACCACCTCGCGCCCGAGCCCCCAGCTGTTCGCCGAGACCTACCGCAAGGCGGCAGAGGCCGGCGCCACGGGCATCGTCTCCCTGCACCTGTCGGCCGAGCTGTCGGGCACGTACGACGCGGCGGTCCTCGCGGCCCGCGAAGCGCCGGTGCCGGTACGGGTGGTGGACACCGGCATGATCGCGATGGCGCTGGGCTTCTGCGCGCTGGCCGCGGCCGAGGTGACGCAGTCGGGCGGCACGATCGACGAAGCGGTCACGGCCGCGGAGAAGCGGGCCGCCGGCACCTCGGCCTACTTCTACGTCGACACCCTCGACTATCTGCGGCGCGGCGGCCGGATCGGCACCGCCCAGGCGTTCTTCGGGTCCGCGCTCGCCGTGAAGCCGCTGCTGCGGCTGGACGAGGGCCGGATCGAACTGCTGGAGAAGGTCCGGACGGCGTCGAAGGCCATCGCCCGGCTGGAGGAGATCGTGGCCGAACGGGCCGGGGGCGCGCCGGTGGACATCGCGGTGCACCATCTGGGCGCGGCGGACCGCGCGTCGGCACTGGCGGACCGGGTGCGGAAACGCGTGCCGGGCCTGGTGGACCTGCATGTGAGTGAGGTGGGCGCGGTGATCGGAGCGCACACGGGGCCGGGGCTGCTGGGGGTTGTGGTCTCGGCGCGGTGAGGGGCTGGTTTCGGGAGCGGGCACATGCTTTCTGAGTGGTCACCTCCTTTCTGAGTGGTTGCCCTCTTTCTTGAGCGGGTGCGCTGTGTCTTGAGCGGGCGTGTCGTGTCCTGAGCGGGTGCGCTGTGTCCTGAGCGGGCGTGTCGTGTCTGAGTCGGCTCACCCCGGTGGGTGGTGGACGGGTCTCACTCGTGTGGGTGGCGGAGTTATCCACAACCGGGCCGTTCTCCCCCGGAATGGACCATGATCATCGCGAGGGGTCCGGGTGGCCGCATCCTCGTCGCATGGCACTTCGATCACGCGCAGGCGTTACGTCCGCCACCAGCGGACCCGGCCGCGGAGCCGCTTCCGACGGCCGCACGGCACACCGGCGGCGCCCCGCTCCCACCCTGGTCCGGGCCCGGCACCGGCACGCTCCGGCGGACGAAGTCCGCCGCCGTGCGGAGGTGCTCTTCGGCGAACACGCCGGAAAGCGACGGGAGTCGGGAGCGGGGCCACCCGGTGATGCCGGTGAGGGTGGCGCAGGGGCCGCGCCTGCCGTGGCGGCTGCATCTGCCGGCATGGTTGAGCCGGCTGTCTCGGCTGGTTCCGCCGGCATGGCCGCGCCTGCCGTCGTCGATGCTCCTGCCGTCACGGAGGGCCGCCGGGAGCGGGTCGCGCTCGCCGTCCGGGAGCGGATGCCCGTGTGGTTCCAGGCGCGGTGCGGCCTGGAGCGCAGGAGCGTGGTGGCGCTCACCGTGCTGCTCGTCGTCGTCGCGGGGTTCGCCGTGCAGCACTTCTGGGCCGGGCGCACCCAGTCCGTGCGAGCGCCCGAAGTGGTCGGCGCGGCGGTGCCGTTCCAGGAGCGGGGGGACGGACCGACCGCGGCTCCGGGCCTGGCGGTGGATCCGCCGGGCGGCGCTGCCACCGGCACGCCGGTCGCCGAGATCGTCGTGGACGTCAGCGGGAAGGTGCGCGAGCCCGGGATCCGTCGTCTGCCGGCCGGTTCAAGGGTCGCCGACGCGCTCAAGGCGGCCGGCGGTGTGCGGCCGGGCACGGACATCAAGGGTCTGAACCGCGCCCGGTTCCTGGTCGACGGCGAGCAGGTGGTCGTCGGAGGCCCCGCGCCCGCGGCCCTCCCGGCGGCCCCGGCCGGGGGAGCGCCGGGAGGCGGGGCGGGCGCACCCGTGGCGCCCGTCTCCCTCAACACCGCCACGGTCGAGCAGCTCGACACCCTTCCCGGCGTCGGTCCCGTGCTGGCGCGGCACATCATCGACCACCGCACCCGGCACGGCGGCTTCCGCTCGGTGGACGAACTGCGGGAGGTCGACGGCATCGGCGAACGGCGGTTCGCCGACCTGCGGGACCTCGTACGGCCATGAGGCGCCCCCAGGACATCGAGGGCGCGCGTTCCTCCGTGCACGAGGCTGCCCCGAGCCGCCTCGGTGCGGCGCACCCACGACAGGAAGGCCCAACAGACCTGCGCCTGGTTCCGCCCGCCCTGGCCGCCTGGGCGACAGCGGCGACGGCACCGGACGCCTCGCCGGGACTGCTCGCCGCCGTGGGCGTGACCGGCCTGGTCGTCGCGTGCGCCCTGCTGCTCGGTGCCGTTCCCCCGGCGGTGCTGGTCCGGTCGCGTGCTCCCGTCGCCGCCGTGCTGCTCTGCGTGGCGGCGGCGGCCGCCTCGGCCGCACTGCACGGTGCCGATCTGCGCCGGGGACCGGTGCCGGGGGCGGCGGCGCGGAACGCCACGGTGACGGCGGAGGTCGAGCTCACCTCCGACCCACGGCTCACCCGGCCGAGGGTCACCGGGAACCACCTGGCCCCGGTGTCCGTGCTGGTGAAAGCGCGGGTGCGCGGCGTCGAGGAGGGGGCCGGGGCGCGGGCGGTGACGCGGACGCCCGTGCTGGTGATGGTCGACGCCGGGGCACACGGGCGGCGCGAGTGGCTCGGGCTGCTGCCCTCCACGCGGGTCAGGGTGACCGGGCGGCTGGCGCCCGCTCTGGTGGGCGGGGAGCGGATCGCGGCCGTGCTGCGCGTGCGGGAACGGGCCAGGCCGGAGGTGGTGGGCGGGCCTTCGAGGGCGCAGCGGTTCGCGGGGCGGTTGCGCGCGGGCCTGCGCGAGGCGACGGACGGGCTGCCGGCGGACCCGCGGGCGCTGCTGCCGGGACTGGTCGTCGGGGACACCGCGCGGATCACGCCGGAGCTGGAGCAGGCGTTCAGGGAGACCGACCTCGCCCACACGCTCGCCGTGTCCGGGAGCAACCTCACGATCGTCCTCGCGCTGCTGCTGGGCCCGCCCGGTCTGGCACAGCGCAGCGAGCGGCGTGGCCTCGCACCCCGGCTGGGCGTCTCGCTGCGGACGACGGCGGTGCTCGGCGGAGTCCTCACACTGGCGTTCGTCGTCGTGTGCCGACCGGACCCGAGCGTGCTGCGGGCCGCGGCCTGCGGGGCCGTGGCGCTGCTGGCCCTCGCGACCGGCCGCCGCAGGTCGCTGATCCCGGCGCTGGCGACGGCGGTGCTGGTGCTGGTCCTCTACGACCCGTGGCTGGCACGCAGCCACGGCTTCCTCCTCTCGGTGCTGGCCACGGGCGCGCTGCTCACCCTCGCGCCCCGGTGGAGCGGCGCCTTGCGTCGGCGCGGGATGCCGGCGCGGCTCGCGGAGGCGCTGTCCGCGGCGGGAGCGGCGCAGGCGGTGTGCGCGCCGGTCGTGGCGGTGCTGTCGGCACGGGTGAGCCTGGTGGCGGTGCCGTGCAACCTGCTCGTGGAGTTCGCGGTCGCGCCGGCCACCGTGCTGGGCTTCGCGGCGCTGGCGCTGGCGCCGGTCGCGATGCCGGTGGCCAAGGCGTGCGCGTGGTGCGCGGGTTGGCCGGCCGGTTGGATCGCGGACGTCGCCCGGACCGGGGCGGCGCTGCCGGGCGCCGGGGTGGACTGGCCGGGGGGCTGGGGTGGGGCGGCGCTGCTCGCCCTCGTCACGGGGGCCGTCCTGGCAGCCGGCCGGGGGCTGCTGCGACACCCTTGGCTGTGCGCGGGCTGCGGGATGCTGCTGGTACTGGCGGTGGTGCAGCCGCCGCCGCTGGCCTCCGTCGTCACGGGCTGGCCGCCGCGGGACTGGCGGCTGGCGATGTGCGACGTGGGTCAGGGCGATGCCACCGTGCTCGCGGCGGGTCCGGATGCGGGGGTCGTCGTGGACGCGGGGCCCGACCCGGCACTGGTCGACCGGTGCCTGCGCGACCTCGGCGTCACCCGTGTCCCGCTGGTCGTCCTCACGCACTTCTTCTCCTGGTAGTCCTCGATACTCTCAGCGAGAGGATCACGATCTGCTCGGTGAGACCCTTTGGGCTCCTTGGCGAACGTGGTGCCGCCGCCCGAGCGGGCGCGTCGAGTGAGTCTCTCCCCGCGCCATCTTCTCCTTAATGACTGCTATCAACGTGCTTCGTCTCTAATGTGGGTGGGAGCGAACGGGGCGGAAGACAGGCCACGCGAGCGTTACCCAGCACTGTGTGTGGGCTTCCTCGTTACCTCCGGTGGTTGTGGGTTCTGTCAGCCGGAGGGGTAGTGGATCTGTTCTTTGTCAGCCGGGCTCGCGTGCTGGAACGGCCCGAGTTATACAACGGGGCAGGTCGGGAGGCCGTGCGTCGGCTTGACTTCCGGGCCTTGCCGGACCGTCTGCCGGTGATCGTGGACGATCAGATGCGGCCGGTGGAGCCCGCCTGTTCCTGGTTTCGTCATCTGGCCTACCTGGGGCGCGATCCGGAGGACACGCTGCGGCACTACGCCTACATCGTGCTGCGGGTGATGGAGTTCCTGGCCGAGCGGGGCCGGGACTTGGGCACCGCGGTGGAGTCCGATCTGGTGTCCTACCGGCGGTCGCGGACGGAGTTACAGGACGTGCCGGTGGGCGGGACGGTCTGGGACCGCGAGGCGTCCGTGATCAACACGCTGCTGGACTGGATGGTCGGGCAGGGCCTGCGCCGGGCGTCGCCGCTGCGGGCGGCCAGCTCCTCGAACCCGCTGTCCATCGGGATGAGCCGGGACATGGACATCCGGCACCTGACGCTGGGGCAGTACCTGTTCTTCCGGGACGTCGGACTGGGCGGGCAGACCCTGGACGGCGAGATGGACCGGGCCTTCCGCGGACTGGCGCCGAACCGGAGCCGGGCGGCGGCTGACCTGGCTTTGACGTCGGGGATGAGGCCGCAGGAGTGGTCGACGGTGCTGCTGCCGGAACTCGCGGTCGGCAGGCGTCGGCCCGGTGAGGGGGCGGAGTTCGATCTCCAGGAGTGCGCGAAATACAGGAAGCACCGCCTCGCCTATGTCCCGTCGGACGCGCTGACCTCGGTGGACCGGTTCGTGCTGATCGAGCGGCCGGAGATGGCGGAGGCGATGGCCCGCACGCTGGAGCGGCGGCACCGGGACCTGTTCGTGGTCGTCGAGATCGACTACGCACGGCGGCGGCTGCGGGGACGCTGGCAGGGCCGGGGCCGGGCGTTCGCCTGGTCGACGATGCCGCCGAAGCTGCGGCGGGTCACGGTCCACGAGGGGCCGGCGGGGTTGGAGCCGCTGGCGGTGTTCATCGGTCACGGCAGCCTGATGCTCACCTCGTCGTCCTGGGACCGCGTCCGCTACCAGGCATGGGACCGGATGACGGCGGTCCGCGAGGACGAACGGGCCCCTCAACTCCCCATAAAACGCTGGCGGTTCCACGACCTCAGACACACCTTCGCCCTGCGGCTCTTGGACTTCCTGATGCGACGGGCAACGGAGCGAGAGCGAACTTCGGACCGAGCGGGCACGGCGACGCTCGCCGAGCACATCGCTTTCAACCCGTTGCTGATCGTCAGTCGGAGGCTCGGTCATTCGAGCCCGGCCGTGACCTACGAGTACCTGCGCTACCTGGAGGACCCGATGTCCTACGTTGACGCCGCGTTCGCCCGGTGGGCGACCAGCGACGAGGACACCTACACGGACATCGCCCTGCGGGTGATGAAGGGCGAGGAGGCTGGTCATGCCGCGACGCGGTGAACGGCGCCGGGACTTCCGGCACGACGACCCCGCCCTGGAGCCGGTGAGGGTCGGCGTCCGGCAGGTCGTTACCTCGGACGCCCGGGGCAAGAAGCGCGTCCTGCGGTTCGACCCGGCGCAGTTCGCTTGCCGGACGCTCGCGGAGGAACTCGCGGACGAGTGGGTCGAATACATCGAGGTGACCGCCCGCAGCACCGCCACGGCGAGCGACCACCGGCAGTGCATGCGGCTGTTCTGCGAATACGTCGACGCCCATCTGCCTGACCAGGCGGCGAAGGCGTCCCTCGCCAGGGAGGACCCGGATCTGGTCGCGGTGCTGCTGGCCTGGGAACAGTCGCTGCCCGCGAACTGGCCGCGCGGGTCGACACGTCCCGCAGCCTTCGCGGCGAACCTGCGCATTCTGATAAACCGGCGTCAGCAGCATCCAGACCGGGCCCTCGCCGCCCGGCTGGGACGAGTCACCGCCCAGCACCACATGCTGGCCTGGGGCACCACCCAGGAGCTGGACGAGTTCTCCCGCAAGGACAAGGCCGCGCTGGTCAGGGCGGCCTGGGACGACGTCGCCCGGCTCCGCAAGCGGCTGCGGGACGGCTGGGAGATGGCCGCCGCCGGCCGACACCCGGCCGAGCACGGCTGGACGAGGATGCCGGATCTGCTCTGGGCCCTGGCCCACCGGGCCATGTCGCCCCTGGAGCTGGCTCAGCAGGTTTCGTTCCCTCTGGCTCCGGAGCTGGCGGCGCTCATCCCGGACCGCATCCGGACCGAGGGCCCATACTCTGGGATGCGCGGCCACGTCCTGGTCCGCGGTCTGCTGAATCAGCTCTATCCCAACGAGCGAGACCTGCACGGCTTCCGGGTGCTTTTGGTCGCCGCGACCGGCCATGCACCGGAGGAGGTGACCAGCCTGACGGAGGACTCGGTGGAGTTCACCGAGAACGGCATCCGGCTGACCATGACCAAGAACCGGGCCCGCAGGATTCACCGTCGGGCCTTCAGCTGCATGGACAAGGTGAACGCGGTTGAGCACGTTCGCGAGTACGCGGGCCGGCCCCGGCTGGAAGTCGCAGCGATTGTTCGGCAGTTGATGGAGGCGACGGCGCCGTTGCGCGAGCTCTACGGAATTCGTCCGGCACCGCTGTTCCTTCAAGGGGCCCTGCCGCCGAACTGGCAGTTCACCGTCAGCCGGGGACGGCTGCGGATGTTCGGGCGGTGGGTCAAGGAGGTGGGGCTCGACCTGGAGGGCCGGGCCGACATCCGGCGGCTGAGGAAGTCGGTGAAGGTGGAGAAGGCCGTCGCCTTCGGCGGCCGGATCACCGACATCGCGGACGACCACCACGAGGAGACGTTCCGCGGCCACTATGCGCAGGGCACCACCCTGCGGATGATCTCCGGGCAGGTGATCACCGCGGCTCAGCAGTCCTGGTTCGCCAAGGCCACTGCGGGCCCGGTCGTCCTGGACGCCGCGGCCGAGGCGTCGCTCGCCGAGGAGGAGACCGCACCGGCCCTGCGGGAGCTGGGGCTGAGTGCTGAACAGGTCGAGGACCTGCGCAGCGGCGCGATGGAGATGGGCGTCACCAGCTGCCGTGATCCGTTCGACTCACCGTTCTCCCGCCCTGGCGACCTTTGCACGGTCGCGCCGTTGCGCTGCCTGGAGTGCCGCAATGCCTGGGTTCTGCCCTCACACCTGCCTCAGCTCCTCTTGTTTCAAGATCACTTGGAGGCGTTGCGCACCCGGTTGAGCCCCGTCCACTTCCAGACCCTCTGGGGGCAGACCGCCGCCAACCTGGCGGCGGTCCTCGCCGAGCGGACCGAGGCGGAGAGCAGCGCCGCCCGCCGGCACATCGCCGAGGGCACTGCCACCTTGCAGCTTCCCCTCGCCGCACGAGCGGAGTTCGACGCATGAACAGCACGGCCCCCGACCTGTCGGCCGGCGCGGCCTTCCACGCGGACGAGCCGGTCCTGACAGCGCGTTCCCTGCTGCCAGACGCGGTGAGTCCGCTCTTCGGGCAGTGTGATCAGTGGGACCTCAACGGGGTGCTGCGGCGTCCGGCGAACCTGCATCCGGCCGAGTGGAAGCTGAAGTTCGACGGCCTTCCCGGCCCCTGGCACCTCCGGGCCCGCGAGATGGCCATGATCGCGCTGAGCCCGCGGCACCCGAAGGTGATAGACGCCGGGATTCCCGCGCCGCGACGGCCCGTTGACCCACGGACGGCGATCAGGAGACTCAGCCCCTTGCGGGCCCTGGCGGCCTGGGCCGCCGAGCGGAGCCTTCCCGAGGATCTCGGGGCCTGGCCCGAGCACCAGCTGCACGTCCGCATCGCCGCACTGAAGGAGGAGGGGCTGGCCGTCACCAGTGTGGTCAGTCACATCACGGTGATTCGTGAACTGCACCGCTGCGGACCCCTGCTGACCGGCGGCGGACTGCTCCGTGACCCCTGGCCGGGCATGTCCGCGCGGGCGGCTGCCGGTGTCGCGGCGAGCGGCTCCCGGGGGCTGTCGACGCCGGTCATCCCGCCGGAGGTGTGGTTCCCGCTGGTCCGGGCCGCCTGGACCTACATCGACACCTTCGCCCCGGACATCCTGCGAGCCCAGGAGCGATGGCGGCAGCTCCGGGCGGACGCGACACTGTTGTCCTCGGGCGCGGGGGACCGGCTGCGGACCTGGCTGGGCGACCCGGGCAACCGCGTCCCGCTGCACGACGAGCACCTGCCGCCGCGGATCGTGGACGCGGGCCAGGTTCACTGGACTCTCCTGTCGTTCCTGATCGGCATCGATAGAGAGGCCAACATCTTCAACCTGCACCGGGGCCTGCGGAAGATCGCGCTGGACGCGGTGGAGCGCGGCCAGTGCGCGAGCGCCAGCCTCCTGCCGGAGTATGCGCAAGTCAGGCGCGCGGACGGCACGACAGGGGGCTGGAGCCGGGGACTTGCACCCCGCAGCCTGAGACGGGAGATCGAGATTCTCCGGGTCGCCTGCTACGTCTTCGTCACCGCGCTGAGCATGATGCGTGACTCCGAGGTCCAGGAGATCCTCAAAGGCTCGGTGGTCGAGTACTTCGGGGCGCCCGCCGTGGTCTCGGCGGAGATCAAGGGCGAGGAGGACTTCCCTCGAAAGCAATGGTGGATCATCGAACCGGTCGCCCGCGCCCTGGCACTGGCCGAGGAGATCACCCCGCACCCCGAGCGGCTGTTCACCGGCATCGCCGGAGAGGTCCAGAACGCGGAACGGTTCGCCGCAGGTGAAGGGATCAAGACGTTCATCGAGCACGTGAACGCCCGGACTGACGTCAATGGGCTGGAGCCCATCCCGTCCGACCGGGTCGCCCCGCACATGTTCCGCCGGACTATGAGCATGCTGACCGACCAGTTCCCCGGCTCCGAGATCGCCCTGGGCATCCAGCTCAAGCACGTCGCCTCACGGGCCCTGGCCAACCGCACCACCCAGGGCTATGCAGCCTCCGCGGCGTCCTGGGCCAAGCACCTGGACGCCGCGATCGAAGCCGCCCGGTTCCGCGGCCTGCAAGACCTGTTCGATGCCCACAAGGCGAACGAGCCGATCGGCTTCGGCCCCGGAGCCGAGCAGCTGACCCGGACCTTCGACGCGATCCGCGACACTGTCGCTGCCCAAGGAGGCGACGCAACGGTCGAACACGCCCTGCTAAAGCAGGCCCGAGTCTCCATCCGCTTCGGAACCCTGAACAACTGCCTGTTCGACGCAGCCAACCCGGCCGGCGCCGTCTGCCTGGAAAACACCGTGATCCCACCCGGCCACACCGGCCCCCTGCCGGACCGCTGCCGCCCGGACCGCTGCGGCAACAGCATGATCGGACCCCAGCACGTCGAGATCTGGGACAGCGAGGAACGATCCCTCACCAAGCTCCTGGAGACCCGCCGCCTGGCCCTCGGGCATCGCGCGGCACTCGAACAGCAGCGGGACGAGGCACGTGCCGTTCTGCGAAAGGCCGGACGATGAACGACACGGGCGTCTCGGCCAAGACCGAGCGCAAGCTCCGCGACGCCATGGACCGGCTCCTGGCAGGCAAGCCGCAGCACAGCGACGGCCGGCTCACCAAGAACAACCTCGCCCTGGAGGCGGGCGTCAGCCCGGCCACCATGTTCCGCGCGAAGACCGTGCTGGCCGACTGGGACGCCCATATCGAGACTCACGGCAGCCTCACCCCCGGCGAGGCCCGGAGGGACGCCGACATCGACGACCTCCGCCGACAACTCGCAACAGCCAAGAGAGAGATCACTGAACTCAACCGTCGGCTGACCGCGGCCGCCACGGTCATCGCTTCGCTCCATCACGACAACCAGCTGTTGCGGACCGAGAACGACGCTGCGGGGACGATCATCGCGTTCCCGGCTCCGCAGCGTTCCGGAGTGGGAAGCGAACTTCCCACTCCGGGAATACGATATGAATCGTGAGCACTTCGCCAGAGCCTCCTCACAGAGACAAGCGCTCCGGGCAGAGGCAAGATAGCGACCAGCCAACCAGGAACGCTGCCCCGGGCTCACGGCCCGTCCTGCAGCGTCGATAATGCCTTAGGTCAGGTCAGGTTTCGCTCCAGCCAGGTCTTCGTGAGTGCCCTGATCTTGGTGTCCTGGTAGAGCCGGTCGGGGGTGCCGCGGAAGTTGCGGACGGTTTCGAGGAAGGCGCGGTCGCCGCGGCCGGTGAGCTTCGGGTCGATCAGGTCGAGCAGTTCCTGCCACTTCTTGCGCGGCCATTCGTCCTGGAGCTTGAGCCGGATCTGCGAGTTCGCGAAGGCTCGAAGGGCGATCGCCGCCTGGTAGCCGTCGAACCGGCCGATGAGCTCCTTGTAGATCGGTTCCGCGTTCCAGGCGACCCCGTAGCTGTTCGTCAGGAAGACATTGACCAGGTGGACGACGTAGCTGCGGACGGCCTGCCCGGGGATGTCTCCGTGGCGGCCGACCACGTCCTTGAGCCGCTGCGCGGCGGGCGGCTCCTCGGCATAATTGCGCATGTACGCCTCGTGGGCCCGCTTGAGGTCGTCCAGGGCCTGCTGGATCTCGGCGACACGCTCGGGCTCGGGAAGGTAGGACGACCCGCCGACCAGCTCCAGCAGTTCCCTGGCGCGGATCGCCCGGTCGGTATCGGCGTTGGCGGTGAACCGGGCGAGCTTGATGCCGACGTCGTTGCGGCCGTCCTCGCTGACCAGCGGCCAGAGGTCGGGCCAGAGCGAGCGGACGTTGTCGAGGATCTCGGGGGTCGCGTCGGCGGGGGTGTAAATGCCGAAGAGGCCGGCGGCGAGGTTGTCGGCCTGGTCCTGCTCCAGCCCGTCGAAGAACGCCGCAATCTTCTTCAGCTCGTCCTTCGGTAGCCGCTTGGACTTGATGTTGGTGAGGAGCTTGCCGATCGCGGCGACGACGTTGCGTGGCTGGATCCGGAAGACCTCCTTGATGCAGGTCTCCAGCCACTCGGCCAGCTTGAGGCCGGTCAGCTCCTCGATATTCGGATGCGCGGCGCTCGCGTGGTTGCGCATGTAGTTGATGTGGATGAGCTGCTTGAAGCCGATGTCGCTGACGAGCTTGATCTTGTTAGCGGCTTCCAGCAGCTTGTAGTCGTCGATCTGGGAGAGGTCGTCGCGGGTCTTGAGGTTCTTGCGGCGGGCGGGGTCGGTCTCGGCGAGGTCGAAGAAGTAGTCGACGTCGAAGGCGGCGACGTGGTCCCGCAGCCGGTTGATCGTCTCGTTCCAGAGGTAGTTCAGCGCGGCGTCGAACAGCCCGACCGAGCCCGCCATGATCATCTTGGCGATATAGGGCGCGTCCGCCCGTTCCTCGGGGGTGAGCTCCTCGATGACGTCGGGGGTGTTCCTGAGGAGGGTCTCGCGCTGCTTGGCCGCGACGATGATGTTGTCCGTGGGCAGCCCCCAGGCTTCCAACACCTGGAACATCAGATCTTCGAATGCCTCCAGATCCGCGCGGGCGGCCTGGACCTGGACCGAAGACTGCGGTGCGGGTACTGGCAGGTTTTCGGGGACGTCCTGGGGACTCATTTGTTCCTTTTCCGATGAGAGTTGTTCGTCCTCGCCTCGCGGCGGGGAGTTCTGCCGTCGGCCTCTGTCGCGCCCTCTGCGGCGTAGTCCGGGCGATTGTCCCGACGTCTGCCGTAGCTTCCGGATCACCCCGGAGCCCGATGTTGCCCCGGAAGCCGTAAGGGGCGGGCTGGCGAGCGATTGGGCGCGTCAGCCTGGCATTTCGGGCGATCAGTTTGTCGCATCGTGCGCGGAACGGGGAGGGAATTTCCTTTTCTGCAGGTCACCGACGCGAAGCGAGCCGAGACGGCCTTGTTCTCGTACAGCTACCGCTAGGTGGCGTGTAACACAGTGCTACTGCCGTGGTCCTTGCTTCTCAACTGGCCGTCGGTGCCTCGGCTTCTGCCTGTCGGGCGCGCCGCCGGGCACGTACGCCAGTGCCAGACCTGTCCGGGGCCGACCAGTCCGGTTCGTCCCCGGGGTCCTTCGTCGTCACCTTGGTCACCTCCAGCCCGGCGGTCCGGCCCCGGGTGTGCTGACTCGTATCGCACGTCAGCAACCGAATGCCACGGCCGGCCAGGCTTTGAATGGCCATCGTCCGGTCGATGATCTCGACATCGGGGCGGTCCAGACGCACGTGGCCGGGCGGATCGAGGACGATCTCCACGTTGACCCTGCCACGGGTCTCGCCGTCCTGAACGGTCTGCTCCCCCTCATGCAGGACCCCGTGGGCGTAGCCGTTGAGAACCCCGTCGAGGAGACCGAGCGCGTGGGCAGCACGCCAGCGGGCCCGCTGCTTGCTGGCGTCCTTGAGGTCGTCCAGCTCATCGACCACCACGATCGGGAACAGCAGGCGCACGAACTTCCAGCGCGGCACGTCGAGCACCTCGTGCAGGTCGACGTCGGCCAGCTTCACCTCGTTCTGGATGTAGAAGCTGGAGTCGGCCACGACGAACTCCTCCTGCTGGATCCACCGGCCGATCCTCGTATCCAGTGCGGCCACGGCCGCCTCGAACGCCTCGATCCGCTCAGCGACCTCAAGTTGGACCAAGCCGTTCACAAGGCGCTGCTGGGCGCCCCCGGCGAGCATGCCGCAGCTACCCAGCAGCGCCCGGTAGCGGTCGGTGAACACGAGCTGGTCGAGGTCCCGGTCGCTGATCTGGGAGCCAAGCATCTGCGCGGACTCCGTGGCCCACTCCAGATACGTCACCAGCCCCCTCAAAGGCGCTGCCGTAGGGCTGTCGCAGGTTCATCGCCGTGGTGTGGACGCCGCTGAGGGCCTGGCGGATGTTCTTCCGGTTTGTGCCGGGGAGCGGTGTGATGAGCATGCTGTGATCCTGTCAGCAGGGCCCGCGGGGGCGCCTCGGGCTTCCGACGTCGCAGGATCTCCAGCAGCACGACCGCGGCCCAAGTAGTCACTCAGCGCTACAAACCACTTGGCGGCGGAGACTGTCGTGGCCACCGAAATAATCGGCACAGATGTGTCGGACCCGCGTGGTACGACTGCAACCCAGCAGAGTTCGAGCCGACGGGCGGTCAGCAGTGGGGCGACAGGAAGAAGCGATGCGCGTTGCGGACGAGCTCTTGGCTGACATCGAGGTCAAGCGGCTGAAGACGTCCGAGATCGTCCTGAAGGCGAGCAGGCTCGCCCGACTGGTCGGCCACACCGAGTTGACGGAGTTCCTCGGGTTCGAGCGTAACGGGTACCCGACCGACGGTTCGGCGAGGATGTGGATTGGACGGGCGGGCCGCTGGGCCGACCGGGAAAAGGGGACCTTCTACACTCAACCGATCGCGAAGGTGGAGGCCCAGGTCGAGTCCGGCCAGCTCGCCATCGACGCCATGCGCGGCGGCGGCAACTACTCCGGCGACATGATCGTCTCTGCGTCGCGCAACCATGACGAGCGGATCCTCAAGTCCTCAGCCAACCTCGGCACGTGGACTGGGATCTGCGGGCAAGTCGTCGCGACCCTCTACGACATGGTTACCGAGATCTACCACGAGCTCCTGTTCAGCGAGCTCCAGGCGAGTCTGTTCGCGGATACCCAGGAGAAGGTCGACGGGTCGTTGGCGGCGGCGAGCGGGACTGCGCTCGAAAAGATCGAGCGCATTTCTGACCGCCTCCGGGACGGCGACCCCGAGTCTGTCAGCCAGGCCCTCACCACCTGCCGCCGGTTGATCGACTCCTCTGCGGACTACGTGTTTCCGGCCCGGGACGAGCCGTACAAGATCGGGGACGAGGTCAACTTGAAGGTCGGACCGCAGCAGGTGCTGAACCGGCTCCAGGCCCACACCCACGCCTGCGGGGCGTCTAAGAGTCGCAGGGACCGGCTACGTCGGACCCTGTCTGATCTCTACGACCGGTGCTCTGCAGGCACTCACGCCGAGGTCACCATCGACGAGGCCCGTTTTATCTTCCTGCAGGCCTACATCGCCCTCGGCGAGATCCTGACCCTGAGTGCGCCTGAGGACAGGGAATCCTGACACTGCCTTAGGCTGCAGGAAGAGCCTTGACGGCACGTCGGTATCGAACTGCTCCGGTCCTTCGCTGACGCGGGCGCCCAGTGCCTATGCAGGTCCGTACGACGGCGTTGTCGGTGGCCACCGTCTCCGGCCTCACCCCGCCGTCGAGGTTGAGTCGGGTGTCCGGGCCCCCAAAGGCGTTGTGTTTACTTGACGATTAAATTCAGGTCACTTGCCCAGGTTCGATTTCTGCTGCGAACAGAACGGCTGCTGCCTTGAGGATGCCATTAAGGCGGCGAAGGTCCGCGTTCTCCTTCTCAAGCTGACGGACTCGGGCATTGACACTTGCAGCAGTGTGGGGATTTCTGCCAGCTGCCGCATCAGCCTTGTTGACCCAGTGTCGTAGCACCTCCGGGTGGATCCCAAGGAGCTCTCCCACCTGCCTCACGATGGCGGAGCGTCCGGGGCTGGCCGGTCTCATATCAATAACCATCCGCACTCCCCGCTCAATCAATTCTGGTGGGTACTTCCTCGGGGCGGGCATAGACGCTTCCTCTCCAAGCGGCCTGGCTTCACCGACGGCCGTCCCTTGACTCGGCAGGCCTAAAGCGCAGCACTCAGCGCTGATTATGCACAACTGTTCATGGCGGTCAAATGGGCGCAGATGTCAAGTCGGATCCGTGCCCCACTTTGATCCGCCCGACCCCCTCCTCCACGCCTTCGGCATGCATCTGCGTCGGTTGCGCGAAGCTCGTGGGCTCACCCTTGAGGAGCTCGCCAGCAGAAGTGGGATGAGTTTCCGCGGAGTGGTCTACATCGAGCACGGACAACGCAACCCAAGCTTGACCACCTTGCTCAACCTTGCGCGCGGCTTGCAGGCCGAACCTTCGGTGCTCCTCGCGGTTTTCGATGGCCGTGACTGGGGCGACAACAACTAACGGCCTGACCCGCGATTGAGATCAGGTTGTGCTGGCCTGGTGGCTCGGCTGATGGTGATTCAGCAGGCCGTCGCGCTGGAGGGCACGAGTTCTGTGCTCGTCTTGCGCCGGGTGGCCCGCCGGGCTGCGCGGTCGGAGACAAGCCCGGCGATGGCCCGGTGGGTGTCGCCGTAGTACTCGCGGCGTCCGGTGTATCGCTGGAGGGGACGCCACTGCCGGTGTTCTGCGTTGGCGTGCTCGACGCAGATCCGGCGGGAGGACTGGCGGCGGCGCATTTCGCGCCATCCGTAGCGATCGCTCAGCGGCCCGTCGTCGAGGTCCTTCGGCTTCCTCGGCGGGGCGAAGATCTGGTCGGGAAACTCGTTGGCCAGGCCCCGGTAGCCCTCGTCGACCTCGGCTTTGACCGTCGGGCGTTGGCGGAGCTGCTCGGCGATGCCTTCGGTGCGCAGAGCGGTCTGGTCGTGCATCCGGCCGGGCCGCTCGGCTCCTGACCACAGGGTGCGGCCCTGATGATCGCTGATCGTGGTCGTCTTGATGGTGTTCTGCCTGCGCTTGCCGGAGATGAAGGCACGCCTGCCGGGGCGGTTCGCCTGAGGGCGGCGGACCTGGGTCTCGGTGCCGTCGAGCCGCAGCGTGACGTCCTCGGCCTCGGTGTAGGCGAAGACGTCCTCCTGAGTACGAAGCCGGATGCCAGGCCGGTTGGGCACCGCGAACCCGCGCGTCGCCAGCAGCGCACGGATCCCGCCGATCGACCGCCCGATCGTGGAAGAGCCCATCCCGTAGATCACACCGAGCGCCTCGTTGGGTCAGCCCAGTCCGCAGGTGAACGAGCGTCACCAGCACCCGGTCGGTGAAGACCAACTTGTACTTCGGCCCGGCGCCGGCCTCCCGCTTTCGGGCCCCGTGCCGCCGCTCGTGCCGCCCTGACTCACACCGTACTTCCCATCGCGGCGCGAGTTCGGCGATCAACTCGCCAAGGTGCTGTGCCGAAATACCGCAGAGCGCGCGGTGAGCCATGACGGCACGGGTCTTCTCGATTTTCACATCCCAAGAACAGGCACGACCGTCGTCATGTCACGGCGCAACACCGTGGATCGCTCGTGTCTACCCTCACTCGTATGACGATCGACTGGATAGCGGAAGCCGGACGCGTGGAGCGGGGACGCCGCTTCGATGAGCTGAGCCGTCCGGCTTGGGAGCAGTACAGGTCTCCAGCACCACCGCCGTTGTCCGAATCCGAGGTTCGTGAGGCGGAGGAAGGGCTGGGGATCACGTTCCCGGTCGAGTACCGGGACTACCTGCTCCGGCACAGTGCCGGCGGCACTGTGAATCGCTTGTGCCGAAGCACGGCAGGGTGGGGCTGGCACGGAGACTCGAGCACCAACTACGACCTGCTCGCCACGGCTTTCCCCCATCCCGACTCCTACCGTACTTACGAGGACGAGCTGGACGACCGTGAGCCGCTCGAGGAAGACTTCCCGGACCACGACGCCTACCAGGTGGCGTGGAACAACTGGGACGCTGAGTACGCGGTGCTCCAAGAACGCAAAACATCCGGAGCTGTGTTCATCCAAGAGAACGGCTGCGGCTTCTCCACCCTGCTCATTGTCACTGGCCCGCACCGGGGCACGATGTGGTTCGACGGCCGGGCCACTTGCGACCAAATCCTTCCACTGAGCCTGGACGATCGACCCGTGTCGTTCACAACCTGGCTCGGCCGGAGCTCCATGGATCTGCTCGACTGGTAAATGCCGCGGAGCCGCCACCGGGCGGGTGCGGCCCGGGGCTCACGGGCAGGCACCACCGAGGGGAACCCGCAGCCACATCAATTGTGGGTCAGGCCGTAAGGGGCGTATCGCAGGGGGCGGCCTTGCGGGTGCGGTCTGCTGTCCCCGTGGCAGCTGTGAGGCGGTGGTGGCGGCCTCATAGCAAGGTTGAGCCCAGGGTCCTGCGGTCCGCGAGTTTGGCCGGGGGAGGGCGGTTGCGTGATTTGCCCGCACCCGTAGACGTAGCGGTTCTACTCAGGTACCAGAGCCTTCGCTGCGGCAGAGCAGGCCCTGCAGATCGTGGAATCGATGGGGTTCACGGGAGGAAGCCAGGGCGGCCATCGGCGGCGGTGAAGTTGTAGGTGGTGGCCTCGGAGAGGACGCCGAGAGGTGGATCACCGTTCTCGATGATCACAGCCTGGCCGGGGAAAGCGAGCATGTCTTCGTAGAAGCGGTCCACGACGGTGGATGTGATGCGCACGTCGGGTAGGTCGGGGTCCTGTGGGGTGTTCTTCACTGGCTGGCGGTAGGTGACCACGGGGGAGTCCAGGACGACGAAGCCGAGGTGGGGGAGGTCTCGTTCAATGCAGAAGCGGGCCAGTGAGGTAGTGAAGGCCGAATGCAGCACGGATCGCACGCCCTTGCCACGACCGGCGCGCGGGCGGCCGCCGGCTCGGATCTCGGCGTTGTACTGGTCGTACCCGGAGTTGTCGACTGCCGGTATTTCCCAGCTGCTCAGGGTGCGTTGAAGGACCGAGTCGAAGTCGTTGACGACCCGGGCGGCGATGTACTGAGCAGGCCGGGCAGCGGGCACCGCCCCCTCCCCGTCCAGGCGAGAGCGCTTGTCCTCAAGTTCCGCGATCCGCGCATGCAGTTCCAGCCCCCGCTCGATTACAGATCGTGCGTCCAGCAGCTCTTGAAGGCCCTCACGGAGCGGTGCGAGCTGGCCCTCCGCTTCAGCGATGAGTTCATCCAGCGCCTCCAAGTCGACCTTGACGGACTGCCAGGTCCGGGCGATTTCTTCCTGTTCCCGGGCGAGGTCGGCAATGGTCGGCAGGAGGTCGGTGAGCAGGGTGGTCGTCTTCGCGGCCTCCGCCTGCACCGCAATGTGGAGCTGAGTGGCCTCCTGCTGGCTGTGGCCGGGGTGCTGATGCTCGGGATCCGCTCCACAAAATACGCAGGTTCCGACCCGGAAGTAACCGAGGATGCTGCCAGCCTCGTTGACCATTACCAAACGCTCCAGATCGGAGCGGTACTGGTCCTCCAGCAGGCTAAACCGTCCCAGCAGATCGCTAACCTCAGCCAGCCGCTCGTCTAGCCCAGCAAGACGGCGGGCGTGTGTCATGCGCTCGCGTACCGCTTCGCGGTGACCTTCGTCGGCCGCGCGCAGGGCAATGTTTTGCGCGTCGATCGCGGTTTTGACCCGCGCCAGGCGATCCTTAAGATCGCGCTCAGACTCGTCCGACTCAAGCTTTGCGTACAAGTCGATCACGAGCTGGTCCAAGAGGTTGATCTGTCCCCTGTTTACACGCCGCTGTCCCGCGTTGGGCCCGGTGTCGACGGGAGGGTCTCCCTCCCCGGTCAGGAGGAACCGCATGACCGACGTCTCCGCGGTGCGGGTGCTGGCGGTGCCAGTGCGCAGGACCGGGGAGGGCATGGCGATCATGCGGTCCTCCGTAACCACGGACAGATGCGCCAGATCGGTCAACGCCAGGGAGCGGGTGCCACCGGCTTCGTTCTTGCGGATAAGGACCTCGTCCAAACCCATAGCGCGCATCAGGTGAATCGAGAGGCTGTTCTTGCTACGGGCGTTGTGCACCGAGTTCACGATGGCGTCCGCCGGGCGGTGAACCAGGTCGCGGAGGTCCTCGCGATGCAGATGCGTGGAGTTGGTGCCGGGGCGCCGGACGAGAGTGAGGGGGCTGCCATCGGGCAGCAGCAGCCCAAGGAGGATCTGGGTGTATCCCTCGGCTTCGTCGACCATTTCCAGCTGGGCGCCGCCGAGCATGTACTCGATAGACCTGACGATGAAGGTCTTCCCGGTGTCGGAGGCACCGTAGATGGTGGTCAGTTCGGGGCCGAAGACGATTTGCGCTGATGGCTTGCCCGAGCCGGCGTAAGTGAGGTGGACCAGCTGGAGACTACTCACGATGGCCCTCGAACGGGCGGGAGGTCACGCGGGCGGGGGGAGCCGTTAGCAGGGACTGGGTGGCGGCGCGTACATCGATGTCCGGGGCCCATTGGTGGACGGCCCACTCGGCGCGCTCGCGGAGCCGCAGGACGTACGGGGCTTCGAGAACGTCCACGAAGGCCGGGCCGCGTTCCGTGGCCCGGTAGACCAGGCCGGTCCCGTCAGCTTCGAGTTCGGCCAGGCCAGCGCGGATGAGCACCAGAAGTGCCTGTTCGAGGACCGTGCGCTTCAGGCCGAGCTCACCCGTGCGAGCTGGCAGATCCGGGTGCAAGCTGGGCGGTCCGTCGAACTCGGCGCTGTGCAGTACGGCATGGTCTAAGAGCGCGAGCTGGGCCAGGTCCAGAGCATCGGGATGGCTCTCCGAGAGCAGCACCAGTGCTCGCACGCCGATCTCCAGCGAGCTGTTCAGCGGTTTCATGTCCCTTCTCCCTCACACCACGTGATCTCGTTCTCGTTCGCCAGGTGATGACATACCCCGGTACGGTCCAGAGGTCTCACGTGCTGAGCGAAAACCGTCTGCGTCAGCCCGGCACTGATCGCCTGCGAGGTGACGGCATGTAGGCGCTTCCACCCCGTGGGATGGTCATCCCTCGCCACGTCGACCACAGCGTCATATATGTCCTTGACAATGGCCTCGAAATGACCTTCGGGGTATGCCTCCTCGCCGAAGCGGCGCAGAGACTCGGCGCTGAAAAATGCTTCACGCTGGTGGCGCAAGTGCGGGCCAGCCGTGGGGTGCTGTGCAATCTGGGTAACGGTGCTGGCGTCACTGGGCCAGCGCTCGGCGTAGACCTGGACGAGCTGCTGCACGTAGCGGGCCTCGCGCGGCTCCGGCTTCTCGGGCGGTGCCATGACGGCCGGGCGAGGCGGGGACTCCGGCGGGAATCGTTTCACCCAGAAGTCAGTAGTCTTGTGCTGTTCGAGCATCTTCTTCATGTTGACGGTCTGAAAGATCTCGAACGGCGTATCTGCCGCCAGCTCCTCGGCCTCGCGCCTCAACCGCGGGCCCAGGTCGGTGATGACCTTGTCCGTGGTTTCGCGCAGCACCTCCACGAAGTTCTTGCGGGTACCGACCGGGCGTTGCAGGGCCTGCTGCAGGCTGGGGCCGATGGACGGGGCGACGAAGGTGTACTGCTCCGGCACGATAAACTGACCGGTGACCACGCCCGCAAACATCTTCCGAATCTCACCCGCGGCGGTGCTCCAGGCCAGCGTTCCCTTGTAGCGCTTGCACTGGTAGTTGTGCCAGGGACCTTCCAGGCCCTGGCGGGTGAGGAATGCGGCCACGTCGATGCCGTGGTCGCCAGCCCCTCCCTGGCGCTCCACCCGCACGTACAGGCTGTCCAGCGCGGGCACCCACTCCTCGACGAACTTCTCGAACTCGTCGGGGGGGTAGGTGAAGACGATCTGCTCCGGCGACGGCATGGCCGGAAACTGCATGGCCGTTGGATAGTTGAGGATGAGCGACGGGCCATCAGCCCGGCTGCCTGCCCCTCGCGATCCCTGACTCGGATCCAACATCTCCCCCTGTATGCCGCCGCCATTTTCCGCGATGAACCCACTAGAGATATCACTGGCAGGTCGTTCACGAAAAGACGACAACCGAGCGAATAGGAGTCAGGTGCCAGTGTGAACCGTTCCGGGTTCGATAGGGACTCGGGCCTGTACCGAGTTGTGCGGAGTACCGGGACGCGGACGGCGTCGGCCAGTGCCACACCCGCTCGCGGGATCTCGTCGTCGCGCATCGTGTCGAAGTCCCGCCCGGGCCGAGGCCAGGAGGAGCGTCAGCGCCCACCCCGAAAGCGTAGTGGCTCCGGGGCGAGCGACGCGGGCACCACGGAAGCGGACCCCGCTCGGGGCGCTGTATCTGACGGGCCGACAATTGTTGGTTCCGGCGCGTACTCTGGGTGGTGGAGCGCACCGATGTCGGTGACCCGCACCAACCTCAGTGGACCGATCCCGGTTCGGGGTGGCCAGTACCGCGATTCCCGTGAGGATTCAGCGGTGGCCGGGTGATGGTGATCTGGCCAAGGTGGTCGCAACGGCCCAGTGCCCTGCAGTGGCGGGGAGGCGGTACGGCGGCGGCACCCACCTCTGCACCTGCGGGAGGCGGACCCTCTCTGCGTCCCGATCCGTTCAGGGAATGCGGCGAAAGCCCCTCCCTGCGTACGAAGGCAGAGGTGCGGTATGTCACCGCGTCGTCCCAAGCGCCCTGTCGGGCGCTTTCCCTATCTCGATGATCCCGAGTACCGGGCCCAGTTTGTCGAGGCCGGCCTGGCCGATCCCCGGTGCACCCTCGACCGGGGCGCGCTGGAGCGCATGGCCACCGATGCCGTCAATCTCAAGCCGCTGATCGCGGCGAGCGGGAACAAGGCCACCGGCGTAGTCGTCCACGGCTTCAAGGACGCCGCCGTGCACCCGGTGCTCACCGAGCACGGCACCCTCTACCAGATGAGGGTCCAGCAGCCCGGCATCGCCAGTGCGATCAACCAGTTCAACATCCGCTTCGCCTACGACGTCGCCCAGAACGCCGCCGTCACCACCCCGCGCGTGACCCCGGTCGCGTCGCCGGACGGCGGACAACTGGCGGTTTTGGAGGTTGAGTTCGCCTCCGAAGAAGCGCTGCTGGAGCACCTGACCTTCATCGAGGGCCGGCTGAGCGCGGCGGAGAAGGCCCGCAAGTACGACCTGAAGGCGGACCTCGCGGTCTCGGGCCAGACCGAGCCGGCCACCTACCACATCGTGCGCTACCGACTCGGTGACCAGGTCTGGTACGTCACCGTCTCGACGGCCGGGACGAACCGCACCTTCCACCGGCACAGCCTGCTCGGACTCCAGCCCGCCGTCGGACTGCTCGGCCTGCCGCAGAAGGTCCTCGGCGGAGCCGAAGGCCAGCGCTGGCGCAACCCGGCCGACTGGCGGGACCGCTACACCGCGCAGCTCAACAGGTACGACGGTGTCGATCCCCAGGACATCGAGATTCCGGCGGACGACCCGGAGAAGGCCAAGGAGGCGCAGGAGGCCCGTGCGTGGGCGGAACTGGCGGCCTCCGCGTTGCCGGTGGCGACCACCGGCGCCGTCTTTGTCATCGGCTACGTGCCGGCCGCCGGCAACCGCCCGGACTTCGACGCCGCGCTCGCGTCGACCAACCTGCGCACCCACCTGCGCGGCCCGCTCGACTTCTCCGGCCCCAACCAGGCCATGGCGTCCGGGCGGACGCTGGCCGACCACGCGTTCGCGGACGACGCGATCACGGATTTGGAGCACGCGGTCCTCACCGGGGCACGCCCGGCCGCAGACCTGCACGACGACCCGCGCGAGGCCGTGGTGAATCTCGTCCGGTTGGCGGACCGGGTGGTCTTCCCCAGCGACATCCCCAGCCTGCGCCGGACAACCAAGGTCCTCGTCGAGCCGTCCCCGACGCGCCTGCAGACCAAGCACGCCCAGAGCCGCGGCGAGATCCGCAGCGCACTGCTCACGGCTGCCGTCGGCGGGGTCGACCTCCCGGCCGCCGCCATGGACACCCCCCACCACGGCACGGTGCGCAACGGCATCGTCACCACCGGGCTGTCCGCCGCCGGGCTGATCGCCGCGGCGACGGCGGCCGAGCCGAGCGAGAGCCGCGACGCGGCCCGCGCCGAGCTGGCGCACATCGCGGTACCGGGCCTCGTCAACGGCAAGGTGCTGCTCGGCTCCTACGGGTCCACAGGCGACCGCCGGACGGTTCCCACCAAGCTTGCCGCGGCCCGCGTCACCGACGAGGGGATCAGGCTGTTCGTCGAGGCCATCGACGCCTTCGCCGAGGTGATGCAACTGCGCGCCGGCCGCGAGATAACGCCGCAGGCGGCCGCGGCGCCTGGCCGCCTGCGCAAGGTGGTCAGCTGGGACACCGACGAGGCGGACAAGCCGGCCGACTCGGTGTGGTTCACCAAGCATTGGCCGGTGGAGAACAACAACTCCGACTCGGGCGGGGGAGCGGGCACCGCGTCCAGACTCTCCGACAGCGAGCAATGGACGGACAAGGTCAAGGACACCCTCGGCCGGGTCACGGCCGCGAAGAAGTCCATGACGGCGCTTTCCACGCACTTCAAGGAGATGCACTCCCTCGTGGGACCGGGCAGGGATCTGACCGCCGACGAGCGGCAGTCCTGGGAGGACGAGCTCGACACGGTGAAGTCCCAATTGGACGACGCCCGCGAGTACCTGAGGAAGCTGCGGTACCGGCCGGCCGACACCGTTGCCACGAGCGGTGACATCACCGACTTCGCCTTCGCGGCGGAGGAGTCCGAGTGAGCGGCCTCCTGTCGGGGGCGCGTCTGGCGCAGGCCGCCGCACCGCCGCCGGGCCCGGTCCTGCGGCCAGTGCACGTCCAGCTTCTCGCTCGCGCCCTGGGCGGCTACAGCAGCAGCGCCCCGTACTGGTCACTGGTCGACACTGTCGAGGCCTTCTGTCCGGGGCTCTACCTCGTCGCCGACGCCCACGGACGCATCGTCTGGCTCGGGATGGCGGCCGGCGACCAGGGGGTGACCGGGCGGATCAGGAAGCATCTGGGCGAACCCTGGAAGCGCGCCGTCTTCCACCGGGTCTGGGTCGCCTCCGCCTACGACCAGATCTCCCGGCCCGCTCTGGAGGCCGCCGAAGGCTGGGCTGCCGACGCGCTGGATCTGCGTGCCCGGATGCCGCACCGCACCTGGCCGTCGTCCACCCACTGGCAGTTGCTCGTCGGCCGTCAACCTGTGGTGTGACCGCGTAGAGCGTGGGTCTGGGACCGCTGCGCTCCCGGACCCACGCCCGCCCCCGCTGTCCAATGGCCATCGCAGCCCTACAGCCGAGCTTGAGCGGGGACAGTCGGGGCTGGGCAGCCCGCCGGAGCGCTCTCACAGCCCGAACGCACGGCGGATCTGCTGAGCGAGATCTTCAGCGAGAGAGACAGCCCGATTCTCCGCGCTGACCGTCCGCACCAGAAACAGCATCGCCGGCCTATAGGCAACCAGCGTCCAAACTGGCTGGCCAAAAGGACCCGGCGCCGTCGGGACGAGCGCTATCGCAGACGCCATCTGCGACGCATTCTTTAGTGACGGCCAGTCGCTGGTACGGGCATCGAGAAGGGGCACGCATACCTGCGGCGATGTGAGGAATCCCAGCAGGAAGTCGGCTCCCTCCGACGGGACGCTGTAGTTGCACAGGGCAGAGAGAGCCCCTGTGGCGTTGGAACCCCGGTACCAGGCGGCGGTCCCGCCTTCCGGCGACGGAGTGCCACCAACCAACTGTTCCAAGGAAGCGGTGCTCAGTTCATCCGGAGCCATACTTTCCTGGACAGTCGCCTGCTCCGTCGTCGTCAGACGCAGATCGGTTGCACTGATCTTCACGGAACGCCGGAACGGGAACTCAGGGTCCCCAATGTCGACGATCAACGAGGCAGCGCGGCAGTAGCTACTCGGTGGGCTCGTCATCGGGCTCACCTCCCGCTTCCAGTACGCCCCTCATGCTCGGAGGCGCCAGCGGGAAGTCTTGGCCGGGCTCGGGCCAGCCAGAAGCGGCGGTCAGCCTCCCGGCCTGGTGAGCCCAACAGCCGCCACAAAATGGTCTTGGCCGGTGAGGGCTTCCGCAGCGTGACGTAGAGCCGTCATACGCACGGGTCTCCTTATGCGGCCCGGCGGTAGCGGTCGCCGTGGTGGCGGTCGAATACCCAGTGGTGCGCTTCGGGGGGTTCGCCGCAGTCTTCGCAGACGCCGGGGCGCAGGGCCACCTCAAAGTAGTTGTGAGCGAAGCGGCCGGGGCCGTCGTAATCGCGTTGCGAGGCGCTCTGGCACTCCTGGCCGGGCCAGCAGCGGCCGCAGCAGTCGTGACGGAAGATGGTCGGATCTACCTTCTTCGCACATCCCATGTGACTGCACACGAAGTAGCCGCCTGCATGGTTGGTCCACCGGCGGGTGATAAGTAGGTCGGTGTCCTCCTCCGCTTCCTCATCCGACGCGGAGGGCGCAGTCGCGCGGGGGGTAGAAAGGGCGATGAGGATGATTCCGGCCACTGCAACGGCCACGCCTCCGATCACAACACCTGCTTGGCGCACGTGCCCGAGGCTGTTCCATCTGCCGGCGATGCGCTGGCGCAGGGTCCGTTGGTCGTCGCTGCCGTCTGGCTGCGGGTCGGAGGGCCGAGGATCACCACTCTGGGATGTCGAATCGTCCGGCGCAGCCATCTGACGGGCCGTCCTCTCTGCTCTGGGAATCGGAAGTTTAGAGGCGTCCCAGGGACAGCGGCAGCCGATAGTTTCCGTTCGGATGTGCCCCGAGGGAAGGTGCCTTCCACGCCTCCGGGGCGCAGGGGGCTTCCCGGGCCATGCCAAGCAGCACTTGACTCATATGCCTGACACCAGGGCGTAGCGCCTGACCTGCGTAAAGTGCTTCCGCACCCTAGATAACCACGACCGCGGCCCAATCTGCGACGTCCGTTCTCGCAAGTGGACGTCGACTCTCATGAGAGTTCCGAACGGTGGAGAATGCCTCCACGCCGACCACGTGGCCGGGCTGCCCGGCGTGCTGCGGGGACGGGCCGTGGGAGCGATCCAGACGACCGGCTTGGAAGAGCCGGTGGGCCAGGCGGAGTTCGTCCACCGACAGGCGGCGGCGCGGGCGATCCCGGTCACCCATGCCCGGGCCGGTGAGCAACGGCGCACCGGGGACCTTTCCTGGCAGGTCCTGTGGCCGCCGGGACCGCTGTCGCCGGAGGAGGACCCGAACGACGCCAGCGTCGCGATGCTCGTACGGTCGGCGGGAGTGCGGATGCTGCTGCTCGGGGACCTCGAACCCCCGGCACAGCAGGCTCTCCTGCGGACCCCGGCGGCCGCGCTGGTCGGCGGCGTGGACGTGCTGAAGGTCGCTCATCACGGCTCCGCCCACCAGGACCCGGAGCTGATACGCCGGGCCGCGCCACGGGTGGCGCTGATCTCCTCGGGCGCGGACAACACGTACGGTCACCCGGCTCCCAGTACGGTCGCGGCACTGCGCGCCGGGGGCGCGACGGTGCTGCGGACGGATGTGGACGGGGCCATGGCGGTCGTGGGTGCGGGCGCCGGGTTGCGCGTGGCGCGAGACTGAGGGCATGAATTCCGCACAGGTCGACGCGTATCTCAGCCGCCTCGGGGTCCGGCAACCGGCATGGCCCACCATCGACGTCCTGCGTGAACTGCAGCTGCGCCATCTTCAGGTGGTTCCCTTCGAGAACCTGTCGGTCCACCTCGGCGAGGAGATCGTGCTGGAGGAGAAGCGGCTGCTGGACAAAGTGGTGGGGGCGCGCCGGGGCGGGTTCTGCTACGAACTGAACGGGGCCTTCGGGGCACTGCTCGCCGCGCTGGGCTACGACGTCTCGCTGCTGGCGGGGCGGGTCCACGGGGCGGGAGGGCGGCTCGGGATCCCCTACGACCACCTCGCGCTGCGGGTGCGGACGGTGGACGCGGGGGAGTGGCTCACCGACGTCGGGTTCGGCGCGCTCAGCCACTACCCGCTGGTCTTCGAGGAGGGGCGGGAACAGGAGGACCCCGGCGGCGCGTTCCGGATCGCCGGGGCGGGGCCGGACGCGGCGGGCGGGCGGGGCGCCGTCCCGGCCGCCGGCGGGACGGGGCCCTTCGACGTGGATCTGGTGAGGGACGGCAGGCCCGTGTACCGGCTGGAGACGCGGCAGCGGGTGCTGCGGGACTTCGTCGCCGGGGCCTGGTGGCACAGCACCTCTCCGGAGTCGCATTTCGTGCAGTCGCTGGTGTGCTCGCGCATGACCGAGGACGGTGGCCGGATCACGCTCAGCGGGCGGCAGCTGAAGGTGACGGCGCCGGACGGGACGAGGGACACCCGGGAGCTGGCGACGGACGAGGAGGTGCTGACGGTGTACCGGGAGCGGTTCGGGATCGCCCTGGACCGGGTGCCGGTGGTGAGGGGAAGTGAGGGTGGGGGAGGGGGAGGGGGGAGGTGACCTGGGCGCTCGTGGGGCGGGAAGGGCGACCTGTGTGGTCGCGTGTCCGGGCGGTGCCGGAGGATGGCCGGCGTGAGTGATGTGAGACATGTGCTGGTGCTGCCCGACCGTGATGCCGCGGAGGAGGCGGCGGAGGCGCTCGCGGAGCGGTTCGGGCTCAGGGAGGAGCCGCTGCTGGTGCGGGACGCGTTGGCCGGGGAGGACGACGCGGAGGACGCCCAGTGGCTGCTGGTGCTGCGGGACGAGGACGGGCGGCTGGACGCGGGCGAACTGGACGAGTTCGCGGCGGAGTGGGAGGGGTGGCGGGAGGAGCCGTAGGTCCTGGGTGCCGGTGGCGGGGCGAGTCGTGGGCTTGAGGGCTGGTGGCGGGGCGAGTCGTGGGCTTGAGGGCTGGTGGCGGGGCGAGTCGTGGGCTTGAGGGCTGGTGGCGGGAGGAGTCGTGCGTCACCGGTGCCGGCGTCGGGGGAGTCGTCGGTCCGAGGGGGGTGCGGGGTGCTCGCACCCGTGGTGGGGCCTGGTCCCGCCGCTGGTCCTGGCGGCTGACGGGGTCGTTGTCGGTGGCGCGTGGGATGCTGTGCGCGATGGCCAGGAAGACTGCTCAAGACGACCCTCTCGCCCCCGTGACGCTGGCCGTGGGCCAGGAGGACCTCCTGCTCGACCGTGCCGTGCAGGAGGTGGTGGCCGCCGCCAGGGCCGCCGACGCCGACACCGACGTGCGTGACCTGGCGCCGGACCAGCTCCAGCCGGGCACGCTCGCGGAGTTGACCAGCCCGTCGCTGTTCGCGGAGCGCAAGGTCGTCGTCGTGCGCAACGCGCAGGATCTGTCGGCCGACACGATCAAGGACGTGAAGGCGTATCTGGGAGCGCCCGCCGAGGAGATCACGCTCGTGCTGCTGCACGCCGGCGGAGCCAAGGGCAAGGGGCTGCTGGACGCCGCGCGCAAGGCGGGGGCGCGGGAGGTGGCCTGCCCGAAGATGACCAAGCCGGCGGACCGGCTGGCGTTCGTCCGGGGCGAGTTCCGCGCACTCGGGCGCTCTGCGACGCCGGAGGCGTGCCAGGCGCTCTGCGACTCCATCGGCAGCGATCTGCGGGAGCTGGCCTCGGCCGTGTCCCAGCTGTGCGCGGACGTGGAGGGCACGATCGACGAGGCGGTGGTCGGGCGGTACTACACGGGGCGGGCCGAGGCGTCGAGCTTCACGGTCGCCGACCGGGCGGTCGAGGGGCGGGCGGCGGAGGCGCTGGAGGCGCTGCGGTGGTCGCTGTCCACCGGCGTGGCGCCGTTGCTGATCACCAGCGCGCTCGCGCAGGGCGTGCGGGCGATCGGGAAGCTGTCGGCGGCCCGGGGCGGCCGTCCGGCCGATCTGGCGCGGGAGCTGGGGATGCCGCCCTGGAAGATCGACCGGGTGCGGCAGCAGATGCGGGGATGGACGCCCGACGGGGTGTCGGTGGCGCTGCGGGCGGTCGCCGAGGCCGACGCGGGCGTGAAGGGGGGCGGCGGTGATCCGGAGTACGTCCTGGAGAAGGCGGTCGTGACGATCGCACGGGCGGCGCGGTCGCGGGGGCGTGCCTAGTGCCGCGTCAGCCGAGGTCCGCCCCGTCGCGACGCCCGGCACGCCCTCTCGCCGCACCGGCCGAAAGCCCGAGTACGTCCAGTACGAGGGCTTCCGGCCGGCACGCCGAGAGAGCGCACCGGACGCCGCTCCTCACGGGCAAACCTTGACTGACGCGGCACTAGCTCGGTGTTCCCTCGTGCGGCGGGCCGAGGGCGGCTCGGTCCTCGACCCGCGCGGTGGAGTGCGGCCCGGCCCCTGTCCTGCGGGCCGTGCCGCGACGCGGGGCCGACGTGACGGCGTCCGTACGGCGTGGATGCAGGGCTGACGGCGTCCCGACGGAGGGGATGTGGGGCCGACGTCAGGGCGGCCTTCCCACGGCGAGGACGTGGTGCCGACGGTGAGCCCCGTGGTGGCGGGTGCATGACACCCGCGGTGGCGGGTGGCATGACGAAGACCCCGGTGGGTGCTCTGGGGAAGAGTCGGCGCCGGGGCCTTCGGTTCAAGCTGCTGGATCCGCGCCCGCGTGGCGAACGCAGGCCGCGCGCGGATCCGGGGGTGCCGGTCGGGGGCGGATGAGAGAGGGCCCGCCCTGGGTCCTTCCGGCGATCAGATCAGTGCAGGGTTCAGCCCTTGAGCGCGGTGACCTTGGAAGCAAGCGCCGACTTCTTGTTGGCGGCCTGGTTCTTGTGGATGACGCCCTTGGAGACGGCCTTGTCGAGCTGACGCGCGGCAGCGCGCTGGTACTCGGTGGCCTTCTCGACGTCACCCGCGGCAGCGGCCTCGCGGGCCTTGCGGACCGCGGTCTTCAGGGAGGACTTGACGGCCTTGTTGCGCAGCCGGGCCTTCTCGTTGGTCTTGATCCGCTTGATCTGGGACTTGATGTTCGCCACGAATGAGCCTTTTCAGGTTCAGGCGCGGGCCGGAAGGACTCCGGGACCCTCGCCAGGTGATTTCTTGGGATGCGCCTCGCGCTGAGAGGGCATGAGGCACAGCGACCCACGGTACCAGCGGCGCCCCCGGTGGCCCAAACCGGACCCCGGTCGCCGCCCATGGGACCATGGAGGCTACGTGACGATCCGACCCGAGGCACAAGGCGCCTCAAGAGACAGGACCCTGCGTGCCCGCGACCCCTAACAATGTGCCCGAGCCGAGCCGTACCGCCCCGGCTCTGATCCGCAATTTCTGCATCATCGCGCACATCGACCACGGCAAGTCCACGCTCGCCGACCGGATGCTCCAGCTGACCGGTGTGGTCGAGCAGCGGCAGATGCGTGCTCAGTACCTCGACCGGATGGACATCGAGCGTGAGCGCGGCATCACGATCAAGTCCCAGGCCGTGCGACTGCCCTGGGCGCCTTCCCAGGACCCGGGCAACACGCACATCCTCAACATGATCGACACCCCGGGGCACGTCGACTTCACCTACGAGGTCTCGCGCTCGCTCGCCGCCTGTGAGGGCACCGTCCTCCTCGTCGACGCCGCCCAGGGCATCGAGGCACAGACCCTCGCCAACCTGTACCTGGCGATGGAGAACGACCTCACCATCATCCCCGTGCTGAACAAGATCGACCTGCCGGCCGCGCAGCCGGAGAAGTTCGCCGAGGAGCTGGCGAACCTGGTCGGCTGTCAGCCGGACGACGTGCTGCGGGTCTCCGCCAAGACCGGTGTGGGCGTCGACGCGCTGCTCGACAGGGTGGTCCGGGAGGTCCCCGCGCCGGTCGGCGTCAAGGACGCCCCCGCGCGCGCCATGATCTTCGACTCGGTCTACGACTCCTACCGGGGCGTGGTCACCTATGTCAGGGTCATCGACGGCCAGCTCAACAAGCGCGAGCGCATCCGGATGATGTCCACGGGCGCCACGCACGAACTGCTGGAGATCGGCACCAACTCGCCCGAGATGCTGGGGGCCGACGGCCTCGGCGTCGGCGAGGTGGGCTATCTGATCACCGGTGTGAAGGACGTCCGTCAGTCCAAGGTCGGTGACACCGTCACCAGCCAGGCGAAGGGCGCGACCGAGGCCCTCGGCGGGTACAAGGACCCCAAGCCGATGGTCTTCTCCGGCCTGTATCCGCTGGACGGCTCCGACTACCCCGAGCTGCGCGAGGCCCTCGACAAGCTCCAGCTCAACGATGCCGCGCTGGTGTACGAGCCGGAGACCTCCGCGGCCCTCGGCTTCGGTTTCCGTGTCGGCTTCCTCGGGCTGCTCCACCTCGACGTGATCCGGGAGCGGCTGGAGCGCGAGTTCGGCCTGGACCTCATCGCCACCGCGCCGAACGTGGTCTACCGCGTGGTGATGGAGGACGGTACCGAGCACGTCGTCACCAACCCGAGCGAGTTCCCCGAAGGCAAGATCGGCGAGGTCTACGAGCCGATGGTCCGGGCGACCGTCCTGGCGCCGACCGAGTTCATCGGCTCGATCATGGAGCTGTGCCAGACCCGGCGCGGCACCCTGCTCGGCATGGACTACCTCTCCGAGGACCGCGTCGAGATCCGCTACACGCTGCCGCTCGCGGAGATCGTCTTCGACTTCTTCGACCAGCTGAAGTCCAAGACCCGCGGCTACGCCTCCCTCGACTACGAGCCCACCGGCGAGCAGACGTCCAGCCTGGTCAAGGTCGACATCCTGCTGCACGGCGACAAGGTCGACGCCTTCTCGGCGATCACCCACAAGGACGCCGCGTACGCCTACGGGGTGCGGCTCGTCGCCAAGCTGCGCGAGCTGATCCCGCGCCAGGCGTTCGAGGTGCCCATCCAGGCGGCCATCGGCTCCCGGGTGATCGCCCGCGAGACCATCCGCGCCATCCGCAAGGACGTCCTCGCCAAGTGCTACGGCGGTGACATCTCCCGTAAGCGGAAGCTGCTGGAGAAGCAGAAGGAGGGCAAGAAGCGGATGAAGATGGTCGGCTCCGTGGAGGTTCCGCAGGAAGCCTTCATCGCGGTGCTGTCCAGCGACGACAGCGCGGCCTCGGGCAAGGGCAAGAAGTGACCGGCGCCGACGAGGGGTGACCTCGCACAGCGCGCGAACAGGGGCCTGCCGTACGTGACGGCGGGCCCCTGTGGCGTGCGTACGACCGTCCTTCTGGAGGAAGTGACAAAGCGCGGGCTCTTACGTACCGGCCGGTGGGCATCTACCCTGATCCCTGCTCGATGGTTACTCGCGAGTTAAACAAGGGCTCGCGTGTGAAAACTGCCGTATCGAAGGCGCAAGACGCCCTGAGCCAGCCGCACTGTCGCGGGCCCCGGAGGATGTCGTGAGCGACTCACAGACTTTGATCGAGAACCGTCCCCCTTCCGTCGCGGGCCTCTTCCTGGAGCGCGTTTCGGCCACCCCGGAGGCCGAGGCATACCGCTACCCGGTCCCGAATGCCTCGGGTCAGGGACCGGACGAATGGAAGTCGCTCAATTGGGGGCAGTCCGCCGAGCGGGTGTACGCGATCGCGGCCGGACTGATCGAGCTGGGCGTCGAGCCCGAGCAGCGGGTCGCGCTCGCCTCCGCGACCCGGATCGAGTGGATCCTCGCCGACTTCGGCATCATGTGCGCGGGCGCCGCCACCACCACGATCTATCCGCAGACCAACGCCGAGGAGTCGGCGTACATCCTCGCCGACTCCGGCAGCCGGGTGCTGATCGCGGAGAACGCCGAGCAGGTGGCCAAGGCGCGGGAGAAGCGCGCCGAGCTGCCCGACCTCACGCATGTCGTCGTCATCGACGCGCAGGGCGTGGAGACCGGGGACTGGGTGCTCAGCCTCGCCGACCTGGAGGCGCGCGGCGCGGCCCGGCTGCAGAAGGAGCCCAGCCTGGTCAAGGAGCGGGTCGGCGCGATCACCAAGGACCAGCTGGCCACCCTGATCTACACGTCCGGCACCACCGGCCGGCCCAAGGGCGTCCGGCTCCCGCACGACAACTGGTCGTACATGGCGAAGGCGATCGCCGCGACCGGGCTGCTCGGGCCGGACGACGTGCAGTACCTGTGGCTGCCGCTCGCGCACGTCTTCGGCAAGGTGCTGACCTCCGGGCACATCGAGATCGGGCACATCACCGTCGTCGACGGGCGCGTGGACAAGATCATCGAGAATCTGCCGGTGGTGCGGCCGACGTACATGGCGGGCGTGCCGCGCATCTTCGAGAAGGTCTACAACGGCGTCGCCGCCAAGGCCCGTGCCGGCGGCCCGGCCAAGTACAAGATCTTCCAGTGGGCGGCGGGTGTCGCGCGCGAGTACGCGAAGGCGACGCAGGACAACTTCCGGCGCACCGGCACTGCCTCCGCGCCGTTCGCGCTGTCGGCGAAGCACAAGGTGGCCGACGCGCTCGTCTACTCCAAGCTGCGGGACGCGTTCGGCGGGCAGCTGCGGGCGTGCGTGTCGGGCTCGGTGGCGCTGGCCCCCGAGATCGGCTACTTCTTCTCCGGCGCCGGCATCCACATCCTGGAGGGGTACGGCCTGACCGAGTCGTCGGCGGCGTCCTTCGTGAACCCGGGAGAGGCGTACCGGATCGGCACGGTCGGCAAGCCGCTGCCCGGGACCGAGGTGCGGATCGCCGAGGACGGCGAGATCCTGCTGCGCGGCCCCGGGATCATGGAGGGCTACCACGGGCTCCCCGAGAAGACCGCGGAGGTGCTGGAGCCGGACGGCTGGTTCCACACCGGGGACATCGGTGAGCTGTCGCCCGACGGGTACCTGCGGATCACCGACCGGAAGAAGGACCTGTTCAAGACGTCGGGCGGCAAGTACATCGCGCCCACCGAGATCGAGGGCGCGTTCAAGTCGGTGTGCCCGTTCGTGTCCAACATCCTGGTGCACGGCGCCGACCGGAACTTCTGCACCGCGCTCATCGCGCTCGACGAGGCGTCGCTCATGCAGTGGGCCACGGAGAACGGCCTCGGGGGCAAGCCCTACGCCGAGGTCGTGGCCGCGCCGGCGACCGTGGCGATGGTCGAGGGGTACGTCCAGCAGCTGAACGCGGGGCTGCAGCGCTGGCAGACGGTCAAGAAGTTCCGGCTGCTGCCGCGGGACCTGGACGTCGAGCACGGGGAGATCACGCCGAGCCTGAAGCTCAAGCGGCCCGTGGTGGAGCGCGAGTACCAGCATCTGCTGGAGGAGATGTACGAGGGGACGCGCGAGGCGTAGGGGGCGCTGAGGGGCGCACGCGCGGTCGGCCGTTCCCGGGCCGGTCGCGCGTACGTCGCGTGGCGCGGGGCGGGTTGCATATGGACACAGCCCCGCGCCCCATCGGCTGGTTTACGCCTCCGCGGTAAGCACGACTGGCGTTTTCTGGTCGAGATTGGCCACTTCGGTGACTCCGTGCTGATGTGCGGAACCTGTCTGTCACCCTGTCGGACGTGATCGAGGCGTACTGGCCCGAGCCGCTCGGGCAGCCGTAGATGGGGGCCGTTCCGGCGCAGAGGGAGTCCGGGTCCCTCGCCGCCGTGCGCCCCGGCGCACAGGTGCGCGCCGCCCTGGGCGGAAGCCCGCTCGCGCCGGGGACCGCCCGTGGACTGCTCCGCGCCGCCTTCCAGGAGTGGACCGCCCTCGCGCTGCCCGGCGCGGAGCGGCTCACCGACCGGCTCGCCCATGACGCCATGGTCGTCCTCAGCGAGCTGGTCACCAACGCCGTCGTGCACGCCGGAACCGATGTCGAGCTGGTCTGCCGGCTGGAGCCGGACACCGGCGCCGTCGTCGTCGAGGTCTGCGACCACCACCCCTCCCGGCCGCCCCGTGACGGGGACGTCGGGGCGGCGTACGACACGCCGGAGTACGGACGCGGCCTGCGGCTGGTCGCCGCGCTCTGCGAGTCCTGGGGCGTGACGTACCGGCGGGGCGCCAAGTCGGTGTGGGCGCGGATGTCCGCCGAGATGTGCCCGGACGCCGAGGCGTACGACCCCGAGGACCCGGGTTTCCTCGGCGCCGAGCTGCTCGCGCCCCCGCCGCAGCGCGCCGAGCGCGACCGGGACTGGCTCGGGCGGGGCGCGCTGTCCTTCCTCGCCGAGGCGTCCGACCTGCTCGCCG
Organism: Streptomyces sp. NPDC002309; assembly: GCF_053593375.1. NCBI lineage: Bacteria > Bacillati > Actinomycetota > Actinomycetes > Kitasatosporales > Streptomycetaceae > Streptomyces > Streptomyces sp. NPDC002309. The sequence continues at coordinate 104,209 of NZ_JBSFCI010000001.1, read as the reverse complement.
GGCAGCTCGACGAGGACCTCGTCGCCGCGCTCACCGGCCAGCTGATCGTGCCCCGGCTCGCCGACTGGTGCGCGGTCTGGCTGGAGGACGAGGCGCTGGGCGGCGGCGCGGGCGGACCGCGCCTGGCCCGGGTGTGGCACGCGAGCGAGGAGCGGATCGAGGAACTCCGCAGGTGCCTGGAGAAGGAGCCACCGCGTGGCGGGGAGGGCCTGACGCCGTCGGGACCGGTGCCGTATCCCTGGCCGTCGGACGCGTGGGGCACGGACCACGGCACCGGCGCCGCTGCGTTCGGCACGGACCATGGCACCGGCGGCGCGTTCGGCGCGGACCACAGCACCGGCGCCGCTGCGTTCGGCGTCGGAGCAGTCGGAGCAGTCGGAGCAGTCGGAGCAGTCGGAGCAGTCGGAGCAGTCGGACCCCGGCCGCTCGCCCCCACCACCCACAAGGCTCCCGTCGGCGACCCCGCCCCGACCCCCACCGCACCCGGCGGCAGCGCCCTCTCCTACCGGCTCGTCGCCGGGGCGCGGCCACTCGGGACGCTGGTGATCGGGCGGGCCGGTGTCACCGCGTTCCCGGACGAGATCACCGGGCTCGTGGAGGACCTGAGCCGGCGGGTGGCGCTGGCCATCGGGGCGGCCCGGCAGTACGCCCGGCAGGCCACCATCAGCGCCGTGCTCCAGCGCGGGCTGCTGCCCGGCGCCGTCGCGCAGATCCCCGGCGTGCGCAGCGCCCTGGTGTACGAGCCCTGCGACAAGGGAGGCCCCAGCGGCGACTTCTACGACCTCTTCCCGGCCGGCGACGGGCGCTGGTGCTTCGCCATCGGGGACGTCCAGGGCAAGGGCCCCGAAGCGGCCGTCGTGATCGGGCTGGCCCGCCCCTGGCTGAGGCTGCTCGCCCGTGAGGGCTACCGCGTCGCCGACGTCCTCGACCGCCTCAACCAGCTCCTCCTCGACGACGCCACGGAGGCCGCCGACGCCGCCGCCCGCGCCCTGGTGGGCCCCGCAGGCCCGGGAGAGGGCCCGCAGACCCGCTTCCTCTCGCTTCTCTACGGCGAACTCGCCCCCTTCGACGGAGGCGTCCGCTGCACGGTCGCCTCCGCCGGGCATCCGCTGCCGCTGGTCCTCGGGCCGGGCGGTGACGTCCGTACGGCCGCACGGCCCCAGACCCTGCTCGGGGTCGTGGAGGACGAGACGTACATCAGCGAGAGCTTCGAGCTGCGGCCCGGAGACACCCTGCTGTGCGTCACCGACGGGGTGACCGAGCGGCGCAGCGGCTCGCGCCAGTTCGACGACGGGGACGGGCTGGCGGTGGCGCTCGCGGGGTGCGCGGGGATGGACGCCGAGCTGATCGCCGAGCGGATCAGGCACCTCGTGCACGAGTTCGGCGGACGGCCGCCGGAGGACGATCTGGCCCTGCTGGTGCTGCAGGCGGAGTGACGCCCGGCGTACGGGACAATGGAGGACATGCCTTCCGCACTTCCCGACGGCGAGCCCGTCCCGCACGACGGCGCGCTTCCCCCGGCCGCGCTCGCCGGGGCGGCGGACCGACCCCTCGGGTTCTATCTGCACGTCCCTTACTGCGCCACCCGCTGCGGCTACTGCGACTTCAACACCTACACCGCCACCGAGCTGCGCGGCACGGGCGGTGTGCTGGCCTCGCGCGACAACTACGCCGACACCCTGATCGACGAGGTCCGGCTGGCCCGCAAGGTGCTCGGCGACGACCCCCGTGAGGTCCGGACGGTCTTCGTCGGGGGCGGTACCCCGACGCTGCTGGCCGCGGACGACCTCGTCCGGATGCTGGGCGCGATCCGGGACGAGTTCGGGCTGGCGGCGGACGCCGAGATCACCACCGAGGCGAACCCGGAGTCGGTGGACCCGGCGTATCTCACGGCCCTGCGCGAGGGCGGCTTCAACCGGGTCTCCTTCGGCATGCAGAGCGCCAGGCAGCACGTGCTGAAGGTCCTGGACCGCACCCACACGCCCGGCCGCCCCGAGGCGTGCGTCGCGGAGGCCAGGGCCGCCGGGTTCGACCATGTGAACCTGGACCTGATCTACGGCACTCCGGGGGAGTCCGACGACGACTGGCGGGCCTCGCTGGACGCGGCGCTCGGCGCCGGCCCGGACCACATCAGCGCGTACGCGCTGATCGTCGAGGAGGGCACCCGGCTGGCCCGCCGCATCCGGCGGGGCGAGGTGCCGATGACGGACGACGACGTGCACGCCGACCGGTACCTGATCGCGGAGGAGCGGCTGTCGGCCGCCGGATTCGCGTGGTACGAGGTGTCCAACTGGGCCACGTCCGACGCCGCCCGCTGTCTGCACAACGAGCTGTACTGGCGGGGCGCCGACTGGTGGGGCGCGGGTCCCGGCGCGCACAGCCACGCCGGGGGCGTGCGCTGGTGGAACGTGAAGCACCCCGGCGCCTACGCCGCCGCGCTGGCGGAGGGCCGCTCCCCGGGCGCCGGGCGTGAGCTGCTCTCCGACGAGGACCGCCGTGTGGAGCGCGTCCTGCTGGAGCTGCGGTTGCGCGAGGGCGTGCCGCTGTCGCTGCTCCGGGAGCAGGGCCTCGCGGCCGCCGGGCGGGCCCTCGCGGACGGTCTCCTCCAGGAGGAGCCGTACGCCCGGGGGCGGGCCGTGCTGACGCTGCGGGGGCGCCTGCTGGCGGACGCGGTGGTGCGCGACCTCGTGGACTGACCCGAGGGCCGGTGGGCGCCTCGGGGAGGGACTGCGAGGGGGCCGGGGGCCTGAAGCGGGGACCCCGGGGGTTACGCGGGGCGCCGGGGGCCTACGCGGGGGCCGTGATGAAGTCGATCAGCTCTTCCACGCGGCCCAGCAGCTCCGGTTCCAGGTCCTTGTAGGACCCCACCTGCCGCAGGATCGCCTGCCACACCGCCCCGGTGTTCTCCGACGGCCAGCCCAGGGCCCGGCACACCCCCGTCTTCCAGTCCTGCCCCCGCGGCACCGCCGGCCACGCCGCGATCCCCAGCGCCGACGGCTTCACCGCCTCCCAGACGTCGATGTACGGGTGCCCCACCACCAGGGCGTGTTCGCTCGTCACCGACTGCGTGATCCGCCATTCCTTGGTGCCCGGCACCAGATGGTCCACCAGCACGCCCAGCCGGGCGTCCGGGCCCGGCGCGAAGGAGCGCACGATCGCCGGCAGGTCGTCCACGCCCTCCAGGTACTCCACGACGACGCCCTCGACGCGCAGGTCGTCGCCCCAGACCTTCTCCACGAGCTCGGCGTCGTGCCGGCCCTCGACGTAGATGCGGCCGGCGCGGGCCACGCGCGCGCGTGCGCCGGGGACGGCGACGGAGCCCGAGGCGGTGCGGGTGGGCCGTTCCGGCCCCGTCGCGGGCCTCACGAGGGTCACCACGCGGCCCTCCAGCAGAAAGCCCCGGGGCTCCAGGGGGAACACCCGGTGCTTGCCGAAGCGGTCCTCCAGGGTCACGGTGCCCGCCTCGCAGCGGATCACCGCGCCGCAGAAACCGGTGGCGGGTTCCTCGACGACCAGTCCGGGCTCCGCGGGGACCTCCGGCACGGGGCGGGGCTTCTTCCACGGCGGTGTCAGGTCCGGAGAGTACGGGCGCATTCGCATGACGATATGGACGGCCCGGAGCGTCACCCGAGCGACACGCCGAACCGCGCCGCCAGGTCGTCGCGCTGGCGCCGCACGAACGCGGCGTCCACCACCGCACCGTGACCGGGCACGTACAGCGCGTCCTCGCCGCCGAGGGCGAGCAGCCGGTCGAGGGCGGCGGGCCAGTGGGACGGCAGGGCGTCGGGACCCGCCTGCGGCTCGCCGGACTCCTCGACGAGATCGCCGCAGAAGACCACCGCGGGGTCGCCCGCGCGCTCCCCGGGGACCAGCACCGCCAGGTCGTACGCCGTGTGACCCGGGCCCACGTCGGCCAGCAGGACCCGGCGCCCGGCGCCCAGGTCGAGGGTCCGCTCACCGCTGACCGGGTGGCGGGGCGCGACCAGGGTGTCCGCCGCCTCCCGGGCGGACGCGGCGTCGAGGCCGTGGCGGACGGCGTCCGCGCGCAGTTCCTCCCGGCCCGGCCCGCCGCCGAGCACGGTCTCCGCGCCGGCCGCGCCGAAGGCCTCGGCCCCCGCGAACGCCGCCGCGCCGAGGACGTGGTCGAAGTGGGGGTGCGTGAGCGCGAGATGGGTCACACGGTGCCCGGCGAGCGCCTCCGCCCGAGCCCGCAGCGCCGCCCCCTCGGCGAGGCTCGACCCCGCGTCGATCAGCAGCGCCGCGCCCTCGCCGGCCACCAGCCCCACGGTGCAGTCCCACCGGGGCAGCCGGCATCGCCCGACTCCTGTCGTGAGCCTCTCCCAGCCCACCTCTTCCCAAGTCACGCCCATACGGCGACGCTAGGCCCTGTCGGGGCGTTCGCGCCTGCCCGCAGGGCGAAGCGTCCCGATTCGCGAGCATGAGGACAGGGCGGACCGGGCACGCCGCCCGCCCCGTCCGGCACGACGTGGCAGGACCGGCCTTGCCCGGGGTGTACCCGACGGCCGTACACTGGGCCGGTAAGGCTGGCACTCGCGTGCGAAGAGTGCCAGGGGGAGCGCCCAGGGACGACGTACTGGAGGTGCGCGCGGATGCTCAGTGAACGGCGGCTGCAGGTACTGCGCGCGATCGTCCAGGACTACGTCGGTACGGAGGAGCCGGTCGGCTCCAAGGCGCTCACCGAACGGCACAGCCTCGGCGTCTCCCCGGCGACGGTCCGCAACGACATGGCGGCGCTGGAGGACGAGGGGTTCATCGCCCAGCCGCACACCAGCGCCGGGCGCATCCCCACCGACAAGGGCTACCGGCTCTTCGTGGACAAGCTGGCCGAGGTCAAGCCGCTGACCGCGCCCGAGCGGCGCGCGATCCAGAACTTCCTCGACGGCGCCGTCGACCTGGACGACGTGGTGACCCGCACGGTGCGGCTGCTCGCGCAGCTCACACGGCAGGTCGCGGTCGTGCAGTACCCGTCGCTGACCCGCTCCACCGTGCGGCACGTGGAGCTGCTGTCGCTGGCACCCGCGCGCGTGATGCTGGTACTGATCACGGACACCGGGCGGGTCGAGCAGCGGATGGTCGACTGCCCGGCGCCGTTCGGCGAGGCATCGCTGGCGGATCTGCGGGCGCGGCTGAACAGCCGGGTCGCGGGCCGCCGTTTCACGGATGTGCCGCAACTGGTGCAGGATCTGCCCGAGGCGTTCGAGGCGGAGGACCGCGGCACGGTCCAGACGGTGCTCGCCACCCTGCTGGAGACGCTGGTCGAGGAGACGGAGGAGCGGCTGGTGATCGGCGGTACGGCCAATCTCACCCGCTTCGGACATGACTTCACCCTCACCATCCGGCCCGTGCTGGAGGCGCTCGAGGAGCAGGTGGTACTCCTCAAGTTGCTTGGCGAGGCGAAGGATTCGGGCATGACCGTGCGCATCGGGCACGAGAATGCCCATGAGGGACTCAACTCCACCTCGGTGGTGTCGGTGGGCTACGGTTCGGGCGGCGAGGCGGTTGCCAAGCTCGGCGTGGTCGGACCGACCCGCATGGATTACCCGGGAACGATGGGAGCGGTACGCGCAGTGGCACGGTACGTCGGACAGATCCTGGCGGAGTCCTGAGTGGCCACGGACTACTACGCCGTCCTCGGCGTACGCCGCGACGCGTCGCAGGAAGAGATCAAGAAGGCCTTCCGGCGACTCGCACGCGAGCTGCATCCGGACGTCAATCCGGATCCGAAGACCCAGGAGCGGTTCAAGGAGATCAACGCCGCCTACGAGGTGCTCTCGGACCCGCAGAAGAAGCAGGTCTACGACCTCGGCGGCGACCCCCTGTCCCAGGCGGGCGCGGCCGGCGCGGGCGGCTTCGGCGCGGGCGGCTTCGGCAACTTCTCGGACATCATGGACGCGTTCTTCGGCACGGCGTCGCAGCGCGGGCCGCGCTCGCGCACCCGCCGCGGCCAGGACGCGATGATCCGTATCGAGATCGAGCTGGACGAGGCGGCCTTCGGCACGACGAAGGACATCCAGGTCGACACGGCCGTCGTCTGCTCCACGTGCAGCGGCGAGGGCGCGGCGCCGGGTACGGCGGCGCAGACGTGCGACATGTGCCGCGGCCGCGGTGAGGTGTCGCAGGTCACGCGGTCCTTCCTGGGCCAGGTCATGACCTCGCGCCCCTGCCCGCAGTGTCAGGGCTTCGGCACGGTCGTGCCGAACCCGTGCCCGGAGTGCGCGGGCGACGGCCGTGTGCGCTCGCGCCGCACCCTGACGGTGAAGATCCCGGCCGGCGTCGACAACGGCACCCGTATCCAGCTTGCCGGCGAGGGCGAGGTCGGGCCCGGTGGCGGTCCCGCCGGTGACCTCTACGTCGAGATCCACGAGCTGCCGCACTCGACCTTCCAGCGCCGCGGCGACGATCTGCACTGCACGGTCACGATCCCGATGACGGCGGCGTCCCTCGGCACGAAGGTGCCGCTGGAGACGCTGGACGGCATGGAGGAGGTCGACATCCGCCCGGGCACCCAGTCCGGCCAGTCGATCCCGCTGCACGGCCGGGGCATCACGCACCTGCGCGGCGGCGGTCGCGGCGACCTCATCGTGCACGTCGAGGTCCAGACCCCGACCAAGCTGGACGTCGAGCAGGAGCGCCTCCTGCGCGAGCTGGCCAAGCTGCGCGGCGAGGAACGGCCCACCGGCCAGTTCCAGCCGGGGCAGCAGGGGCTGTTCTCGCGGTTGAAGGATGCGTTCAACGGGCGTTGACGGGTCGGGCGGCGCGGGTGTCGAGGCGGGCCGGGGGTCCGGGGGGGGTGTCCCCCGGGCCGGCACGGTCAGCCGGGGCAGCAGGGGCTGTTCTCGCGGTTGAAGGACGCGTTCAACGGGCGCTGACAGGCCGGGCGGCGCAGGCGCCGAGGCCCGGGGGTGTCCCCGGGGCCGGGCACGGTCAGCGCGGGCGGCAGGGGCTCTTTTCGCTGCCGAAGGACGCGTTCGACGGGCAGTAGAGGGCCTTGGCCCCGGGCCCGCCGTCGGCCGCTGCCGGGCGGCAGGCCCGATTCGGACTTGTTCGGAGGACGTGACAACATGCCGTCATGTCCTCCGCGCTGACCGATCTCGCCCCGCTTCCGATCGTGCAGGCCCCGATGGCGGGCGGTGTCTCCGTCCCGCAGCTCGCCGCGGCCGTGTCCGAGGCCGGCGGGCTGGGCTTCCTCGCGGCCGGCTACAAGACGGCCGACGGCATGTACCAGGAGATCAAGCAGTTGCGGGGGCTGACGGGGCGCCCCTTCGGCGTGAACCTGTTCATGCCGCAGTCCGAGTTCTCCGAGCCCGCCGCCGTGGACGTCTACGCCCACCAGCTGGCCGGCGAGGCCGCCTGGTACGAGACCGAGCTCGGCGACCCCGACAGCGGCCGGGACGACGGCTACGAGGCCAAGCTCGCGGTGCTGCTGGACAACCCGGTGCCGGTGGTCTCCTTCCACTTCGGCGTCCCCACCCGCGAGGTCCTCGACGCCCTGCGCCGGGCCGGAACGTTCACCCTGGTCACTGCCACCACCCCCGATGAGGCCCGGGCCGTCGAGCAGGCCGGCGCGGACGGCGTGATCGTGCAGGGCGCGGAGGCCGGCGGCCACCAGGGCACCCACCGGGACATCCCGGAGAACGACGGCTCGGCGATCGGTCTGCTGTCCCTGCTGGGACAGATCCGCGAGACGGTCGGCCTGCCGCTGATCGCCGCCGGCGGCATCATGCGCGGCAGCCAGATCGCCGCCGTGCTGGCGGCCGGTGCGAGCGCGGCACAGCTCGGTACGGCGTTCCTCGCCACCGCCGAGTCCGGGGCCAACGACGTGCACAAGCAGGCACTGACCAACCCGCTCTTCGTGCGGACGGCGCTCACCCGCGCCTTCACCGGCCGCCCCGCCCGCGGCCTGGTCAACCGCTTCCTGCGCGAGCACGGCCCGTACGCCCCCGCCGCCTACCCCGAGATCCACCACCTCACCTCCCCGCTGCGCAAGGCCGCCGCGAAGGCGGGCGACGCGCAGGGCATGGCGCTGTGGGCGGGCCAGGGGCACCGGATGGCGCGTGAGCTGCCCGCCGGGGAGCTGGTGGAGGTACTGGCGGCCGAGCTGGCCGAGGCCGGGACGGCCCCGTCGGACCGGGGCGGTGCCTGATGACCGCGCCGGTGTTCGTCGTCGACCACTTCGCCGCGGGCGGCGGCGGGCGGTACGTCCTGGACGGGCCCGAGGGCCGGCACGCGGTCTCCGTGAAGCGGCTGCGGGCCGGTGAGGACGTGGTCCTCACCGACGGGGCCGGGCGCTGGGCGGACTGCGTGGTCGTGGACACCGAGGGCAAGGACCGGCTGATCGTCCACATGGACTCGGTGAGCGAGGAGTCGGCGGCGCAGCCGCGCCTCACGGTCGTCCAGGCCCTGCCCAAGGGAGACCGGGGCGAGCTGGCCGTGGAGACCATGACCGAGGTCGGGGTCGACGCGATCGTGCCGTGGGCCGCGTCCCGCTGCGTCACGCAGTGGAAGGGCGACCGCGGCGCCAAGGCCCTGGCCAAGTGGCGGGCCACCGCGCGCGAGGCCGGCAAGCAGTCCCGGCGCGTGCGCTTTCCCGAGGTCGCGGACGCGGCGACGGGCAAGCAGGTCGCCGCGCTGCTGGCGAAGGCCGACTTCGCCGCCGTACTGCACGAGAGCGGCGAGGAGCCGCTGGCCGCGGCCGAACTGCCCGCCGAGGGCGAGATCGTGCTGGTCGTCGGCCCCGAAGGGGGCGTGTCCCCCGAGGAGTTGTCCCTGTTCGCCGAGGCCGGGGCACCCGCCTACCGCCTCGGCCCGTCCGTGTTGCGCACCTCGACGGCCGGTACCGCGGCGGCGGCCCTGCTGCTCGGCCGCACCGGTCGCTGGTCCTGATCCCCCGCGGGAGGACGTCATGGAACTGGCCCAGGTCAGGCTTCTGGTCAGCGACTTCGCCGGCTGCTACCGCTTCTATGCCGAGGTCCTCGGCCTCAAACCGCAGTCGGGCGCGGCCGAGGGTCCCTACGAGAAGTTCAGCCCCACGACCGGCTCGGCGGGCATCGCGCTGCAGGACCGCGCGACCATGGCCGATCTGCTCGGCGAGGTGAACGACACCGTCACGGGCCACCGCTCCCTCGTCGTCCTGCGCGTGGACGACCTCGACGCCTACTGCGACCGCGTCACGTCCCGCGGCGCCACCCTCCTCCACGGCCCGGCCCCCATGACCCCGCGTCTGCGCGTGGCCCACCTCAAGGACCCGGAGGGCAACCTGGTGGAACTCCAGGAGTGGCAACTCCTGCAGCTCTGACGACGCCCTGAGGGCACCGCTTCGGTGCCCGGTCACCGGTCGGCAGCAGCTGGACGTCCTCGCGGTGGACCGCGAAGGACTCCGGCGCGCGGCCGCCGTCGCGTTCCCGGACCACGCCTAAAGGCGAAGAGACCGGACGCGACAGGAACGCGGTGAACCAGAACGCCCCGGACCGCGCGAAGTGTTCGGCCGAGCACGCGCACCTCGTACTCGGTCTTCAGCGGCGGTACCGAGTGGCCGTATGCGCCCTTCCGTGGACGGCGAGACAGTGGGAGGCTGCCGTCCATGGGGGTGTTGCGGTGGATTTGTGGCCGTCCTCGTGCGTGGCGGGCGGCCGGTGCGGTGGTGGTGGTCGTGGCCGGCGCGGGTGGACTGGTGGCCTGCGAGCCGGGGGCGCTGAGTTCGGCGACCGTGGCCTGGACGACCGACGAACTGATGACGCGTGAGCTGGAGCGGCGCGAGGCCGAGGTGCAGTGGCTGACGTGCACCGCTCACTTCGGTGAGCGCGGCGGGGCGACGCCCTCGGCGAGCGTGCGCAACGTCGCCGACGTCGACTGCGAGGGGCGGACCACCGACGGCAGGGACATCACCGTCACCGGTGAGGTCACCCGGGCGGTCGGCGGCGCCTGTGTGCGCGGTGACCTCACCGCGAGGATCGACGGCAAGGAGTGGTTCCGGGTCACCGGACTCGGTGACTGCGACGCCACCTCCGCCCCGCCGGTGGGCGGCGACCCGCCGGGCGCCGGCCCGACCACCACGGTGACGGTCACCAAGACCGTCTACTGCCGCAGCGCACCCACATGCTGGCCCGAGGGCAAGTAGCGGGTGACGCAAGTGATCCAAACCCCTGTCCGTGGACCCGGTGCCTGCGTAGGGTGACCTGGTGACCCAGTCCGCAGTGCCCGCGTATCTCCGGTTTCCGCATGTCCAGGGCGAGTTGGTGACCTTCACCGCCGAGGACGACGTCTGGCTCGCGCCGCTCGACGGAGGGCGCGCCTGGCGGGTCAGCGCCGACAACATGCCGGTGACCCAGCCGCGCATCTCCCCCGACAGCACCACCGTCGCCTGGACCTCCACCCGCGACGGCGCCCCCGAGGTGCATGTCGCGCCCGTCGACGGCGGCCCCGCCAAGAGGCTCACCCACTGGGGCAGTGGGACGACCCGGGTGCGCGGCTGGACCCCCGACGGGCAGGTCCTCGCCCTCACCGCCCACGGTCAGGCCAGCCTCCGCCGCACCTGGGCGCACGCCGTCCCGCTCGACGGCGGACCGGCGCGGCGGCTGCCGTACGGCCCCGTCGGGCAGGTCGCCCACGGCCCGCACACCGTGCTGCTGTCCGCGACGATGGGCCGCGAGGCCGCCGCCTGGAAGCGCTACCGGGGCGGCACGGCGGGAAAGTTGTGGATCGACGCGGAGGACGACGGGGAGTTCGTGCGGCTGCACGCGGACCTCGACGGGAACATCGAGTACCCGGTCTGGGCCGGTGACCGGATCGCCTTCCTCTGCGACCACGAGGGCACCGGCGCGCTGTACTCCTCCCTGGCCGACGGCTCCGACCTGCGCCGGCACACTCCTCTCGCCGGCTTCTACGCCCGGCACGCGGCGGGCGACGGCACCCGCGTCGTGTACGCCTCGGCCGGCGAGCTGTGGCTGCTGGACGACCTCGACGGGGCCGAGCCGCGCCGCCTGGACATCCGCATCGGCGGGCAGCGCACCGACCGCCGGCCCTACCCGGTGAACGCCTCCCGCTGGTTCGGTTCGGCCTCCCCCGACCACACCGCGCGCGGCAGCGCGGTCGCCGTGCGCGGCGGCGTGCACTGGGTGACCCACCGCTCCGGGCCCGCCCGCGCCCTCGCCGCCGAACCCGGCGTCCGGGCCCGCCTGCCCCGCACCTTCCGCGCCGAGGGCGAGGAGTGGGTGGTGTGGGTGACGGACGCCGAGGGCGCGGACGCCCTGGAGTTCGCGCCGGCCACCGGAACGGCGCCGGGCGCGATCCCGCGCCGGCTCGCCGCGGGCCGGCTCGGCCGGGTCCTCGGGCTGGCCATGGCCCCCGACGGCAGCCGGGCCGCCGTCGCCTCGCACGACGGACGGCTGCTGCTCGTCGAACGCGAGTCCGGCGAGGTCCGCGAGGTCGACCGCAGCGACAACGGCGACGTGCGCGGCCTGGTCTTCTCGCCCGACTCGGCGTGGCTCGCCTGGTCCCACCCCGGCCCGCGCCCGCTGTGCCAGCTGAAGCTCGCCCACACCACCGATCTGTCGGTCACCGAGGCGACCCCGCTGCGCTTCCAGGACTACGCCCCGGCCTTCACCGCCGACGGCAAGCACCTCGCGTTCCTGTCCAACCGCGCCTTCGACCCGGTCTACGACGAGCACGTCTTCGACCTGGCGTTCGTCGTCGGCGACCGGCCGCACCTGATCACGCTGTCCGCGACCACGCCCTCGCCGTTCGGCCCGCAGCGGCACGGCCGGCCCTTCGAGACGCCGGACAAGGAGGAGACGCCCGACAGCGAGGGCACTCCGGCCACCCGGATCGACCTCGAAGGACTCGCCGACCGGATCGTGCCGTTCCCCGTCGAGGCGGGGCGCTACTCCGGCCTGCGCGCCGCGAAGGACGGCGTGCTGTGGCTGCGCCACCCCGTGCAGGGCGTCCTCGGCTCCGCCCGCGCCACCCCGGACGACCCCGATCCGAAGACCGAGCTGGAGCGCTACGACCTGGTCCAGCAGCGGCTGGAGCATCTCGCGGCCGACGCCGACCACTTCGCCGTCAGCGGCGACGGCAAGCGGGTGCTGTTGTGGACCGACGGCCGGCTGAAGGTCGTACCCAGCGACCGGCGCGCCTCGGGGGACGAAGACAGCGACACCAACATCACCGTCGACCTCACCCGGGTCCGCCAGACCGTCGAACCGGCGGCCGAGTGGCGGCAGATGTACGAAGAGACCGGCCGGGTCATGCGTGACCACTTCTGGCGGCCGGACATGAGCGGCGTCGACTGGGACGGCGTCCTGGACCGCTACCGGCCCGTGCTGGACCGGGTCTGCACCCACGACGACCTGGTGGACCTCCTGTGGGAGGTGCAGGGCGAACTGGGCACCTCGCACGCCTACGTCGTCCCGCCCGGCGGACACGGCGGCGACGCCCGGCAGGGCCTGCTCGGCGCGGACGTCTCCCGGCATCCGGACGGCAGTTGGCGCATCGACCGCGTCCTGCCCTCGGAGACCTCCGACCCGGAGGCCCGCTCCCCGCTGGCCGCCCCCGGCGTCGCGGTGCGCGCCGGGGACGCGATCGTGGCGGTGGCCGGACACACGGTCGATCCGGTGACCGGCCCGGGGCCGCTGCTCGTCGGAACGGCGGACAAGGCGGTCGAGCTGACCGTCTCGCCGTCCGGCGGGGGCGAGGTGCGGCACGTGGTCGTCGTGCCGGTCGCCGACGAGGAACCGCTGCGCTACCACGCCTGGGTCGAGGACCGGCGGGCGTACGTGCACGAGCGGTCCGGCGGGCGGCTGGGCTATCTCCACGTGCCGGACATGCAGGCGCCGGGCTGGGCGCAGATCCACCGGGACCTGCGGGTGGAGGTGGGCCGCGAGGGGCTCGTCGTGGACATCCGGGAGAACCGGGGCGGGCACACCTCCCAGCTGGTGGTGGAGAAGCTGGCCCGGCGGATCGTCGGCTGGGCGGTGCCGCGCGGCATGCGGCCCTACAGCTACCCGCAGGACGCGCCGCGCGGACCCGTCGTCGCCGTCGCCGACGAGTTCTCCGGTTCGGACGGAGACATCGTCAACGCCGCGATCAAGGCGCTCGGGCTCGGGCCGGTGGTCGGGGTGCGGACGTGGGGCGGCGTCATCGGCATCGACAGCCGCTACCGGCTGGTGGACGGCACGCTGATCACCCAGCCGAAGTACGCCTTCTGGCTGGAGGGTTACGAGTGGGGCGTCGAGAACCACGGAGTGGATCCCGACGTGGAGGTCGTGCAGCGCCCGCAGGACCACGCGGCGGGGCGGGACGTCCAACTCGACGAGGCCATGAGGCTGGCCCTGGAGGCGCTGGCGGACAGCCCCGCGAAGACCCCGCCGGACCTGCCCGCCTGACCTCTTCCCCTGCTTCCTTCCCCGCCCCGCGACATGGACGCAGGACGGGGAGGGAGCCGGGGCGGGCGTACGATGCCCCCACCCGATCAGCTCGCACAACCCCCGGAGGGACCATGGCAGGGGAGCCGCAGGACGACTGCCTGTTCTGCAAGATCGTCGAGGGGCGGATCCCGGCGACGATCGTCCGGGAGACCCCGACGACGGTCGCGTTCCGGGACATAAACCCCCAGGCGCCCACCCACGTCCTGGTGATCCCGAAGGTGCACCACCGGGACGCGGCGGCCCTCGCCGCCGCCGAACCGGAGATCGCCGCCGACGTCCTGCGCGAGACGCAGGCCGTCGCCGACGAGGAAAAGCTGGAGAGCTACCGCATCGTCTTCAACACCGGCACCGGCGCCGGCCAGACCGTCTGGCACGCGCACGCCCATGTCCTGGGCGGTCGCGGCATGGAATGGCCTCCGGGATAAGTCGTCGTGTCCGTCCGTGAAGTGGTCGTCCTCGGCACCGCCAGCCAGGTCCCGACCCGGCATCGCAACCACAACGGCTACCTGCTGCGCTGGGACGGCGAGGGCATCCTCTTCGACCCCGGCGAGGGCACCCAGCGCCAGATGCTGCGCGCCGGGGTCGCCGCCCACGACCTGAACCGGATCTGCGTCACGCACTTCCACGGGGACCACTCGCTGGGCCTCGCGGGCGTCGTCCAGCGCATCAACCTCGACCAGGTGCCGCACCCGGTCACCGCCCACTACCCCCGTTCCGGGCAGCGCTTCTTCGAACGGCTGCGGTACGCCACCGCCTACCGCGAGACCGTCGGGATCACCGAGGAACCGGTGGACGGCGACGGGGTGCTCGCCTCCTCGGCCTCCTACCGCCTGGAAGCCCGCAGGCTCTCCCACCCGGTCGAGGCGTACGGCTACCGGCTGGTCGAGCCCGACGGGCGCCGCATGCTGCCCGAGCGGCTCGCCGCGCACGGCATCACGGGTCCCGACGTGGGCCGCATCCAGCGCGAGGGGGCGCTCGACGGGGTGGCCCTCGACGAGGTCAGCGAGGTGCGGCGCGGTCAGCGGTTCGCGTTCGTCATGGACACCCGGCTGTGCGACGGCGTGTACGCCCTCGCCGAGGACTGCGACCTGCTGGTCATCGAGTCGACGTTCCTCGACGAGGACGAGCGACTGGCCGTGGAGCACGGCCATCTGACCGCCGGCCAGGCGGCGCGGGTGGCCGTGGAGAGCGGCGTACGCCATCTCGTGCTCACCCACTTCAGCCAGCGCTACACCGAGCCGGACCTGTTCGAGCGGCAGGCGCGCGCCGCCGGCTTCCAGGGGGAGCTGAGCGTGGCACACGATCTACTGCGAGTGCCGATGCCGAAGCGCAGGTGAATCGGTCGTACGATGAACTGATGCCCCTCCCCAAAGCCGAACTGCACCTTCATATCGAAGGCACTCTGGAGTCGGAGCTCGCTTTCGAGCTCGCGGCACGCAACGGCGTGCGGCTGCCTTACGCCGACACCGGCGAGCTGCGCGAGGCGTACCGGTTCGAGGATCTCCAGTCCTTCCTGAACCTGTACTACGAGCTCATGGCCGTGCTGCGCACCGAGCAGGACTTCGCGGACCTCGCGAACGCCTACCTCGCGCGGGCGGCGGCGCAGGGCGTGCGGCACGCGGAGATCTTCTTCGACCCGCAGGCGCACCTCGCCCGGGGGGTCGGCATGGGCACGGTCGTCGACGGCCTGTGGCGGGCGCTGGAGCACAGCGAGTCCGAGCACGGCGTCTCCACCCAGCTGATCATGTGCTTCCTGCGCGACGAGTCCGCCGGGTCGGCGATGGCCACGCTGGAGGCGGCGAAGCCGTATCTGCACCGCATCACCGGCGTCGGGCTGGACTCCGCCGAGGTCGGTCATCCGCCGGTGAAGTTCCGCGAGGTGTACGAGGCCGCCGCCGCGCTCGGGCTGCGCCGGGTCGCGCACGCCGGCGAGGAGGGACCGCCGCAGTACATCACCGAGGCCCTCGACGTGCTCGGCGTCGAGCGCGTCGACCACGGGCTGCGCTGCCTGGAGGATCCGGCGCTGGTGGAACGGCTGGTGCGGGAGCGGGTGCCGCTGACGCTGTGCCCGCTGTCCAACGTCCGGCTGCGCGCGGTCGGCGCCCTCGCCGACCACCCGCTGCCCGCCATGCTCGACGCGGGGCTGCTGTGCACCGTCAACTCCGACGACCCCGCCTACTTCGGCGGGTACGCGGGCGACAACTTCGACGCCGTGCGCGCGGCCCTCGGTCTGGGCGAGGAACGGCTGCGCGAGCTGGCCCGCAACTCGTTCCTCGCGTCCTTCCTGGAGCACGACGAGGAGCGGCGGGCGCGGTACCTCGCGGAGGTCGAGGCGTACGAGTTCCGGTAGTTCCGGTAGTCCTCAGGCGCTCGCGGATCCCGGTGCGGCCGTCGCCTGCCGGGGCCCCGCCGTGCCGTAGGCGTGCCGCTGGGCGGGCATGGCCGGGAGCGCGTCCACGGGGATCTCCAGTACGTCGACGACCTGAGTGGGCCGCCGGGACGCGTGCAGGGCCACCAGGGTCATCGGCACGGCGATCACCAGCAGCCCGGCGGCCAGGGCCGCGCCCATCGCCGGGAAACCCGCCTGCGCCGACAGCAGACTGCCGGTCAGCGGGCCCGCCGCCGTGCCCAGCGAGGACGCCGAGCCGACCAGTACCGCCCAGCGCCCGCGCGGGTCGAGGGAGGCGGCGAGGCCGATGACGTACGACAGGACGATCGGGTAGAGCGTGTTCCACGCGATCTCGCCCGCCGCGAAGGTCGTCAGCCCCGTCGCGGACGAGCTGACCAGGATGCAGCCCGCGATCAGGGCGGTGCCGACGCCGATGGGCGCGGCGTGCCCGAACCGGGGCCCGAGGGCTCCGGCGCCGACCACGCCCACCAGTCCCGCGCCGAGCGCGACGGCGAAGACCACGCCGACGGTCGCCTCGTCCAGGTGCGCCTGGGTGACGCCGATCCTGCCGCTGACACCCCAGAGGGCGTTCTGCGCCATCGACCAGCACGGCATCGCCGCGGCCAGCAGCAGACCGGGGCCCAGCCGGGGCAGGGGATCGCGGGTACGGCTCACGGAGAGCGCCGGCGTCCGGGCGTGCAGGCGGCCGGTCAGCGGCCAGACCGCGAGCGCGGTGAGGGCGATCGCGGCCAGCGGGAGGCCGTGGCCGGGGCCGAGGTGCGGGACCGTCAGATAGACCACTCCGGCGAGGGCGGAGACGCCGAGCAGGCCGAACGTGGTGATCCGGTGCGGGTCCTTCTGCGAGGCGATCCCGGTGGCGGCGACCGCGGTCGCCACTCCGGAGCCGAAGCCGCCGGTCATCGCGCCGGCGACGACCGCGGGGACGGCGGTGGTGAGGGCGGCGCCGCCGTAGCCGAGGACGGCGAGCGCCAGGCCCGCGCGGGCCAGGGTGCGCGGTCCGATCCGGTCGACCCGGGACGAGAGCAGGAACCCGGCGGCGGCCGAACTCAGCAGCAGGGCACTGCCGATGGCGCCCGCCTGGGTGGCGGAGACGGGGAGCCCGGAGTCCAGCCTGCCCACGACGGTCGGGAGGAGGTACGGGGCGAGGTACCCGGCCGTGAAAAGGGCGACGAGGGGCCAGGGCGAGGGGGTGCGGGGGGCGAGCACGGGCGTTCCCAGGGCATGCGAAAGGACGGCACAGGAAAGGGGATCGGGCGACGACCGTCGACGGACAGGAACGCGCGGGCAATTTGTATCAAGCGGGGGCAGTACGACGGGAGACCGGGGTGGGTGATCTGGATCACCTTCCGTTTGGGGTCGTTGAGGCCGGGTAGATGCGGCGCTTTCCCGTGGGCCTCCGCCCTGTTCGTACCGCCTGTCCGCGGCATGTCCCGATCGTCCGCGGGCCCCGCGCCCCGGTGTCCGCGGGCCCCCGCGCCCCGGTGTCCGCGGGCCCCGCGCCCCCGTGTCCGTGAGGCGCCGGCGGAACGCCCGTCGCGGCGCGCGGACCGTTGACGACCGCTGTCCGCCTGCCTAGTCTCCGTCTCCCTATATGGATGGTGTCCACATGGGGAGATGAGGCGCCGGTTCCCTCGGCGGCCGACCACGCCGACCTGAGGACGCCCCGCCCGTCACCGGACCCGACCTCGCAGGAGCCGCCCCGTGAACCTCACCGTCACCGACGTGCGACTGACCCCGATCCTGGTCGCCGACCCGCCCCTGCTCAACACACAGGGCGTCCACCAGCCCTACACGCCACGGCTGATCGTGGAGGTCGTGACGGCGGACGGTGTGACCGGCGTCGGGGAGACGTACGGCGACACCAAGTACCTGGAACTGGCACGGCCCTTCGCCGAGAAGCTGAAGGGACGGCAGGTCACCGATCTGAACGGGCTGTTCGCCGTCGCCGACGAGGTGTCCGTGGACGCCTCCCGGGTCTCCCACGCCGTGGACGTCGGCGGGCTGCGCGGGGTGCAGACCGCCGACAAGTTGCGGCTGTCCGTCGCCTCCGGCTTCGAGGTGGCCTGTCTGGACGCGCTCGGGAAATCGCTCGGGCTGCCCGTGCACGCACTCCTCGGCGGCAAGGTGCGCGACACGGTCGAGTACAGCGCGTACCTGTTCTACAAGTGGGCCGAGCACCCGGCGGGCGTCCCCGCCGAGCGGGACGACTGGGGCGCCGCGCTCGACCCCGCCGGGATCGTGGCGCAGGCGCGGAAGTTCACGCAGCGGTACGGGTTCTCCTCGTTCAAGCTCAAGGGAGGCGTCTTCCCGCCCGACGAGGAGATCGCGGCCGTGCGCGCGCTGGCGGAGGCGTTCCCCGGGCGGCCGCTGCGCCTCGACCCCAACGGTGCCTGGTCCGTCGAGACGGCCGTCAAGGTGGCCGGGGAACTCGGCGACGTCCTGGAGTACCTGGAGGACCCCGCGCTCGGCACCCCCGCCATGGCCGAGGTCGCCGCGCGCACGGGCGTACCCCTGGCCACCAACATGTGCGTGACGACGTTCGCCGAGATCGAGGAGGCGTTCACGCGCGGCGCGGTCCAGGTCGTCCTCTCCGACCACCACTACTGGGGCGGGCTGCGCAACACCCAGCAGCTCGCCGCGGTCTGCCGGACCTTCGGTGTCGGGGTGTCCATGCACTCCAACACCCACCTCGGGATCAGCCTCGCCGCGATGACCCATGCCGCGGCCACCGTCCCCGGCCTCCACCACGCCTGCGACTCCCACTACCCCTGGCAGACGGAGGACGTGCTCACCGAGCGGCCGGTCTTCGAGAACGGGTCCGTGAAGGTCCCGGACACCCCCGGCCTCGGCGTCGAGCTCGACCCGGACCGGCTCGCCCCGCTCCACAGGCGCTGGCTGGACGACGACGGCACACTGCGCGACCGCGACGACGCGGCGGCGATGCGGGTCACCGACCCGCAGTGGGTCACCCCCGCGATGCCCCGCTGGTAGCGCCGGGCCCCCGGGGCACGCCCGCGCGTGGGCGCGTGCCCCGCCGGGGGACCCCCGCACGCCTTCCGCCCGGGCCCGGCGCGGCGCCCCGCCCGGGCGCCAGGGAGTTGTCCGTGGTGTGGTGCACACTGGCCGGGTCAGTACCACGTCAGGGAGCACACTGTGATCGGGTCCGACGGAGAGGGACCGCTGCCCGCCACCAGGGCGATGCCGACCCTTCACGAGGGCCGGTACTGCCACGCCCACGTCGACCCCCTGGCCGCCCTGCGCGGGCCGGGAGAGCCACCCTGGGACGTGTACCTCACCGGCACCGTCTTCCTCGACATCATCTTCACCGGACTCGACTCCGCCCCGGTGCGCGGCACGGAGTCCTGGGCGCGAGGGATGGGATCGAGCCCCGGCGGCGTCGCCAACATGGCGACCGCGCTGTCCCGCCTCGGCCTGAAGACCTCCCTCGCGGCGGCCTTCGGCGACGACCACTACGGCGACTACTGCTGGGACGCCCTGGAGCAGGGCGAGGGCATCGACCTCACCCCCTCGCGCACGGTCCCCGGCTGGCACTCCTCGGTCACCGTCTCCATGGCCTACGAGGGCGAGCGCACGATGGTCTCCCACGGCCACGAGCCGCCCCCCGAGGAGACCGCCCCCGACCACCCGCCCCGCGCGCGTGCGGCCGTCGCCTCACTCACCCCGGGCGAACGCGCCCCCTGGATCGCGCAGGCCGCGAGCACCGGCACCCGCATCTTCGCCGACGTCGGCTGGGACGACACCGGCGCCTGGGACCTGGCGGGCCTCCCCGACCTCGCACACTGCGAGGCGTTCCTGCCCAACGCCGAGGAGGCGATGCGCTACACGGGCACCACCTGCCCCCGCGCCGCCGCGCACGCCCTCACCGCACACGTGCCGCTCGCCGTGGTCACCCTCGGTGCCGACGGCGCCTACGCCGTGGACCGCCGCACCGGCGAGAGCGCCGAGGTCCCGGCGATCGCCGTCGAGGCCCTGGACCCCACCGGCGCGGGAGACGTCTTCGTCGCCGGCTTCGTCACCGGCACCCTGGCCGGATGGCCCCTCGCCGACCGCGTCGCCTTCGCCGGCCTCGTCGCCGCCCTCTCCGTCCAGGAGTTCGGCGGCTCCCTGTCGGCCCCCGGCTGGTCCGAGATCGCGGCCTGGTTCCGCAAGGTGCAGTCCTACGACGACCAGGACCCCGCCGCCCTGCGCCGCTACTCCTTCCTGGAGGACCTGATCCCGGCCACCGCCCGGCCCTGGCCACTGCGCCGAGCGGTCCCCACGATCGGCTTCGGCCGGTCCGCCTGACCCCGCCCCGAGGGCCTCACGGGCCGGATGGGCCACGGAAAAGTCCTACAGCGATGTCAGCCGTCCGGCGTACTCTGGAAATCGCCAGGCCGCCCTCGTGGCAGGCGAGTCGTATCGAGGAGGACGAGCAGGCCTTCAGCGCCGGCCCATGACTCAGACACCGACAGCTCACACCCCCGCGCAGGGGCAGTCGAGAGCACAGTTCACCGTCCCCGCCCAGCACCCCATGGTCACCGTCCTGGGGTCCGGCGACTCCCTCCTGCGCGTGATCGAGAAGGCCTTCCCGGCGGCCGACATCCACGTCCGGGGCAACGAGATCAGCGCGGTCGGGCCCGCGGCGGAAGTCGCCCTCATCCAGCGCATGTTCGACGAGATGATGCTGGTGCTCCGCACCGGGCAGCCGATGACGGAGGACGCAGTGGAACGCTCGATCGCCATGCTCCGGGCGACGGAGAACGGCGAGGGCGCGGAAGAGACGCCGGCGCAGGTGCTCACCCAGAACATCCTGTCCTCGCGCGGCCGCACGATCCGCCCCAAGACCCTCAACCAGAAGCGGTACGTCGACGCGATCGACAAGCACACCATCGTCTTCGGCATCGGCCCCGCCGGCACCGGCAAGACCTACCTCGCCATGGCCAAGGCCGTGCAGGCCCTGCAGTCCAAGCAGGTCAACCGGATCATCCTGACCCGCCCCGCCGTCGAGGCCGGCGAGCGCCTCGGTTTCCTCCCGGGCACGCTCTACGAGAAGATCGACCCGTACCTGCGCCCGCTCTACGACGCGCTGCACGACATGCTCGACCCGGACTCGATCCCGCGCCTGATGGCAGCGGGCACGATCGAGGTCGCACCGCTGGCATATATGCGTGGCAGAGCGCAGCCGCGGTTCACCAACGTCCTGACACCGGAAGGCTGGCGCCCCATCGGGGACCTCCAGGTCGGTGACCTGGTCATCGGTTCCAACGGCGAGCCGACGCCGGTCCTCGGCGTCTACCCGCAGGGTGAGAAGGATGTTTACCGCGTCACTGCCCAGGACGGTTCCTGGACCCTGGCCTGCGGCGAGCACCTGTGGACGGTCAGGACGCGCGACGACAAGCGCCGCGACAAGCCGTGGCGGGTCCTGGAAACCCAGGAGATGATCGGCAACCTGCGGGCGGCGCACGCCCGCCGTTACGAGCTGCCGCTGCTCACCGCGCCGGTGTGTTTCCCGGAGCGCGAGGTTCCCATGGATCCGTACGCGCTGGGGCTGCTGTTGGGTGACGGCTGCCTCACGGGTTCCACGACTCCGTCCTTCGCGACGGAGGATCCGGAGCTGGCCGTGGCGCTGGAATCCGCGCTGCCCGGTGTCGCGCTGCGTCACAAGGGCGGACCCGACTACACCCTGAACCGGATCAAGTCCCCGGGCGACGTGGTCACCATCGAGAACCCCGTCACACGGGTCCTGCGAGAACTGGACCTGCTGCGCACTCGCTCGCACAGCAAGTTCGTCCCGGACGACTACCTGCACAACTCCGCCGAGGTCCGGCTGGCCGTGCTCCAGGGGCTGCTCGACTCCGACGGCGGGCCGGTCACCCAGGCCGATCGCACGTGCCGGATCCAGTACACGACGACGTCGATCCTGCTGCGTGATGACGTGATCTCCCTCGTGCGGTCGCTGGGCGGTGTCGCGTACACGCGTCGCCGTGCGGCCCAGGGCCGCAAGCCCGGTCTCGCGAACGGCAAGGAGATCGCCTACCGGTACGACGCCCACATCGTCGACATCCGCCTCCCCGAGGGCATCGAACCCTTCCGCCTGGCCCGCAAGCGCGACAAGTACCACGCGGCCGGAGGCGGCGGACGTCCGATGCGCTTCATCGACTCGATCGAGCCCGCGGGGCGGGAGGAGACCGTCTGCATCCAGGTGGCGGCCGAGGACTCCCTGTACGTCACGCAGGACTACCTGCTGACGCACAACACCCTCAATGACGCCTTCATCATTCTGGACGAGGCTCAGAACACGAGCCCCGAGCAGATGAAGATGTTCCTCACCCGTCTCGGCTTCGAGTCGAAGATCGTGATCACGGGTGACGTGACCCAGGTCGACCTGCCCGGCGGCACCAAGTCCGGTCTGCGCCAGGTGCAGGAGATCCTGGAGGGTGTCGAGGACGTCCACTTCTCGCGGCTGTCGTCCCAGGACGTCGTCCGGCACAAGCTCGTGGGCCGTATCGTCGACGCGTACGAGAAGTTCGACAGCCAGAACGGCACGGAGAACGGCACGCACAAGGGCCGTGGCAGGACCGGCGCCAAGGGCACCAAGGGGAAGTAGACCAGCACGACCATGTCGATCGACGTCAACAACGAGTCCGGAACCGAGGTCGACGAGCAGGCGATCCTCGACATCGCCCGCTACGCGCTCGCACGGATGCGCATCCACCCGCTCTCCGAGCTCTCGGTGATCGTCGTGGACGCCGACGCCATGGAGCAGCTGCACATCCAGTGGATGGACCTGCCGGGTCCGACCGACGTCATGTCCTTCCCGATGGACGAGCTGCGCCCGCCGGCCAAGGACGACGACGAGCCGCCCAGCGGCCTGCTCGGCGACATCGTGCTGTGCCCGGAGGTCGCCGCCAAGCAGGGGGCCGAGGCCCCGACGCAGCACTCCATGGACGAGGAGCTCCAGCTGCTCACCGTCCACGGAGTGCTGCACCTGCTGGGGTACGACCACGAGGAAGCGGACGAGAAGGCCGAGATGTTCGGTCTGCAGGCGGCCATCGTGGACGGCTGGCGTGCGGAGAAGGGTCTGACCGGCCCCTCCCCGGCCCCCACCGTGTCATGAGCCTCCCGCTGGTCACCGGCGCCGTCGCGCTGGTCGTCGTCGCCTGGCTCGCCGCCTGCGCGGAGGCGGGCCTCGCCCGTGTCTCCAGCTTCCGCGCCGAGGAGGCCGTACGCTCCGGCCGGCGCGGCAGCGCGAAGCTCGCCCAGGTCGCCGCCGACCCCACCCGCTATCTCAACGTGGCGCTGCTCGTCCGCGTCGCCTGCGAGATGGCCGCGGCCGCGCTCGTCACGTACGCCTGCCTGAACGAGTTCGCCAGCACCACCGAGGCGCTGCTGATCGCCATCGCGGTCATGGTCCTCGTCTCGTATGTCGCGGTCGGCGTCTCACCGCGCACCATCGGCCGTCAGCACCCGCTGAACACGGCCACCGCGGCGGCCTACGTGCTGGTCCCGCTGGCCCGGGTCATGGGACCGATCCCGCCCCTGCTGATCCTCATCGGCAACGCCCTCACCCCGGGCAAGGGCTTCCGGCGCGGCCCCTTCGCCTCCGAGGCGGAGCTGCGCGCCCTGGTGGACCTCGCCGAGGCGGAGTCCCTGATCGAGGACGACGAGCGCCGCATGGTGCACTCGGTCTTCGAGCTCGGCGACACCCTCGTGCGGGAGGTGATGGTCCCGCGCACCGATCTGGTGGTCATCGAGCGCTACAAGACGATCCGCCAGGCCCTGACGCTCGCCCTCAGGTCCGGCTTCTCGCGTATCCCGGTCACCGGGGAGAACGAGGACGACATCGTCGGGATCGTGTATCTGAAGGACCTGGTCCGCAAGACGCACATCAGCCGGGAGGCCGAGTCCGAGCTGGTGTCGACGGCCATGCGGCCCGCCTTCTTCGTGCCGGACACCAAGAACGCCGGTGACCTGCTGCGGGAGATGCAGAAGGAGCGCAACCACGTGGCCGTCGTCATCGACGAGTACGGCGGCACGGCCGGGATCGTGACCATCGAGGACATCCTGGAGGAGATCGTCGGCGAGATCACCGACGAGTACGACCGTGAGCTGCCGCCCGTGGAGCCCCTCGGAGAGGACCGCCACCGGGTCACCGCCCGCCTCGACATCGGCGACCTCGGTGAGCTGTACGGGCTGGAGGCGTACGACGACGAGGACGTGGAGACGGTCGGCGGGCTGCTGGCCAAGGCGCTGGGCCGGGTCCCGATCGCCGGTGCCACGGCCGTGGTCGACCTGCCGGACGGCCGGCGGCTGCGGCTGACCGCCGAGGCCGCCGCCGGGCGCCGGAACAAGGTCGTGACGGTGCTCGTGGAGCCGGTGGCCGACGCCGACCCGCCGCGGGAGGAGACGAAGCCGGCGTGAGGCCCCAGGAGCTGCGTTCCCTGTGCCTGTCCTTCGAGGCGGCCGTCGAGGAGTTCCCGTTCGGGCCCGGGACGTCGGTGTTCAAGGTGCTGGGCAAGATGTTCGCCCTGACCTCCCTGGACGCCCGCCCGCTCACGGTCAACCTCAAGTGCGACCCGGAGGACGCGGTGCGCCTGCGCGCCGGCCACCCCGGTCTGATCGTCCCTGGATGGCACATGAACAAGCGGCACTGGAACACGGTCACGGTGGACGGCTCGCTGCCCGGCCGCCTGGTCCGCGAGCAGATCGAGGACTCCTACGACCTGGTGGTGGCCGGGCTGCCGCGGGCCGAGCGGCTGCGCCTGGACCGCCCCTGAGGCCGTCCGCCGTCGTCCGTATGCTCGGGGCATGACCGACAGCAGCGCGCTCGACCCCGAGGACCGCAAGATCGTCACCCTGGCCCGTTCGGCCCGGGCCCGCAACGGTGTGCCCGAGGGGGCCGCCGTACGGGACGAGACGGGGCGTACGTATGCCGCCGGGACCGTCGACCTGGACTCGCTGAAGCTCAGCGCCCTGCGCACCGCCGTGGCCATGGCGGTGGCGTCGGGCGCGAGGTCGCTGGAGGCGGCGGCCCTCGTCACGGAGGCCGAGGCCGCGTCCGCGGAGGATCTGGCGGCCGTACGGGATCTGGGCGGGCCGCGGACGCCGGTGCTCGTCGCCGGGCCCGACGGGGCCGTACGGCTGACGGTCTCCGCGGGCTGAGGGGCCGCTCGCCCGGGGCCTCTCCGGCGGACCCGGGCGGGGCCGGTACGCGAAGGCCGGAAATACGCCTTGCCGCCGTGCGTCACTCGCGTGTCAATGGAATCGTTGGTTCCGACGGACCGTCAGATGTCGAGCCCGTGCCGCGCGCCCGCACCCCGCGGCGGGGGTGGTCCGTCGGTGTTCCTCCCGTCCATTCCCCACATGGCATTCCCCACACGGGAAGGGAGTCCCCCATGAGAGGCAAGCGCATCGCGTCCGGTGCGGCACTGACGATCGGCGCCCTCGCGGTGACCGGTGTCCTGCTCGCACCCGCGGCCCTGGCCGTCACGCCGGAATCGGCGGCCCTCACCGCCGACTGCGGCGGCTTCGGCGGTGGCGAGGCCACGCTCACCGCCACCCAGGACGGCACCACGGCCACCATGACCCTCACCTCCACCGCGATCACCGCCCCCATCGGTCTCGGGGCGGACTCGATCTCCTCCAGGCTCACGCTGGTCAAGGGCAGTGGCGGCACCACCGCCTTCACCGGCAGGAAGAACCCGGCGATGGCGGCCGGTGCCCCGGTCACCGTGGGCCCGCTGACCGGCACCGTCGCCTCCGGGGACAGCCTGGAGGCCTTCGGCGGCTCGCTCAGGATGACCGTCTTCGGCATCACCATCACCTGCACGGCGACGGGCCCGCAGTCGCCGGGACCGTTCGTGTTCGACTGATCCGTCCACGGTCGTGACCCCGGCCCACCGGTACCGGGGTCACACTGTGCGCCACGGCTTCGGCGATCAGGGACAATGGGCGCCATGAGCGTTCGTACCCCGTCATCCGAGCAGCCGGCCGAGACTGACCATCGGGCGGGCTTCGCCTGCTTCGTGGGCCGTCCCAACGCGGGCAAGTCCACCCTCACGAACGCACTGGTCGGGCAGAAGGTCGCGATCACCGCGAACCAGCCGCAGACCACCCGGCACACGGTGCGGGGCATCGTGCACCGCCCCGACGCGCAGCTGATCCTGGTGGACACCCCCGGGCTCCACAAGCCGCGCACCCTGCTCGGCGAGCGGCTCAACGACGTCGTGCGCACCACCTGGGCCGAGGTCGACGTGATCGGCTTCTGCCTCCCGGCGAACGAGAAGATCGGCCCCGGCGACCGCTTCATCGCCAAGGAGCTCGCGGGGATCAAGAAGTCGCCGAAGGTCGCGATCGTCACGAAGACGGACCTGGTCGACAGCAAGACGCTGGCCGAGCAGCTGATCGCGATCGACCAGCTCGGCAAGGAGCTGGGCTTCGAGTGGGCCGAGATCGTGCCGGTGTCGGCGGTCGGGGACAAGCAGGTGAAGCTGCTGGCGGACCTCCTCGTCCCGCTGCTCCCCGAGGGCCCCGCCCTCTACCCCGAGGGCGACCTGACCGACGAGCCCGAGCAGGTCATGATCGCGGAACTGATCCGTGAGGCCGCGCTGGAGGGCGTACGCGACGAGCTGCCGCACTCCATCGCCGTGGTCGTCGAGGAGATGCTCCCGCGCGAGGACCGCCCGGCGGACAAGCCGCTTCTGGACATCCACGCGAACGTCTACATCGAGCGCCCCAGCCAGAAGGGCATCATCATCGGCCCCAAGGGCAAGCGCCTGAAGGAGGTCGGCATCAAGTCACGCCGCCAGATCGAGGCGCTGCTCGGCACCCCCGTCTTCCTGGACCTGCATGTGAAGGTGGCCAAGGACTGGCAGCGCGACCCGAAGCAGCTGCGCAAGCTGGGCTTCTGAGCCCTCGGTGACCGGGCGCGCGCCTCAGCGCCGGGCGCGGAGCATCTCCCGGTACCAGTGGTACGAGGCTTTCGGGGTGCGCTCCAGCGTCTCGTAGTCCACGTGCACCAGCCCGAACCGGCGCGCGTACCCCTCGGCCCACTCGAAGTTGTCCAGCAGCGACCACACGAAGTACCCGCGTACGTCGACGCCCGCCGTCAGCGCCGTGTGCAGCGCCCGCACATGGCCGTCGAGGTAGGCGATCCGCGCCTGGTCGTCGAGCCCCTCGTAGGAGCACCCGTTCTCGGTGATCACCACCGGCGGCAGCCTGTCGCCGTACCGGTCCCGGAATCCGGTGAGCAGTTCGGTCAGCCCCTCGGGCACCACCGGCCAGCCGAAGTCCGTCAGCGGCACGTCCTCGATCTCCCGCACCGAGAAGGGAAGTTCGGCCGGCATCCGGACGCCGCCGAACTCGATCTCCGCGCCCTGTGGTGCCCCCACCCGTGTCGGCGCGTAGTAGTTGATCCCGTACCAGTCGACCGGCTCGGCGATGACCTTCAGGTCGGACGCCACGTCTCCCGGCATCAACTCGCCGAGGCCCGCGGGGTATTCGCCCAGCAGTAGCGGGTCGGCGAACAGCCGGTTCAGCAGAACGTCGTAGAAGTCCGCCGCCTCCACGTCCGCGGGCTGTTCCGACGCGGGCCAGGTCGGTCCGTGCGAGTTGGCGATCCCGACGTCGGCGGCGCCGGCCGCGCGCAGGGCCTGTACGGCCAGCCCGTGCGCCAGGAGCTGGTGGTGGGCGACCGGCAGCGCGTCGAACAGCAGCTGCCGGCCGGGGGCGTGGACGCCGAGCGCGTGGCCCAGCAGCGTGTGCTCGGCGGGTTCGTTCAGGGTGATCCACTTCGCGACCCGGTCGCCGAGCCGCTCCGCGACCACCGCCGCGTAGTCCGCGAACCGCGCCGCCGTGTCCCGCTCCAGCCAGTCGAGCCCCACCGGCAGGTCCCAGTGGAAGAGCGTCGGGACCGGCCGTACGCCCGCCGCGCACAGCTCGTCCACCAGCCGGTCGTAGAAGCCGAGGCCTTCGGACGAGCGCACCCGCGGCCAGGAGATCGAGAAGCGGTACGCGTCGACCCCGAGGTCCGCGAGGAGCGCCACGTCCTCGCGGTAGCGGTGGTAGTGGTCGCAGGCCACCGTCGCGGTGGAACCGTCCTTCACCCGTCCCGGCTCGGCCGTGAAGGCGTCCCACACGGACTGCTCGCGCAGCTGCGTCGCGCCCTCGATCTGGTGCGCGGACGTCGAGACGCCCCACAGGAAGCCGGCCGGGAACTGGGGTACGGGGTTCGTCGCCATGCGCGGATCATCGGCACCGCCGGTGAGCGAAGTCAACGCCCCTGTGGGAAAACGGAGTTAAGCGCCCTCCTTCAGTACCCGGGTGACCAGCCCGCGCTGTTCCTCGGTCAGCCGGGGGTCCGCGCAGTACACCGTCCTGCCGTCCACCGTGATCCGGTAGCTGAAGCCGTCCGGCACCCCGGCGGGCGGGGTGTTCCCGCCCGCCGTGAGGGCCCGCTCGGCCAGGGCGTGCCATTCGTGGGCGTCGGGCCGCCCCGAGGTGTCCACCTCGGCGTGCCGCTCGATGCCCGCGAACCCGCCTGTGCGCCGCACCTGAATACGCATGGGTCCCTGTCTAGTACGAACCTGCCCGGCGGGAAACGGCGGGGGTCTCAAGCGTCCGCACGCCGACCTGCTCCCACGCCTTGGACACCGCTTGCGACTCGTCGCCGCCGGCGCCGAACCGCGCCCTGGCGGCGGCGACGGTGAGCGTGGCGAACTCGTCGAACGTCGCGTCCTCCTTCAGCTCGCCGCCGGTCAGCACGTCGTACCAGACCTGTCCGGCCCGCTCCCAGGCGTGCCCGCCGAGGGCGGTGGCGGCCAGGTAGAAGGCGTGGTTGGGGATGCCCGAGTTGATGTGGACGCCGCCGTTGTCGCGGCCGGTGCGGACGTAGTCGTCCATCGTCGCCGGCTGCGGGTCCTTGCCGAGCACGTCGTCGTCGTAGGCAGTGCCCGGGGCCTTCATCGAGCGCAGGGCCACCCCGCTCACGCGCGGGGCGAGCAGCCCGGCGCCGATCAGCCAGTCGGCCTCTGCGGCGGTCTGGCCGAGCGTGTACTGCTTGATCAGTGCGCCGAAGACGTCG
This sequence comes from Streptomyces sp. NPDC002309, assembly GCF_053593375.1. Classification (NCBI taxonomy): domain Bacteria; kingdom Bacillati; phylum Actinomycetota; class Actinomycetes; order Kitasatosporales; family Streptomycetaceae; genus Streptomyces; species Streptomyces sp. NPDC002309. The sequence continues at coordinate 75,276 of NZ_JBSFCI010000001.1, read as the reverse complement.
GAGACGGACTCGTTGAGCGCGCCGGGCTGGCCGAAGTAGGTGAGGTTCGCCGCGTACTGGGTCACGCCGTGGGCGAGCTCGTGGCCGATGACGTCGACGGGGAGGGTGAAGTCGAGGAAGATCTCGCCGTCCCCGTCGCCGAAGACCATCTGCTCGCCGTTCCAGAAGGCGTTGTTGTAGTCCTCGTCGTAGTGCACGGTCGCGTCGAGCGGGAGACCGGCGCCGTCGATCGAGTCGCGGCCGTAGGCCCCCAGGAACAGCTCGAAGGTGGCGCCGAGGCCCGCGTAGGCGCGGTTGACCGTGGCGTCCGTGCCGGGCTCGCCGCCCTCGACGCGCACCTTGGTGCCCGGCAGGCTCGTGCCGTGCCGGGCGTCGTGGATCGTGCGATGCGGCTTGCCCTCCGAGGCCGCGGGCGGCGTGGCGACCGCGGGGGCGCCCAGAACCGTGGTGAGGCGGCGGTGGGTGCGCTCGTAGGCGTCGCGCTGGAGGGTCCGGCGGGCCGGACCGGCGAGGGCGGGGTCCTCGGACCGGGCGAGCGTGTCGAGGACGTGCGGCGGGACGATGGTGCAGAAGGTCGCGGTCATGCCCGCACCCTCGCACTGAGTCAGGTTCCTGTCACCATCCGCGACCTTGATCGGTGAAATGTGGGGATGTGCGGGCCGCGGATGGTCGCGCTGTGTTATTCCGTGCTCCGGTGTGGCGGTTCTCGCGCGGTCGCCCGCACCCCTTTCCGGTACGCGTTCCGCATACTGATACAGGACCGCGCGTTTCGGGACGGCTCGGCTAGCATGCTGTGCATCATGCGTTTCGGGCTGCTTCTTCTTAGCTGCCGCGGCGAGGGCCTGTAGTCGAGGCCGACCCCCTCCCCGCGGAGCTTGGCGTTGTGTCGTCGGCCGTCCTTCCGGACACCGGATTCCACCGGATCTCTCGAGGAGCCCACGCCCCCATGGCAAACCGCCAGCAGCCCAGTTCCCTGCCGATCCACAAGTACGGCCGGTACGAGCAGGTCGACATCCCCGACCGCACCTGGCCGCAGAACCGGATCGCCACCGCCCCCCGCTGGCTCTCCACCGACCTGCGCGACGGCAACCAGTCCCTGATCGACCCGATGTCGCCGGCGCGCAAGCGTGCGATGTTCGACCTGCTGGTCAGGATGGGCTACAAGGAGATCGAGGTCGGCTTCCCCGCCTCCGGTCAGACCGACTTCGACTTCGTCCGCTCGATCATCGAGGACGAGGACGCGATCCCGGACGACGTCACGATCTCGGTGCTGACACAGGCCCGCGAGGACCTGATCGAGCGGACCGTGGAGTCCCTCAAGGGCGCCAGGCGCGCCACCGTCCACCTGTACAACGCCACCGCGCCGGTCTTCCGCCGGGTGGTCTTCCGGGGTTCCAAGGAAGAGATCAAGCAGATCGCCGTCGACGGCACCCGGCTGGTGATGGAGTACGCGGAGAAGCTGCTCGGCCCCGAGACCGAGTTCGGCTACCAGTACAGCCCGGAGATCTTCACCGACACCGAGCTGGACTTCGCACTGGAGGTCTGCGAGGCGGTGATGGACGTCTGGCAGCCCGGCCCGGGCCGCGAGATCATCCTCAACCTGCCGGCGACCGTCGAGCGCTCCACGCCCTCCACGCACGCCGACCGCTTCGAGTGGATGGGCCGCCGGCTCTCCCGCCGCGAGCACGTCTGCCTGTCGATCCACCCGCACAACGACCGCGGCACCGCCGTCGCGGCGGCCGAACTGGCGCTGATGGCCGGCGCCGACCGCGTCGAGGGCTGCCTGTTCGGGCAGGGCGAGCGCACCGGCAACGTCGACCTGGTCACCCTGGGCATGAACCTGTTCTCGCAGGGCGTCGACCCGCAGATCGACTTCTCCGACATCGACGAGATCCGTCGCACGTGGGAGTACTGCAACCAGATGGAGGTCCACCCGCGCCACCCGTACGTGGGCGACCTGGTCTACACGTCCTTCTCCGGCTCCCACCAGGACGCCATCAAGAAGGGCTTCGACGCGATGGAGGCCGACGCCAGGGCCAAGGGCGTCACCGTCGACGACATCGAGTGGGCGGTCCCGTACCTGCCGATCGACCCCAAGGACGTCGGCCGCTCCTACGAGGCGGTCATCCGCGTGAACTCGCAGTCCGGCAAGGGCGGCGTGGCGTACGTGCTCAAGAACGAGCACAAGCTGGACCTGCCGCGCCGGATGCAGATCGAGTTCTCGAAGATCATCCAGGCGAAGACGGACGCCGACGGCGGCGAGGTCACCCCGAAGGACATCTGGACGATCTTCGAGGACGAGTACCTGCCGAACCCGGAGAACCCGTGGGGCCGGATCCAGGTCAGGACCGGCCAGTCGACCACCGACACGGACGGCGTGGACAAGCTGACCGTGGATGCCACCGTCGACGGCGAGGACACCGTCCTGTCCGGCACCGGCAACGGCCCGATCTCGGCGTTCTTCGACGCCCTGCAGTCGGTCGGCGTCGACGTACGGCTGCTCGACTACCAGGAGCACACGATGAGCGAGGGTGCCTCCGCGCAGGCCGCCTCGTACATCGAATGCGCGATCGAGGACAAGATCCTCTGGGGGATCGGCATCGATGCGAACACGACACGTGCGTCGCTGAAGGCGGTCGTCTCGGCCGTCAACAGGGCGACTCGCTGACCCCTCTGACCGGGCGTTTCGGGTCCCGTCCGCCGACTTCCGGCGGGCGGGACCCCGATGTTTACCGGCCAGGTCACGCACAGGTCTCGTCCTGGGTGCTGACTCGACCTCACGAATGTGGCTAACATCACGCCAGCGCGGCGATGTTGCCGTGGGGTTACGGAGGTGCGACGTGCTGCCAGTCCGAGGGCGAAACGGCCGTGCCGCCAGGCGTGCGCGCGTACTGGGCACCCGCACCGCGTGGACGGCCGTCGGGGACGGGGAGTTCTTCTGCCCCGGCTGCGGAGGCGACCGCAACTACCAGCGGCTGACGGGGCGTCGCCGCTTCACGCTGCTCGGCCTGCCCGTGCTGCCGCGCGGCGACACGGGGCCCGTCGTGGAGTGCGCGGCCTGCCGCCGGCACTTCGGCACCGACGTCCTGGACCACCCCACCACGACCCGCTTCTCCGCGATGCTCCGCGACGCCGTGCACACGGTCGCCCTCGCGGTGCTCGCCGCGGGCGGCACCCGCGCCCGCCCGTCGCTCACCGCGGCCGCCGGCACGGTCCGCGCGGCCGGGTTCGAGGACTGCACCGAGGAACAGCTGAACGCCCTCGTCGAGGCGCTGGCCGCGGACACCGGCCGGGTCTTCGGCGCGCCCTGCGGTCCGGGGCTCGCCATAGAGCTGCACGAGGCCCTCGACCCGCTCGCCCCGCACCTGGCCGCGCCCGGCCGGGAGTCGATCCTCCTCCAGGGCGCCCGTATCGCCCTGGCCGACGGCCCCTACACGGCCGCCGAACGCGAGGTCCTCGCCACCGTCGGCGCCGCGCTCACGATCACCTCGGACGAGGTGACCCGCCTCCTGGCGACGGTGCGCACGCCCAGCTGACGCCGGAACAGGACATCGTGGCGTAACCAGGGCGAACTCCAGCCTTTGGGGACGATGTGACGGACACTCAGTCACCGATCCCGAGGGGCCCGCCCGATGAGACCTCCCCGACGTGCCTTCCTGACCGCCGCCGCCGTGCTCGTACCGTTCGTGCTCAGCCCGTTCACCGTCCCCCTGGCGGCCGCCGCCGCCCGCTGCACCTCCTCGGTGCCCTACAGCGCCGGGACGGGCGGCTACACGGCCTACCGCATCCCCGCGGCCGTCATCACCGGCGAGGGCACGGTCCTGGCCTTCGCCGAGGGCCGGCGGGGCGGTTCCGGCGACTCCGGCGACATCGACGTCCTCGTGCGCCGCTCCCTCGACGGCGGCTGCACCTGGGGCCCGCTCACGGTCGTCGCCGCCGGGAAGGGCGACACCCGCGGCAACCCGGCACCCGTCGTCGACCCGCGCACCGGTGCCGTCGTCCTGCTCACCTCCTACAACAGCGGCGCCGTGACGGAGGGGCAGATCATGCGGGGCGAGGTGACACCGGCGCGCAGCCGCCGGGTGTTCGTGCAGCGCAGCACGGACGACGGGCGCACCTTCAGCGCGCCCCGGGAGATCACCCGCTCGGTGAAGCGGCCCGGCTGGCGCTGGTACGCCACCGGCCCCGGGCACGCCGTCGCCCTCACCCGCGGCCCGCACGCCGGCCGCCTGGTGGTCCCGGCCAACCACTCCGTCGCCCCGCCCGCCGGTTCGCCCGACACCGGTGAGGAACCCCGGTACTACGGCGCCCACGCCCTCTACAGCGACGACGGCGGCACCTCCTGGCGGCTGGGCTTCGTGGACGACTCCTACGACGGCCTGGACAACGCCAATGAGAGCACGGCCGCCGAACTCCCCGACGGCACGCTCTACTTCTCCGCCCGCGACCAGCACGGCTCCCACGCCGGCCACCGGCTCGACAGCCGCTCCAGCGACGGCGGCCGCACCCTAGACCGGCCCTACACCGCCCAGCGCACCCTGGGTGATGTGCCCATGGTCCAGGCGAGTGTCCTCCAGCCCGACGCCGAGGGCGCGCCGCTGTTCTTCTCCGGCCCGTCCGTCCCCACCGCCCGCCAGGCCATGGCGCTGTGGCGCAGCACGGACGCCGGCGCGACGTTCACCAAGGCGCTGACGCTGTCCGCGCGGCCGGCGGCCTACTCCGACCTGGTGCAGGTCGGCCCGGACATGCTCGGCGTGCTGTACGAGACGGGGGCGCGGGGGACGTACGAGCGCATCGAGTTCCGGACGGTCCCGCTCGCCGACCTGGCCGGGGCCTGAGCCCCGGCGTCAGAGCAGTCCCGCCGCCGCGAGGAACTTGCCCACCCGCTCCACCTCCTCCGGCGACAGCGGCACCTGGGGTTCCGCCGTCGCCGGGCAGTCGATGATCCCGCGCAGGTGCAGCGCCGCCTTGAACGCGCCGAGCCCCGAGGAGCTCCCGCCCATCCGGGCGGGGGCACCGGCACCGACGAGGCCGAACAGGGCGCACAGCCGGTCCTGCTCGGCACGGGCGCGCTGCCAGTCGCCGGCGCGGCACAGCCGGTAGAGCCGGACGTAGCCGTGCGGGTCGACGTTGGCGAGCCCCGGGACGGCCCCGTCCGCGCCCATCGCGAGGGCCGCGTCCACCACGGTCTCGGAGCCCGTCAGGACGCTGAAGCCGGAGGCGCCCGCGTGGGCCTGGAGGCCGGTGAGGATCTGGCGGAAGCCGGTCAGGTCCCCGCTGGAGTCCTTGAGCCCGGCCAGCACCCCGTCGGCGGCCAGCTCCAGGACCAGCTCGGCGGGGAGCTTGGTGTGGACGGCGACCGGGATGTCGTACGCCAGGACGGGGACCGGGCAGGCGGCGGCGACCAGCCGGTAGTGGCGGGCGATCTCCGCCGGGTGGGTGCGCGTGTAGAAGGGCGCCGTGACGACGACCGCGTCCGCGCCCGCCACCGTGACGGCCCGGACGTGGTCCAGGACGCGCGGGGTCGTCATGTCGATGGCGCCGGCCAGCAGCGGGAGCCGTCCGCCGAGGTGCCCGGCGACGGCCTCCACGACGAGGGCGCGCTGCCGGTCGGTGAGGTAGGCGGCCTCGGAGCTGGAGCCGAGGACGAACAGCCCGTGCACGCCACCGGCCACCAGATGGTCGACCAGCCTCAGCAGCGAGCGGACGTCCACCTCGCGCTCCGGCGTCAGGGGCGTGCAGACGGGCGGGACGACACCGGTGAGCGGGGAGGGGAAGGTCATACGGGTTCCTTGGGTGCCTGGGCCTGGCCCACGAGTTCGCGGGTCGACTCTTCCTCTCCCACCGGATGGTGGCAGCGGAAACGATGCGTCGGAGTGGCGGCGGCGGTGAAGCCGGGCATCGACCCGGCGCACACCGCGTCGGCCTTCCAGCAGCGGGTGCGGAACGGGCAGCCGCTCGGCGGCCGGGTCGCCGACGGCACCGGGCCCGCCAGCGGGATCGGGTCGACCGGGTCGAGCAGCCCGGGGGTCGCCGAGAACAGGGCCCGGGTGTACGGGTGCCGGGCGCGGTCCGTGACCCGGCCGGCCGGGGCCACCTCCACGATCCGGCCGAGATACATGGTGATCACCCGGTCGCTCATCCGCCGTACCGTCTGGATGTCGTGCGAGACGAACACCAGCGCCAGCCCCAGCCGCTCCTTGAGGTCGAGCAGCAGGTTGAGGATCTGGGCGCGCACCGACACGTCCAGCGCGCTCGTCGGTTCGTCGGCGACGACCAGCCCGGGTTCGAGGGCGAGCGCGCGGGCGATGGCGACGCGCTGGCGCTGACCGCCGGAGAGCTGGCCGGGCAGCCCGTCCGCCAGCGCCTTCGGCAGTCCGACCAGCGCCATCAGCTCGCGGACCCGCTCCTCGCGCCCGGCCGCCGTGCCGCGCCCGTGCACGTCCAGCGGGTCGCGCAGGATCCGCCGCACCGTCAGCCGCCGGTTCAGGGCGGTCGAGGGGTCCTGGAAGATCATGCCGGTGTGGCTGCCGACGGCCGTGCGGCGCTCGCCGGGTGCCATGGCCCACAGGTCGCGGCCCTGGAAGGACACCGTCCCGGACGTCGGCGGCTGCACACCCACCAGCACCTTCGCCAGCGTCGACTTGCCGCAGCCGGACTCGCCGACCACGCCGACCGTCTCGCCGGGCGCTACCGTCAGGTCGGCGCCGGTCAGGGCGTACACCTTGTCGCGGGCGAGCAGCCCGCCGCCGCGGGCCTTGTGCACGACGTGCACATCGGCGAGCTCCACCAGTGCGTTCACGTCACGACCTCGTTCTCCGCCTCGCCGGTGTTCATCAGCAGGATCGCCGGATGGTGGCAGGCGGCCGTGTGGGTCCGGGTCCCCACGAGAGCGGGCGCGGTGGTCCGGCAGACCTCGCTCGCCATCGGGCAGCGGTCCGCGAACCGGCAGCCCGCCGGGAAGTCCGCCGGGGAGGGCACGACGCCCTTGATCTGCGTCATCCGCTCGGCCGCCCCCTCCAGCGACAGCACGCTGCCGAGCAGTCCGCGGGTGTAGTGGTGGGCCGGCGCCTCGACCAGGTCGGCGGTCACGCCGCTCTCCACGATCTGCCCGCCGTACATCACCACCACCCGGTCCGTGACGGCCGCGACCAGCGCCAGGTCGTGCGAGACCAGGATCAGCGCGAAGCCCAGCTCCTCGCGCAGCCCCAGCAGCAGCTCCATGATCTGCGCCTGCACGGTCACGTCGAGCGCGGTGGTCGGCTCGTCGGCGACGATCAGCTTCGGGTCGCGGGACAGGGCCATGGCGATCAGGACGCGCTGGCGCTGCCCGCCGGACAGCTCGTGCGGATAGCTGCGCAGGGTGCGGTCCGGGTCGAGGCCGACCAGGGTGAGCAGTTCGGCCGGGCTACGCCGGCCCCCGCGCCGTACGACCTGCTTCAGCTGGGCGCGGATGGTCATCGCCGGGTTCAGCGAGGACAGCGCGTCCTGGTAGACCATCGCCATCTCGTGGCCGAGCAGCCTGCGGCGCACCCGCATCGGCTCGCCGAGCAGGGGCCGCTGGTTGAAGCGGACCTCGCCGCGCACCCGGGCGCCCTTCGGCTGCAGGCCCATGACGGTCAGCGCGGTCAGCGACTTGCCGCAGCCCGACTCGCCGACCAGGCCGAGCACCTCCCCGGCGCGGACCTCGAAGCTGATGCCGTCGACGATGTCCACGCCCTGGTGCCGGCCGGGGAAGCCGATGGCGAGGTTCTCGACGGAGAGCACCGGACCGCCGCCGGGCAGCGGGCGGGCGCGGGAGCGGAGCCGCAGCGCGGCCTCGGCGAGGCCGGGGAGCGGGGTGACCTCGCCGCTGCCGGGCTCGGGGGCCTCCAGGTCGTCCCGGGGGGTCTCGACCTCGCGCGGGGCGGGAGCCGCCCAGGCGTCCGACACGCCCTCGGACAGGATGTTCAGCGAGAGCACGGTCACCAGCATCAGCAGGCCGGGGAACACGGTCGCCCACCAGCCGCCGGTCAGCACCATGTTCTTGCCGTCCGCGATGACGCTGCCCCACGAGGGGTCCGGCGGCCGCACGCCGGCGCCGATGAAGGACAGCGACGCCTCGAAGACGACCGCCTCGGCGACCTGCACCGTGCAGAACACCAGGACGGGCGCGGCGCAGTTGACGGCCACGTGCCTGAGGACGATGTGCGGGGTGCGGGCGCCGATGACCCGCTCGGCCGTCACATAGTCCTCGCCGTACTGGTCGAGGATGTTCGCCCGGACGACGCGGGCCACCGGCGGGGTGAACAGGAACGCGATCGCACAGGTCAGCACCACGATCCCGCCGCCGAACACGGCGACCAGGACGGCGGCCAGCGCGATCCCCGGGAACGCCATCACCACGTCCAGGCAGCGCATCATCGTCTCGTCCACCGCCTTGCGGGAGGTCGCCGCGACCGCCCCGATCAGCGAGCCCGCCAGCAGCGCGAGCGCGGTGGCGCCGAGCCCGATGGCGAGGGACCAGCGGGCGCCGTGGATCAGCCTGCTCAGGATGTCCCGGCCGAGGCTGTCCTGGCCCATCCAGTGGGCGGCGGAGGGATGCCCGGTGCCGTCGACGGGCGGCAGCTGCTCCAGCGGGTCGTAGGGCGCGACCAGCGGCGCGAACACCGCCACCAGCACCACCAGCGCCAGGAAGCACACGGCGGCCTTCGAGAGCAGCGGCAGCCGGCGCCGGCCGCGCAGCCGGACGCCGGGGCGGGAGAGCGCCTCGGTGAGGCGCTTGCGCGAGAACATCAGGCGGCGTCCCTCAGTCGCGGGTTGACCAGCAGGTAGAGGATGTCGATGACGAGGTTGACGACCACGAAGCCGATCGCCGTGGTCAGGACGACGCCCTGGACGACGGCCGGATCGCCGTTCTTCACCGCGTCGATCATCAGCTTGCCCATGCCGGGCAGCGAGAAGATCGTCTCGATGACGACCGCGCCGCCGAGCAGATAGCCGACGCGCAGCCCGAGCACGGTCAGCGGGTTGATGAGGGCGTTGCGCAGCACGTTCCGGCCGACCACCACCCGCGGCGGCAGCCCGCTGCCGATCGCGGTGCGGACGTAGTCCTTGTCCAGCTCCTCGACGACGGCGGTCCGCACGATCCGGGTCAGCTGCGCGGCGACCGGCAGGGACAGCGCGAGGGCGGGCAGCGTCATGGTCTCCAGCCAGCCGGTGACGGAGTCCCGCGGGTTGATGTAGCCGCCGGTCGGGAACCAGCCCAGGTCGACCGCCAGGTACTGGATCATCAGCAGCGCCAGCCAGAAGCCGGGCGCGGCGACACCGGTCAGGGACACCACCCGGATGATCTGGTCGGGCAGCCGGTCCCGGTAGATGGCGGCGGTCACCCCGCCGAGCAGCGACAGCACCACCGCGATGCCGAGGCCCAGGAAGGTGAGCTGCAGGGTGAGCGGCAGCGCGGTCATCACCTGGTCGACGACGTCGCTCCGGGTCAGCGCGCTGGTGCCCAGGTCTCCGTGGAGCAGATCGCCGAGGAAGGCGACGTAGCGCACCGGCAGCGGGTCGAGCAGGCCGTGCTCCGCGCGGAAGTCGTGCAGTTGCCGGGCCGTGGGGTTCGCGCCCTGGAAGAACGCCGACGCCGGGTCGACGTCCGAGAACCGCATCACCAGGAACACGAACAGCACGATGCCGAGCATCAGCGGGACGAGCAGCAGGACACGACGGGCCAGGATCCTGACGACGGCGGCCACCGGCTAGGCCCACCTGGCCTGGAGGACGTTGATCCCGGGGTACGGCTGTGCCCTTATCCCGGCGAGGTCGCCCGCGTCCCAGGCGGTCATCAGCTCGTTGTGGACGACCGGGTAGAGCACCGCCTGCTCGGCGACGACGTCTACGTAGTCCTGGATCATCGCCTTCCTGCGGGCCGCGTCCGGCTCCCTGGTGGCCAGGTCCATGTCCCTGAACAGCCGCCGGGCGACCGGGTCGCCGGTCCAGCGGGCGTACCGCATCCAGAGGTTCTCGGGCCCGTGGTTGTAACGCATGATCAGGTCGGCGTCGAGGCCGAACTGGTTGGGGTTCGACGCGGCGGCCACCACCTGGTAGTCCCGCTTCTGGTCCATCTTGGTGAAGACGGCCGTGGTCTCCTGCGGCGACAGCGTCGTGCTCACTCCGATCGCGTCCCACGACGACTTGATCGTCGGCAGGCAGTCGACGATCCAGCTGACGTTCACGGCGAGGATCTCGATCCGCAGCCCGCTGACCCCGGCCGCCTTCAGCAGGGCCCGCGCCTTGCCGGGGTCGTGGTCGTAGACGGTCCTCGCGCGCCGGTACGACGGATTGGCCTCGTCGAGGAACGACGACGACGGCTTGCCGTGCCCCTTGAGGGCGACCTCGACCAGCTGCTCGGTGTCGATGGCGTAGTGCAGCGCCTGCCGGACCCGTACGTCGTCGAAGGGCTCGCGCGCGGTGTTGAACATCAGGAACAGGTTGTTCATCCCGAATCCGCCGGCCACCGTCATGCCGCCGCTCTCCAGCACACCGATGTTCGCGTACGGGATGTTGTCCGCGATCTGCGCGCCCGCGCTGCCTCCGGAGATCTTGGCGACGCGGGGCGCGGCGTCGACGATCGTCAGCCAGTTCATCTTCTTGAAGGCGGGCGGACGCGGCCCGTTGTAGCCGGCGTACGCCTCGAAGACGGTGTTGGACTTCGGGTGGTGCGCGGTCTGCCGGTAGGGCCCCGAACCCACCGCCAGCCCCGCGATGGCGTCGTTCCATGCGCCGGGCCGGGAGAAGACGTGCTTGGGCATGATCTTCGCCAGGGTGAGCCGCGAGGCACCGTCCGGGAAGGGGAACTTCAGCACCAGCTCGACGTCGCGCTCGCCGGTCTTCCGTACGTCCTTCAGCCAGGGCTCGAAGAACCCCTTGGCCAGGGTCTGGGTGTCCGGGTCGAGGATGCGGTCGAAGACGAAGACCACGTCGTCGGCGGTGACCGGACTGCCGTCGTGGAACGTGGCGCCCTGGCGCAGGGTGAACTTCCACGAGGTGGCGCCGAGGTCCGCGGGCACCCGGGTCGCCAGCGCGGGGTAGGGCTCCCGGGAGATCGGGTCGGTGTCGAGCAGCCCCTCGTAGACATGGTTGTTGGCCGCCATGCAGAACGCCGACGCCGTCTGCGTCGGATCCCAGGTCCCGTCGTTCCCGTAGCCGATGACCGCCGTCAGCGTCCGGTTCGGGCCCGAGCCCCCGTCACCGGTGTCGTTCGTGGACTCGGGGCCCGCCGAACAGGCCGCCAGCGACGCCGGGAGGGCGCCGGCCGCGCCCAGGGCGCCGGTGTGCTTCAGGAACGACCGGCGGTGCGGCGCCGGCACGTCGGGGGTCACGTCGCGCACGGGTCCTCCGAAGAGTGTGGGGGGAGGCGTTCGGGTGGGTCCGCGCCACTGGGATGCAGGGTCCGACGACGAGTCGGATGATGAGGAGATGCGACGTCCTACGTCCTGCGGTGTGCGCGACGATAGGAGCGGCCGTGGGAGCGGTCAAGGGAGCACATACGAACGGCGTATGCGCCCCGGGTCGCAGCCATGACACCGCGAAGTGCGGGGGAGTTGACGCGGCGACGCCCGCACCGCGACCGGACCGCCCGGCGTCCGTGGCCGCCCGGACGGACCGCCCCCGCACTCACCGTTCGCCGTCATCGCGCCATCATCACCGCGCCGCGCGCCCCCGGCGTGGAGGGCGCGCAGCGCGTGACGGCGGTTCACTTTCGTGGCTCAGAGGGACGACGGGGCCCGGCCGCGGTCACGGCGGCGTCCGTACCCGGGCGGAATCGGTTGTCCGGACGCGGTGAGGGGGCTAGCAGCTGTTGCGTGATTCATCAGTAAATCTCAGTATTTCTCATCTGTTATCTTGATCGTGTGAAGCTTTCGGAGTGGGCGGCGCGCAACGGCGTGCACTACCAGACCGCGTGGGCGTGGGCGAAAGAAGGCCGTATGCCGGTCCCGGTGCGCCAGACGCCATCTGGCACGTGGTTGGTCGATGAGCCGGCCCCGGAGGCTTCCGGCCGCGTTGTGGCGTACTGCCGGGTCTTGTCGGCGGACCAGAAGTCGGACCTTGACCGGCAGGTGGCCCGCGTGGTCCAGGGGGCCACTGGTCTGGGCCTGCCGGTTGCGGAGGTCGTGACGGAGGTCGGTTCGGGGCTGAACGGGCGTCGGCGCAAGTTGCACCGGCTGTTGTCCGACCCGTCCGCGACGGTGATCGTGGTCGAACACCGTGACCGGCTGGCCCGGTTCGGTGTCGAACACCTCGAAGCCGCACTGTCCGCGTCCGGGCGGCGCCTAGTCGTCCTCGACCCCACCGAGACCACCGATGACCTGGTGCGCGACATCACCGAGGTACTGACGTCGATGTGCGCGCGCCTGTACGGGCGGCGGGCGGCGAAGAACCGCGCCGCCCGCGCGGTGGCCGTGGCGACCGGCGAGGCCGCCGAGTGAAGACGTTCCGGCCGCAGCCCGGGTTCGTGGTGCAGGCGTACCGCTTCGCTCTCGACCCGAACGCCGGCCAGGAGCGCGCGCTGCGCTCGCACTGCGGTGCGGCGCGCGCGGCGTACAACTGGGCTGTCGGCTGGGTGACCGCCTCGTGGTGGCAGCGGCGGGCGGAGGAGTCGTACGGCATTGGTGAGGACGGCCTCACACCGTGGCGGCCGTGGTCGCTGCCGTCGCTGCGGAAGGCGTTCAACGAGGCCAAGCACACCGACCCCAGGTTCGCGGACTGGTGGGCGGAGAACTCCAAGGAGGCGTACTCCACCGGGCTGGCGAACGCGTCGGCCGCGTTCGACAACTACGCCAAGTCCAAGAACGGCAAGCGGCGCGGCAAGCGGATGGGTGCGCCGCGGTTCAAGTCGAAGCGCACAGCGCGCCTGGCCTGCCGGTTCACCACTGGCACGATCCGCGTCGATGACGACGGCCGGCATGTGACGCTGCCCCGGCTGGGCACGATCCGCACCCACGAGCCCACCATCAAGCTCCTGGCCTGTGTCCAGGCCGGGACGGCACGGATCCTGTCCGCGACCGTCCGGCACGAACGCGGACGTGGTTCGCCTTGTTCCAGGTCGAGGTCAAGCGGGACCTCGTGCGCGTGGAACACCCGGACGTGGCGGTAGGCATTGACCTCGGCGTGAAGACCCTCGCGGTGATGGCCGACAGCACGGGCGAGATCCGCACCGTCGCCAACCCGGGGCACTACCGGGCGCGGGGGCAGCTGCGCCGCGCCTCCCGCGTCGTCTCCCGACGCCAGGGCCCCGACCGGCGCACCGGACAGCAGCCGTCCCGCCGGTGGGAGAAGGCCAACGCCGCCCGCAACAAGGTCCACCATCGCGTGGCGAACCTCCGCGAAGACGCCCTGCACAAGCTCACCACGAGCGTTGCCGCCGAGTACGGCACCGTCGTGGTGGAAGACCTGAACGTCGCCGGGATGCTCCGCAACCGGCGCCTGGCCCGACGCATCGCGGATGCCGGGTTCGGCGAGATCCGCCGCCGGCTCGACTACAAGACCCGCCGGCACCACGCCACCCGCATGATCGTGGCGAGCCGCTGGTACCCGTCCTCGAAGACCTGTTCCGGGTGCAAGACAGTGAAAGCCAAGCTGCCGCTGCACGTGAGGACGTACACATGCGACGCCTGCGGCCTGGTCATCGACCGGGACGACAACGCCGCGCTCAACCTCGCCGCCCTCGCGGCATCCGTAGTAACTGGTACCGGAGTGGCCGGAGACCAGGACACCCCACAGGTGGTGTCGAAGCCTCGTGGAGCCGACCGTAAGACCCGCGCCACCCGCCCCCGCCGCAAGGCGGAGGCGGGGCGGGCAGGTGGCGCAACCCTGCCGCACCAGCGGCAGACAGAAACGAGAGACCGTACTCACACCGAAGCCCTCACGCTTTGGTGATGTGACGGACCTTCCGGGCAGAAACGCCCGGAATGCTGAGAGTCGCTGAGGCTCTGAGTAACGGTGACCATGGGCGAGGAGGTGCGCGCATGGAGTGGACGCTCGAGGTGATCGTCGTGCCGGTCACCGACCTGGACCGGGCCAAGGCCTTCTACCAGGACGGGTGCGGATTCCTCGCCGACATCGACGCGTCGTGGTGCGAGGGCGTCGGCCGCTTCGTCCAGCTCACGCCGCCCGGCTCCCGCTGCTCCATCGTGCTGGAGCGCGGGACGCCGGACTCTCCGGGGCGGTCCCGGACGGCCCCGGGAGACCTGCAGGGGCTCCAGCTGTGTGTGCCCGACATCGAGGCGGCCCGGGCCGAGCTGTCCGCACACGGGGTCGAGGTGACCCCGGTCCTGCATGTGACGGACACCGGCTGGGAGGCCGGCCGGGGCGAGGAGAAGGGGAACGCCTTCGTGTTCTTCCAGGACCCCGACGGCAACGGCTGGGCGGTCCGGGAGGCCCGGGAGCCGCTGGTCCTTCGCTGACCTGGGGGCGGTGCCGGTCCCGGCGGGAGCCTGGCGAGTGTAGAGGCAGGGCGTGGCCGGGGAGTCGCGAAGAGTGAAACCCGGAGGGGTCGGGGAACCACAGGGAGATGCAATTGCACACCGCACGGGAAAAGGCCGGATGCCGATGAAGTCGAAGAAGCCGCCGCAGCCGCCGATCGGCTCGTACGTCATGGACACCCACAGCGGGAAGGTGGGGATCGTCATGGGGCACGAGGGGCCGTACGTGCAGCTGAGAGCCGTGGGCGGCGGGAAGGAGTGGGACTGCGAGCCGGGTGCCCTGCGCACCGCCACGGCGGCGGAGCGGCTCAGTGCGGCGACGGCGTACGCGAACGCCCGCAGCCGGGGCGAGGTCCCTTGAAGGAGGCCCCGCCGCCGTAGGGGACAATGTCGGCATGAGCCTGTTCCGCGACGACGGCATCGTGCTGCGCACCCAGAAACTGGGTGAGGCCGACCGGATCATCACGTTGCTCACGCGGGGGCACGGGCGGGTGCGGGCCGTGGCGCGGGGCGTACGGCGCACCAAGTCCAAGTTCGGTGCCCGGCTGGAACCCTTCTCCCACGTCGACGTGCAGTTCTTCGCGCGGGGCGGCGAGCTGGTCGGGCGGGGGCTGCCCCTGTGCACCCAGAGCGAGACCATCGCTCCGTACGGCGGCGGCATCGTGACCGACTACACGCGGTACACCGCCGGCACGGCGATGCTGGAGACGGCGGAGCGGTTCACCGACCACGAGGGCGAGCCGGCCGTGCAGCAGTACCTGCTGCTGGTCGGTGCCCTGCGCACCCTCGCCCGCGGCGAGCACGCCCCCCACCTCGTCCTCGACGCCTTCCTGCTGCGCTCCCTCGCCGTCAACGGCTACGCCCCCAGCTTCGGCGACTGCGCCAGGTGCGGAATGCCCGGTCCCAACCGGTTCTTCTCGGTGGCGTCCGGCGGCTCGGTCTGCGTCGACTGCCGGGTCCCCGGCAGCGTCGTACCCTCGCCGCAGACCCTGGATCTCCTCGGCGCACTGCTTACGGGAGACTGGGAGACCGCGGACGCGTGCGAGCCGCGGCATGTGCGGGAGGGCAGCGGGCTGGTGTCCGCCTATCTGCACTGGCATCTGGAGCGCGGGCTGCGCTCCCTTCGGTACGTGGAAAAGTAAGAACTGAGGGAGACGAGAAGCACATGGCCGTACGCGGGTTCCTGGGGCGCCAGCGGCGCGAGTACCTGACGCCCGAGCCGCATCCGTCCGGTGCCCGCGCGCCGAGGCTGCCGGGCGAGCTGATCCCCCGCCATGTCGCGATCGTCATGGACGGCAACGGCCGCTGGGCCAAGGAGCGCGGGCTGCCGCGCACCGAGGGGCACAAGGTCGGCGCCGAGCGGGTGCTGGACGTGCTCCAGGGCGGGATCGAGATGGGCGTCGGCGCGATCTCGTTGTACGCCTTCTCCACCGAGAACTGGAAGCGCTCGCCGGACGAGGTGCGCTTCCTCATGAACTTCAACCGCGACTTCATCCGCAAGACCCGCGACCAGCTCGACGGGCTCGGCGTCCGGGTGCGCTGGGCGGGGCGGATGCCCAAGCTGTGGAAGTCCGTCGCCAAGGAGCTTCAGATCGCCCAGGAGCAGACGAAGGACAACGACCGTCTGACGCTGTACTTCTGCATGAACTACGGCGGCCGGGCCGAGGTCGCCGACGCGGCGAAGGCGATCGCCGAGGAGGTGAAGGCCGGTCGGCTCGACCCGTCCAAGGTCACCGAGAAGACCGTCGCCAAGTACCTCTACTACCCGGACATGCCGGACGTCGACCTCTTCCTGCGTCCCAGCGGCGAGCAGCGCACGTCCAACTTCCTGCTCTGGCAGAGCGCCTACGCGGAGATGGTCTTCCAGGACGTGCTGTGGCCGGACTTCGACCGCCGCGACCTGTGGCGGGCCTGCGTGGAGTTCGCGTCCCGGGACCGCCGCTTCGGCGGCGCGATCCCGAACGAGGAACTGCTGGCCATGGAGGGCAGGCAGCCGTAGAGCGGCCCGCGACGGGACCGGTGGCGCCCGGCGCTTCCGGTCCCGGTTCCGCTCGGCGCTCTACGGTCTCAGTTCCGCTCGGCGCTTTGCGGTCTCAGTTCCGCTCGGCCGTCGCGCACTTCCTCGCGCAGTCCGCGCAGGTGCCGAAGATCTCCACCGTGTGCGCCACGTTGACATAGCCGTGCTCGGCGGCGATGGCCTCCGCCCAGGTCTCCACCGCGGGCCCCTCGACCTCGACGGCCTTTCCGCAGCCGCGGCAGACCAGATGGTGGTGGTGCTCTCCGCTGGAGCAACGGCGGTAGACGGACTCGCCGTCGGAGGTGCGCAGGACGTCCACCTCGCCGGCGTCGGCGAGGGACTGCAGGGTGCGGTAGACGGTGGTGAGGCCGACCGCGTCGCCCTTGTGCTTGAGCATGTCGTGGAGTTCCTGAGCGCTGCGGAACTCCTCGGCCTCTTCCAGGGCAGCCGCCACAGCGGCGCGCTGCCGGGTGGCGCGGCCCTTCACGGGCGGTCCAGCGGTGGTCACCGGTTGCCTCCTTGCCTCTGTGTCTGCCGGGCCATTGTGCCAGCCTGCACCCCGCCCGGTCAGACGCCGATCCCGTCCCCGGCCCCGCGGGTGGCCGGAATCGCGCACTCCGCCGGATCGCCGGCCGGCTGCGCCGCGGCCAGTGCCCGCGCCCGCCGCCGGGCCAGCGGAGCCGCCAGCACGGTCAGCACGACGAACGCGCCGATGGTCAGCAGCACGATGGTCGCGCCGGGCGGTACGTCCTGGTAGTACGAGGTGACCGTGCCCCCGAGAGTGACGGTCACACCGAGGGCGACCGCGATTGCGAAGGTCGCCGCGAAACTGCGGGTGAGCTGCTGGGCGGCGGCCACCGGGACCACCATCAGCGCCGACACCAGCAGCAGGCCGACCACCCGCATCGCCACGGTGACCGTCACCGCCGCGGTGATCGCCGTCAGCAGGTTCAGGGCCCGCACCGGAAGCCCCGTCACCCGGGCGAACTCCTCGTCCTGGCTGACCGCGAAGAGCTGCCTGCGCAGACCGATCGTGACCAGGACCACGAAGGCCGCGAGGAGACAGATCGCGGTGACGTCCGACTCGCTGACCGTCGACAGGGAGCCGAACAGATACGAGGTGAGGTTCGCGTTGGAGCCGTTCGGCGCGAGGTTGATGAACATCACGCCGCCGGCCATACCGCCGTAGAAGAGCATGGCGAGGGCGATGTCGCCGCGGGTGCGGCCGTACCAGCGGATCAGCTCCATGAGCACCGCGCCGAGCACGGACACCACGGTGGCCATCCACACCGGCGACCAGGAGAGCAGGAAGCCCAGGCCGACGCCGGTCATGGCGACATGGCCGATGCCGTCGCCCATCAGGGCCTGGCGGCGCTGCACCAGGTAGATGCCGATCGCCGGGGCCGTGACGCCCACGAGGACCGCGGCGAGCAGGGCCCGTTGCATGAAGGCGTAGTCGAGGAGATCCATCAGCTCAGCAGTCCCGTGCGGATCGGTCCGGCGTCGTGCGCCGCGTGCGGGTGGACGTGGTCGTGGCCCGGCAGCGCGTGCTGGCCGAGGGCCTTCGGAGGCGGGCCGTCATGGGTCACACAGCCGTCGCGCAGGACGACCGCCCGGTCGATCAGCGGTTCCAGCGGACCCAGTTCATGCAGGACGAGAAGGACCGTCGCACCGCCGGCGACCTGCTTGCGCAGGGTCCGTGCGAGCACCTCCTGGCTGGCCAGGTCCACGCCCGCCATCGGCTCGTCCATGATCAGAAGTTCGGGTTCGGAGGCGAGGGCACGGGCGATCAGCACCCGCTGGTGCTGGCCCCCGGAGAGGGCGCCCACCGAGTCCTTGCCCCGGTCGGCCATGCCGACGAGCTCCAGGGCCCCGCGCACGGCCTCGTGGTCCGCCCTGCGCAGCAGCCCGAAGCGGGCCCTGGACAGCCGTCCCGAGGCGACGACCTCCGTCACCGTGGCGGGCACACCGCCCGCGGCGGTCGTGCGCTGCGGCACGTACCCGACCCGGGCCCAGTCGCGGAACCGGTGCCGGGGCGTCCCGAACAGCTCGATCTCGCCGGCGGTGACCGGCACCTGGCCGATGACGCTGCGCACCGCCGTCGACTTGCCCGAGCCGTTCGCGCCGAGCAGCGCGACGACCTCACCGCGGCCGACGGACAGGTCGATGCCGCGCAGCACGGGCCGTGAGCCCAGTTCGGCGCGGACGCCGCGCAGGGATATGACGGGCTCGGTCATGCCGTCCTCCGTGGGGTTGGATCCCGGGTCGGTCACTGGGAGCCCAGGGCCGTCTTCAGGGCCGTGAGGTTGGCCTCCATGACCGCGAAGTAGTCGTCGCCCCTCGACTTGTCGGTGATGCCCTCGAGCGGGTCGAGGACGTCCGTCCTCAGGCCGGCGTCCTGGGCGAGGGCCTTGGCGACCTTGTCGCTCACCAGCGTCTCGTAGAAGACGGTGGTGACGCCGTCGGCCTTGGCCTCCTGCCGGAGCTCCTTGATCCGGGCCGGGCTGGGCTCGCCCTCCGGGGAGACGGTGATGGCCTCCTGGGTCAGTCCGTAGCGCTCGGCGAAGTAGGCGAAGGACGCGTGGTGGGTGAAGAAGACCTTCGTCCCGGTGTCCTTCAGGGCGTCCGCGGCCCGGGTGTCGAGTGCGTCGAGCTTCGTGACCAGCGCCGCGGTGTTCTTCTTGTAGTCGTCCGCGTGGTCGGGGTCGGCCTCCTCGAAGGCGGCGCCGACCCCCTTGGCGATCTCGGCGTACTTCACCGGGTCCAGCCATACGTGCGGGTCGAGCGTGTGCCCTTCCCCGGCGTGCTCCTCCTCGGCGTGACCTTCCTCGCCCTCGTGTCCGTGCTCGTGCTCGACGTCGCCGTGGTCCTCCAGCTCGGTCAGCGTGGCCGCGTCGATCTTCGTCTCGACGTCCGCCTGCGCGATCGCCTCGTCGACGGAGGGCTGTAGGCCCTTGAGGTGGAGGAGGGCGTCCGCATCCTGGAGCTGCGCGGTCTGTCTGGCGCTGATCTCCAGGTCGTGCGGCTCCTGGCCGGGCTCGGTCAGGGTGGTGACGTTCACATGGTCCCCGCCGATCCGCTCGGCGAGGAACTGCAGGGGGTAGAACGAGGCGACGACGTCGAACTTGTCCGTGTTGCCCGCGCCGCCCGCGCCCGCGGTGCCGCCGGAGCACGCGGTCAGGGCCGTGAGGCCGAGGGCGGCGAGCGCTGCCGCGGGTATCAGACGTCGTCGTATGTTCATGAGAGTCATTTTCAACAAAACTGGAAACCGTTGTCAACAAACGGCCGATCCCGTTCCAGGGGAGCCCCGATTTGGTTCCGGGGGAGTGCGCGCCGGTAACCTGAATCATTCGCTGGAAGCATCTCGCTTCGTCGCCCGTCGTCGTAATGAAGAGAGCACCGTGGCCGCCGACAAGATCGACACCATCGTCAGCCTGAGCAAGCGCCGTGGCTTCGTTTTCCCCTGCAGTGAGATCTACGGCGGTCAGCGTGCCGCCTGGGACTACGGGCCGCTGGGTGTCGAGCTCAAGGAGAACCTCAAGCGTCAGTGGTGGCGCTACATGGTGACGTCGCGCGAGGACGTCGTGGGTATCGACTCGTCCGTCATCCTGGCCCCCGAGGTCTGGGTCGCCTCCGGCCATGTCGCCACCTTCACCGACCCGCTCACCGAGTGCACCTCCTGCCACAAGCGGTTCCGCGCGGACCACTTGGAGGAGGCGTACGAGGAGAAGAAGGGCCGCGCCCCCGAGAACGGCCTCGCCGACCTCAACTGCCCGAACTGCGGCACCAAGGGCCAGTTCACCGAGCCCAAGCAGTTCTCCGGTCTGCTGTCGACGCACCTCGGCCCGACCCAGGACAGCGGCTCCGTCGCCTACCTGCGCCCCGAGACCGCGCAGGGCATCTTCACCAACTTCGCCCAGGTGCAGACCACTTCGCGCCGCAAGCCGCCGTTCGGCATCGCGCAGATGGGCAAGTCCTTCCGCAACGAGATCACGCCCGGCAACTTCATCTTCCGCACGCGCGAGTTCGAGCAGATGGAGATGGAGTTCTTCGTCAAGCCGGGCGAGGACGAGACGTGGCAGGAGTACTGGATGGAGCAGCGCTGGAACTGGTACACCGGCCTGGGCCTGCGCGAGGAGAACATGCGGTGGTACGACCACCCCAAGGAGAAGCTCTCCCACTACTCCAAGCGCACCGCTGACATCGAGTACCGCTTCCAGTTCGGCGGCAGCGAGTGGGGCGAGCTGGAGGGCGTCGCCAACCGCACCGACTACGACCTGAACGCGCACTCCAAGGCCTCCGGCCAGGACCTCTCCTTCTACGACCAGGAGGCCCAGGAGCGCTGGACGCCGTACGTCATCGAGCCCGCGGCCGGTGTCGGCCGGGCGATGCTCGCCTTCCTCCTCGACGCCTACGTCGAGGACGAGGCGCCCAACGCCAAGGGCAAGATGGAGAAGCGGACCGTGCTGCGCCTGGACCACCGCCTCGCCCCGGTGAAGGTGGCGGTCCTCCCGCTGTCCCGCAACCCCGAGCTGTCGCCGAAGGCCAAGGGCCTCGCCCAGGCGCTGCGCCAGAACTGGAACATCGAGTTCGACGACGCCGGCGCCATCGGCCGCCGCTACCGCCGCCAGGACGAGATCGGCACGCCGTACTGCGTGACCGTCGACTTCGACACCCTGGACGACAACGCGGTGACCGTGCGCGAGCGCGACACCATGAAGCAGGAGCGCATCTCCCTCGACCAGATCGAGGGCTACCTGGCCACGCGTCTGCTCGGCTGCTAGTCGCAGGCCCCGCGCCGGAACGCCGGACGGACCGACTCGGTCGGCCCGTCCGGCGTTCGTCATGCCGGGGACGCTCGTCCTGTTTCGTGTCCTGTCCCGCCGCCGTCGGGCCGCTCGTGGCGTCCGCGGACGGCCATGGCGTGCACCGGCCGCGGGTGACGACCTGGCCGCACCGGACGTTCGCGGGGCCGGCCGCGACACCGGGGTGCGAAGCTCGCCCGCAAGGCGGGCGACGATCCGGAGCTGTTCGCGACCTACAGGGTGCTGACCGGTGAGAGCGGCGTGGCGGTCTCGGAGCACATCGCGGAGCTGACCGCCCAGTTGGCCCGGATGGTCGAGGCGGGGGTGGCGGTCGGCGCGTTCACGGCCGCCGACCCGCGGGTCACCGCGAGCGCGGTGTTCGGCACCGGGCGCTGCCACGATCCCTGTCACGCCCCGATGGGGAGCGGCCGGGTGCGGAGGCGACTTCGCTGCGGTGATGGAACTGGTGGTGCGGGGCCTGCGGGCCTAATCCCGGGTGTGGATCAGGTGCTCGGGTCCACCGTCGCCTGATGGGCCTCCGCGAGGTGCTCCTGCGCCTTCAAACAGGGCAGGGCCTTCAAACAGGGCAGGAACTGCGCGCTCCGGCGCCAGCCGCACTGTCGCACCTGATCGTGCGCTGCACCGTTCCTATTCAGTGTGCAGGAGTGGGTCTTGGACCCATTCCTGGTCACTGCGGACATCCCGAACGGTTGTGGATGTCCTGGTCGCCCGCGTTCTCGCCGCGTCCGGCGGCACGGATCGTGTCCGTGGTCCGGGGATGCGGGGGCGGGGTCCCTCACGCCCAGGGGCACGCCGGTCGGCCTGGACGGTCCGATGCCCGTGCGCATCGCTCTGGTGTGCACGGGGCGGTGTCGTCCTCCCCCAGTGCCTTAAGGGCCTGGGAGGTGCCCCCAGCCGGATCGGATGCCCTTGGGCGCGCCTGCCGATCGCGATGCTCGCGGCATCGTGTCGGGTGGTCTTACGGGTGGGGCCGGCCATCGGCTTCTGCCAGTGTTGTGCGCCCCACTTGCTGGTGTAGGCCGGGTCGACGGCGATGACCGTGATGCCGGTGGCGTCGGCCATGGAGGTCAGCCGGGCGCGCAGTCTGCCGGTGGGCATGCCGGAGATGAGCTGCCGGAATCGGCGTCGGCGGCCGTGTTTCTCGCGGGTCTTGTCCGCTGTGAAGTCGAGGTCCTCGACCGCGATGGCCTTGACGCCGCAGGTCTTCGCCCAGTTCAGCAGCCGCGTCAGGGCGTGGCGGACCTGGGCGTCACGATGGTCCGTGCTGCCGGACAGGTCGTAGAAGAAGCGGCGGGGACGGCCGGTCGGGTTGCCGTGGACGTCGAGGCGCCAGGCGGCGAGGTGGTCGGCGTTGGTGTCGACACCGATCACGCCGTGGGCGAGGGCTGCGTCGATCGGGACGGTCTTCGTCGGTGGGAGCTGCCAGGAGGCCGTCACGTACCAGCGTCCCCGCTGGACGTCGTGGTGGATGCGGTAGGCGACCGCCCGGTTGGCCTCGACGCGGTCGGCCCATTCCTGTCCCCGGTGAGGGAAGCGCACCGTGGCGGCGAGTACGTACCGGCCGTGCCCGGCGTTGGCCAGGTTTGCGAGCGGGGCCGGGAGCCTGATCGACACCTCACCCTGCGGCGAGATACGGATCGTCTCGTTCCCGAACCTCTTGCCGGACTCCCCGTCAGCGGACAGGAACCAACGCTCAGCCTCCCAGCGCGTCCGCCACTCGGCCTCGGTGAGCTGCGCCTCGTCGAGATGGTGGCGGGTGCCCAGCAGACGCTTACCGCCCCGCACCACATGCACGACACCCTTGTCCCGGTCGGCGCGGACCGTAGCGAGCCGGTCTTCGAGGACATGGAGGCGGCGCGTCTTGCTGAACCATTCGCGGGTGGAGCGGTAGCCGCCGGGAGCGCGCTTGCTGCCCTTCTCGCCGACCGGGAGCGACAGGCGGTGCCGGATCGTCTGGACGTCGGCCTCGAGAGACTGCACATGCGCTGCCTGTCCGCGCCGGGCCAGCGCCCACTGGTCGTGCGTGGCCTTGGTGATACTCCCCGCCCACCGCGAGGACGACTGGGCCGTCAGCTCCCGCTTCCGCGCCGCCCATCTCTCGGCGGAGTGCGCAAGCCCGTCCACGCACCGGGCTTTGAGGTCTTTCGACGCCAGCGACCCCAGATGCGCGCCCACCAGCCCGAGCACCCTCTTGTCCTCGGGCGTCAGATGCCTCAGACGGTCACGCACCGCCACCCCGGACGGGCCAAGGACGACGAACGGCGCCGCCACCTCCCGCAGCCCACCCACCACGAACACCCTCGCTCCAAGCCAAGACCCGAGACACCCGCCATCACACCCAACGAACACCACCGGGAAAGGTCACCCATTCGAAACAAGAACCCCCGTTCCAAGCACGACCCGTCCATGAACAGCCGAGCCCTCACCCATGCGCACCCGAACCCACTCAAACGCTGTCATCCGACAGCAGCTCACAACCCCCGTGCGCCGGACGCGGACCACGTGCTCCCGTCCGTGCTGGTCCCACCGGCTGACCTTGCTCGTGTCGATCTGCGGCATGACGCCTCCCACGTCCGGTCCGGCGACCTGTTCGCCCGGCTGTCTCCTCGCGCAGCAAGGAGTGTGCAGCAGGATCAACATCAACGGGGATCTCTTCACGTCGAGTTGGCCAAGCTGTGCCCTGGGGCGAGGAAACGGGCCGGGAAAGGCACTGGTGCCGAGTCGGCCGAGGTTCGCCCCGTCGCGGGCAACCTCGACCGACGCGGTACTAGGGACGCTCCGCGGCCCCCACCGTCTGCCGTGCCGCACCCGGCTCCAGCCGCGCGGCGGTCCGCTCGGCCGTCCCGCGGGCCCACCGTCCGCTGGTCAGCACTCCGAAGACCAGGACGGCCGCACCGCACAGCACGAGCACCCACCATCCGGGCCGGGCCGCCGTGACGAACGCCTCCCGGTACGACGACGTCCCGATCCCCGCCGCCAGCACCGCGCCCACCACCGCGACCCCCAGCGTCTGACCGAGCTGGCGGCTGGTGGAGGCGACGGCGGCGGCCACGCCGGCCTGGGCCCGCGGCATCCCCGACACCGCCGTGTTCGTGATCGGCGCGTTCACGAACCCGAAGCCCACGCCGAACAGCACGTACCCGACGAACAGCGTCACGTCGGACGTCTCGCCCTCGAACGCCGCGAACAGCACCGCGCTCGCCGTCATCCCCAGCCCCGCGATCAGCAGCGGCACCCGTGGCCCCCGGCTCCCCACCAGCCGCCCGGCCAGCGGGGCGCACAGGAACATCGGCACCGCCATCGGCAGCATCCACAGGCCGGCGTGGAGCGCGTCCAGTCCCCGGACGTTCTGGAGGTACAGCGTCGACAGGAACAGGAAGCCGCCCAGCGCCGCGAACGCGCTGATCGCTATCACGGTCGCCCCGCTGAAGGGCGCCGAGCGGAAGAAGCGGATGTCGATCAGCGGCTCGGCGCGCCGTGGTTCATAGGCGAGCAGCCCCAGCAGCGCGGCGAGTGCCAGCGCCGCGAAGGGCAGCACCGTCGCGAGCCCGGCGCTCGGCGCCTCGATGATCGCGTAGGTCAGCGCCCCGAACAGCGCGATCACCAGCAACTGGCCCACCGGATCGGGCCGCCTGGCCTTCGGGGCGCGTGACTCGGGGACGAACCGCAGGGTCAGCAGCAGGGCGGCGGCGCCCACCGGGAGGTTGACCCAGAAGATCGCACGCCAGCTCACCGCCTCCACCAGCAGGCCGCCGACCAGCGGGCCCATGGCCATCGAGATGCCCACGACCGCGCCCCACGCCCCGATCGCGCGGGCGCGCTCACGCGGGTCCGTGAAGGTGTTGGTGATGATCGACATCGCCACCGGGTTGAGCATCGAGCCGCCGACCGCCTGCACCATGCGGAAGATCACCAGCGTGTCCAGGTCCGGCGCCACCGAGCAGAGCGCGGAGCCGATGGTGAAGACGACCAGCCCGGCCATGAAGACCCGCTTGCGCCCGATCCGGTCGGCCGTGGAGCCCGCGAGCATGAGCAGGGACGCGAGAACGAGGGTGTAGGCGTCGATCGTCCACTGGAGCCCGGAGGTCCCGGTGCGCAGGTCCTCCTGCAGCGAGGGCAGGGCCACGTTCAGGGCGGTGTTGTCCAGGCTCACGATCAGCAGACTCATGCAGCAGATCGCGAGAACCAGCAGACGGCGGCGTGGGCTGAGCTCCGGCATGGACTCCATCGTACGCTATTTCGATAGTGCGGTTAACTAACGATTTGGGGAAACTCGTCGCACGGCACAATGGGGGAATGTCCACGCCCCTGCAGATCGGTCCGCACACCGTCCAGCCGCCCGTCGTCCTGGCCCCCATGGCCGGGATCACCAACGCGCCCTTCCGTACCCTGTGCAGGGAGTTCAGCGGTGGCAAGGGCCTGTTCGTGAGCGAGATGATCACGACCCGGGCGCTCGTCGAGCGCAACGAGAAGACCATGCAACTGGTCCACTTCGACGCGAGCGAGCGGCCCCGGTCGATCCAGCTCTACGGTGTGGACCCGGCCATCGTCGGCAAGGCCGTCCGCATGATCGCGGACGAGGACAGGGCGGATCACATCGACCTGAACTTCGGCTGCCCGGTGCCGAAGGTGACCCGCAAGGGCGGCGGCTCGGCCCTGCCGTACAAGCGGAACCTGTTCCGCGCCATCCTGCGCGAGGCGGTCAGCGGCGCCGGTGAGCTGCCGGTGACGGTGAAGTTGCGCAAGGGCATCGACGACGACCACCTCACCTACCTCGACGCCGGCCGGATCGCCGTCGAGGAGGGCGTGGCCGCCGTCGCCCTGCACGGCCGCACCACCGCCGAGCACTACGGCGGCACCGCCGACTGGGACGCCATCGCCCGGCTGAAGGAGCATGTGCCGGAGATCCCCGTGCTCGGCAACGGCGACATCTGGTCGGCCGAGGACGCGATGCGGATGGTCCGGGAGACCGGCTGCGACGGGGTCGTGGTCGGGCGCGGCTGCCTGGGACGGCCGTGGCTGTTCGCCGACCTGGTGGCCGCCTTCGAGGGGCGCGAGCAGGACGTCACACGCCCCGCCCTGGGCCAGGTCGCCGACATCATGGTCCGGCACGCGACGCTGCTCGGTGAGTGGATCGGCGACGAGGCGCGCGGCGTCATCGACTTCCGCAAGCACGTCGCCTGGTACCTGAAGGGCTTCGCGGTCGGCTCCGAGATGCGTAAGCGCCTCGCGATCACGTCCTCGCTCGAGGAGCTGCGCGCCGGGCTGGACGAACTGGACCTCGACCAGCCCTGGCCGGTCGGCGCCGACGGGCCCCGCGGACGTACGTCCAGCAACAACCGTGTGGTGCTGCCGGACGGCTGGCTGAACGACCCGTACGACTGCGCGGGCGTCGGCGAGGAGGCCGAACTGGACACCTCCGGCGGCTGATCACCGCGTCCGCCTCGATCCGGCCGGCCGGTCCCTTCTCGACGGCCGGCCGGCCGGTCCGTCGCCGGTCAGCCGGTCCTGCCCGACGGTGTCGACCCGTACGCCGTCAGGAAGCGGTTGCGGAAGTCGCTCATCTTCCAGACCGGGGTGTCCTGCGTGGGCCGCAGCCCGTCGGTCCAGCCCCAGTCCGCGATCGCGTCCAGCACCTTCGGGTCCTTGGCGACGATCGACACCGGCACGTCCCGGCTGGCGTCGGGGCCGGTCACCTTGGCGAGCGGCTGGTGGTCGCCCAGGAAGACCAGGACGGTGTCGTCGGTGCCGTAGCGCTCGAGCCACTCGGTGAGGCTGGTCACGGAGTACACGACGGACTTGCCGTACTCCTCCTTGGAACGGGCCGCGTCGGACACGATGTCCGTCGCCCGGTTGCCCGCCTTCTCGATGGGCCCGAAGAGCGAGCCGTCGCCCAGGTCCTCCCAGTCGACCATCTTCGGCAGCGGGGCCCATGGCTGGTGGCTGGAGGTCAGGATGAGCTCCGTCATCAGCGGCTTGTCCCGTTCCCTGCCGTGCGCCAGCCGCTCGAACGCCTCCAGCGTGTACTGGTCCGGCATGGTCGACCAGCTGAACTTCGGGCCCTTGTAGCCCAGTTCGAAGGCGTCGTACACGTTGTCCAGGCCGAAGAACCTCTGCTCCGGCCATGCCTTCTGCACGCCCGGCATCACGCCGACCGTGTCCCAGGCGCCGGTCTTCTGGAACACCTTGGTGAGGGTGAGGTGTTCGCCCGTCGTCACGGTCCGATAGCGCTGCTGGGTGTCGATCCACAGGCCGGACAGGAAGGTCGAGTGGCCGAGCCAGCTGCTGCCGCCGAACGTCGCCGAGGTGAGCCAGCCGCTCTGCGCGTGGAAGCCGGCCGCGGCCAGCGCCTCGGTACGGGTGTCCAGGGCCGAGGTGACACCGGGCGCGGTCACCGGGTCCTCGATCGCGGTGCGGCCGTAGCTCTCGATGAAGGCGAAGACGACGTCCTTGCCCCGCAGGTCCGGCACCAACTGATCACCGGGCGTGGCACCGAAGACGTCGTTCCTGGCCTGCTTCGCGAACGCCGCCTCGTCCTTGAGCGTCCACTCCACCAACTGCTGCTTCGCCTGCACGGCCGCGGTGGCCTGGTCGGCGGCCACCGGCACCCCGCCGACGCGGAGTCCCAGGATGGCGCAGGTGATCCAGACGGTGCCGGCGATCAGCGTGGCGCGGCTCGCGACGGCCTTGTCGCGGCCCAGCAGGCCCGCCAGGCGGACCGTCGCCAGTGCCGTGCCCGTGACCAGCAGCAGGACGAGGAGGAACACGGCGACCGTGGCGATCAGCGTGGTCGAACGCCCCATCGTGTCCACCATGTACGACTGCGCGTCGTCCAGCAGTTCCCAGTCCAGGACCGGGTTGAAACCGCGGCCCAGATACTGCTCGAAGCCGAGGTCCAGCAGGTTCACCACGGAAACCGCGCCGAGCACGGCTCCGGCCAGCGCCGCCAGCACCGTCCGTATGCGCCGCGGAGGCACGAGCAGCACCACGGCGGTGACGATCGCCTCGGCGGGAATCCGCAGGAACCGCTCGGGCCGCAGATCCTCCGGCGCGTTGGGGAACAGGAGCGACGCGAACACGAGCAGCACCGCGAGTCCGGTGAGCACCGCCCCCAGGGCGCGGGCGGCGCCGGGGTGGCGGCCACGCCACCCGCGCAGGAGCCTTTGAGGGCGGAGACGAGGTAGGGCGGCGACGAGAGATCGCCGGGAGCGGGAACTCCCACCCGCGGCGGTCCCCCCGTCCCCGTCGCTCCCACCGGCCGCCTCCTCACCGGCCTCGACGGTCTTGACGGCTTCGGCGGTTTCGGCGGTCTCGGTGGTCTCGGCGGTCTCGGCGGTTTCGGTGGTCGCGACGGTTTCAGTGGTCTCGGCGGCTTCGGAGGTATCAGCGGTTTCGACCGCCTCGACCGCCTCGACCGCCTCGACCGCCTCGACCGCCTCGACCGCCTCGGCGGTCACCGGGCCGTCCACGGGCGCCGGTTGCTCCGGTGGCTCGGTGCCTTCGGCAGGATCCGTCGATGCCTCAGATCTGCGCAGGCGCGTGAAGGCGGCCACCAGAGAAGTCCTTCCGTATGCAACGCGGTGGGCGGCGGATCCGCCGTGCGTGGGGGGAGCGAATCCGCCGACCTCCGGTACGGCCACGGTCGCCGCCGCGTTCAGCGCACAGCGGAATATCACCGCCGCCCGGGATCACGCGCCCCCGACGGCCGTCAGCAGAGCCAGCGGTGCCGCGGCCGCCCGTGACTCGCGCACGCACGCGTGCGGATACGGCACCGGCTCGGCGTGCGTGTCCCGGCCGTAGCCGGCGAGCACCTCGGGCAGTCGGTGCCCGGTCGCGGTCGCCGCGTCGATCAGCGCGTGGGCGACGGTGCGGGCCTCGTCGTGCAGCCCGTAGCGTGCGAGGCCCAGGGTGATCAGCGCGTTGTCGTGCGGCCAGACCGAGCCGCGGTGGTACGACAGCGGGTGGTACGCGGCCTGTCCGGCCGCCAGCGTGCGCACGCCCCAGCCGGAGAAGAAGTCGGGCTCCAGCAGACGCCGGCCGACGACCTCGCCGTACTCCTTGTCCAGCAGCCCCGACCAGAGCAGATGCCCGGCGTCCGAGGCCAGCGCGTCCAGCCGGCGGCCCTCGCCGTCCAGGGCGAGCGCGGGGAAGGACCGGTCCGGCATCCAGAAGTCCCGCTGGAAGCGGTCGCGCAGATCACCGGCCGACTGCTCCAGCAGCGCGGCGTACGTCCGGTCGTCCCACACCGTGCGCGCCAGCCACGCCGTGCGGCGCAGCGCGTCGTACGCGTAGCCCTGCGCGCCCGCCGCCATCAGCGGGCCGGACGGGCGGCTGCCGTCGGCGGAGCAGATGGCGCCGGGGGAGTCCTTCCAGTTCTGGTTCGCGAGGCCGCCCTGGTCGGCGCGGTAGACGAGGTAGCCGCGCGAGGTCAGCCCGCCGTGGTCCAGCATCCAGCCGACGGCGGCACGGGCCTGCGGTTCCAGTCGGCGGGCCAGGGCGGTGTCCCCGGTCCGTTCGGTGTACGAACCCAGCAGCACCAGGAACAGCGGGGTCGCGTCCACCGAGCCGTAGTACCGCCCGTACGGCACCTGCCCGAAGTGCGCCAGCTCGCCGTGCCGCACCTCGTGCACGATCTTGCCGGGCTGGGCGACCGAGGCGGGGTCCGTGGCCGTCGCCTGGGTCGCGGCGAGGGCGGAAAGGGTGGCGGCGGCCGGCCCGGGCCGGTACGGCAGGGCGAAGAGCGAGGTCAGCAGGGCGTCACGGCCCAGCAGGGTCAGGAACCAGGGCGCTCCCGCGGCCGGGACGCGCAGGTCCTCGCCGTCCGGGCCGGTGGCCGGCACCTGGAGCGCGGCGAGGTCGGCGAGGCCCCGCGCGCAGGCCGCCGCCAGCTCCGGCCAGCCGGTCGGGAAGGCCACGCCCTCGATGAAACCGCCCTCCATCGCCAGGACCTGCTCGCTCACGGCGGCGGGGGAGCGGGGCACGCGCAGCGCGCGCTTCTCGCCGTGCGGACGGGCGATGACGCGCAGCGTCAGCTCGGCCGTGCCGTGCGGTGCGAGGTCGAGGTTCCACACCAGGCGCCGTGCGCCGGTGCCGGTCTCCTCCACGGCGTCCGGGGCCGGGTCGGCGGTCACCGTCGTGCAGGAGTGCCACTGGCCGCGCCGGTAGGCGAACTCCACTCCGCCGGTGACGGCCTGGCGGGAGCGGACGGCGCCCGTCTTGGCGTAGGTGCGGTGGTCGGAGCGCAGCTCGAACTGGTCGGCGAAGTCGGCGTCGACGGTGAGCGCGAGACGGACCGTGACCGGCGCCGGGCGGTTGCCGGTGACGCGCAGCAGCTCCACGAACGAGCTGTCCGCCACCGCCTGTTCGCGGAAGACCGCGTACGCGGAGGGCTCCTGCCGGCCGCCGCGCGGCACGAGGACACAGCGGGCGGTGTCCCCGTCGGCGACGGGAGCGAGCGCCTCGGGGACATGCCCGTCGACGGTGAGCTGCCAGCGGCTCAGATGGCGGGCGTCGCGCACGAACAGGCCGTCCGGTGAGCCGTGGCCGCGTACGCCGCTGATGTCCCCGCTGTCGCCGACGGCGGCGAACGTCCCTCCGTGCACGAGCAGATGATGCCGGTCCGTCATCCCCGGTCCCCTCCTTCGGCGGCGCCTGCGCCGTGGGTTTTTAACAGGTCGAGTGTGAGTGCGGCGGTCCAGCTGAAGCCGGTCGCGCCGCATGCCTCGCCGGTGTGCGGGTCCACGTACTCCGCGAACCCGGACGCGTCGGCGGTGTCGATCACGGCGTCGCGCAGGGCGTCGGCCCGCGCGGTCGCGCCCTGTGCCCGCAGCCCGCGCTCCAGCAGCCAGTTCGTGTTGAACCACGCCGGTCCACGCCAGTAGCGGTGCGGGTCGAAGGCCGCGCCGAGCAGGTCGTAACTGGGCACCAGCCGGGCCCGGAAGTGCGGCCCGTCGAGGGTGCGCACGAGGGCGGCGACGATCTCGCGGGGGAGGGTGGGCAGGAGGAGGGGGACGAGGCCGGAGACGGCGCGCTCGGGGATCGGCGCGCCGGTGCGCAGGTCCCGGCACAGGAACATTCCCGCCGTCGGGTCCCACAGCCGCGCGACCAAGGCGTCCGTCAGCCGTTCCGCCCGCGTGCGGCGGGCCGTTCCTGCCGCGCCCAGTTCCCCGGCGATCCGCGCGAGCGCGTGCTCGGAGGCGATCAGCAGCGCGTTGAACGCCGGGTCCTCCACCGCGAAGTCGCTCGTCCCGTCGGCGTAGCCGGCGTCGCGGTAGTCCGCCGCCAGCCGTACGTACCGCCCGTAGTCCAGGTCCGTCGGACGGTCCTCGGGGGCGCCGTGGGCGAGGTCGGCGCGGCGGAAGGAGCGGGCCGGGGCCGGGGTGACGCGGGCGAGCGGGGCGTCCCAGCAGGGGCTGTTGTCCATGCCCTGCTCCCAGGGGTGGACCACCGACGCGAGCCCCGCGCCGCCCAGGTCGCGCCGGTGCAGCAGATAGCGGTGCCAGGCCGCCAGCCGCGGGTACACCCCGGCGAGGAAGCCGCGCGCCCGCGACAGCCCGGGGTCGGCACGGTGCACCAGCCACGCCGCCAACGCGTGCACCGGTGGCTGCACGATGCCGGAGGTCTGTACGGTGCGCGGGGCGCCCGCGGCCCGCCCCGCGGCCGAGGAACGCCAGAAGTCGGGGCTCGGGAAGTACGCGTCGAAGGGGACGGAGGGGTTGAAGACGATGTGCGGGACCCGCCCGTCGCCCCACTGGGCGGCCAGCAGCGTCTCCAGCTCCGTCTGGGCCCGTAACGGCGACAGGTGCCGCAGCCCGATCGCGACGAACCCCGAGTCCCAGGACCACTGGTGGGGATACAGCCCGCGCGAGGGCACCGTCGACGTTCCGGTCCAGTTGCCCGCCAGCACGCGCTCGGCCCTGAGGTGCGCGGACTCGGCCCCGGCGGCGCGATCGTATGCGACCGCGCGCGGTGCCGGCCGGTCGGTGAGGTGCGCGGTGCGATCCACTCGGGGCTCCCCGGAAGACGTCCGGCCGGCCGGTTCGGCCCCGGCTACCGTAGAGTTACGTCTATTTAACACGCAAAACCCACTATGTAATGCAGGGTTGGGAAACACAAGGGGGTGCGCATGACCGGACGCAACACGACCCAGGCCAGTGCCGGCGAGCTGCTCGGCCTCGTGCGCAGCGGCCGCGCGACCACGCGGGGCGCGCTCCAGCAGGCCACGGGCCTGTCCCGGGCCACCGTCGGCCAGCGCCTCGACCGCCTCTTCCGAGCGGGCTGGCTGCGCGAGGGGGCCGGCGGCCCGGTGGACTCCCCGCTCGGTGGCCGCCCGGCCATCACCCTGGAGTTCGACGACGAGCACGCGGTGGTCCTCGCCGCCGACCTCGACACCCGCCACGCCCGCGCGGCCGTGCTCTCGCTGACCGGCGAACTGCTCGCCGAGCACGCCGGCACGCTGGTCGTCGAGGACGGACCGGAGCCGGTCCTCGGTGAACTCGGGCGGTGGTTCGCGGACTTGCTGCGGACGGCCGGCCACAGCGCCGACGAGGTGTGCGGCATCGGCCTCGCGGTCCCCGGCCCCGTCGACACCGACACCGGCCGGGTGGTCCAGCCCCCGATCATGCCGGGCTGGGACGGCTACGACATACGCCGCCGGCTGGCCGCGGCGTTCACCGAGCACACGGGCGCCGGACCCGTCCCGGTCCTGGTCGACAACGACGCGAACCTGATGGCCTACGGCGAACAGCGCACCGGTCACCCCGACTGCTCGGCGTTCGTCCTCGTGAAGGTCTCCACCGGAATCGGCGCGGGCGTCGTCGTCGACGGCTCGGTCTACCGGGGCGTGGACGGCGGCGCCGGGGACATCGGGCACATCCGGGTGCCGGAGGGCGCCGACACGCTGTGCCGGTGCGGCTCCTACGGCTGTCTGGCCGCCGTCGCGAGCGGCGGCGCGGTGGCGCGGCGGCTGGCGGAGTCGGGTCTGCCGGCGGCGTCCGGTTCGGATGTGCGCAGGCTGCTGGCGGCCGGGCATCCGGAGGCGGTGGGACAGGCGAGGGCGGCCGGGCGCCGGGTCGGGGAGGTGCTGGCGACCGTCGTGACGCTGCTGAACCCGGGGGTGCTGATGGTGGCCGGGGATCTGGCCGGAACACCCTTCCTGACCGGCGTACGGGAGCTGCTGTACGAACGGGCGCTGCCGCGCTCCACGGCCCGGCTGGACATCGTGACCTCACGGCTCGGGGAGCGGGCCGGGCTGGTCGGGGCGGCCGCGCTGGTCGTGGAGCACCTCTACGCGCCGGACCGGGTCGAGGAGCGACTGCGGGCACTGGGCGTGTGACGAGCACGTTTCCGTCTCTCGACCACGTCCGCATGGTGAAATCCCGTCGCCTGTGGCAGCGTGATTCTCGCCACCTCTGATAAGGGCTGCGCTCAGATGAGCGGATCATGGGCGACTGCACTTCTCCAAAGGCTGGCACTCAGTGCCACCCCTTGATCGTTCATCGATCGAAATCAGACGCGGCGTAGGCCGCTCAGATGAGCACGAAGCCCGGTCTTCGGGTGACACCGCGTTCAAGAAGTGAAAACATGACTGCGTCACCCCATACCAAGCCTTGACTTTCGATCCGGTGGCGGATGACTGGTTACAGGCACATGACGCACAAGTAGACGTACCCAGGCGCCTTCGATCTGGGTATGTTCCTCGCCGTCAGGGCAGCCACCGCGTCCTCGAGGAGTCGAGACCGTGTCGGAAAACAAAGATCCCCAGGTAGCCGAATCCGGCACCGGCGTTGAGGCCGTGAAGTTCGTTTACGACTTCACCGAGGGCAACAAGGACCTCAAGGACCTCCTCGGCGGCAAAGGCGCCAACCTCGCCGAGATGACCAACCTGGGCCTTCCCGTCCCTCCGGGCTTCACCATCACCACCGAGGCCTGCAAGGTCTACCTCGACAGTGGCGAGGAGCCCGCGGCACTGCGTGACGAGGTGAGTGCGCACCTCGACGTGCTGGAGCGGACGATGGGCAAGAAGCTCGGCCAGGCCGACAGCCCCCTCCTCGTGTCGGTCCGCTCGGGCGCCAAGTTCTCCATGCCCGGCATGATGGACACGGTCCTCAACATCGGTCTGTCCGACAAGTCCGTCCAGGGCCTGGCCAAGCAGGCCGGCGACGACCGCTTCGCCTGGGACTCCTACCGCCGCCTCATCCAGATGTTCGGCAAGACCGTCCTCGGCATCGACGGCGAACTCTTCGAGGAGGCGCTGGAGAAGGCCAAGGAGGCCAAGAAGGTCACCGTCGACACCGAGCTGGAGGCCGCCGACCTCAAGAAGCTCGTCACCTCCTTCAAGAAGATCGTCAAGAAGGAGGCGGGCCGGGACTTCCCGCAGGACCCGCGCGAGCAGATGGACCTCGCCATCCACGCGGTCTTCGACTCCTGGAACACCGACCGGGCCAAGCTCTACCGCCGCCAGGAGCGCATCCCGCACGACCTCGGCACCGCGGTCAACGTCTGCTCGATGGTCTTCGGCAACCTCGGCCCCGACTCCGGCACCGGCGTCGCCTTCACCCGCGACCCCGCCTCCGGCCACCAGGGCGTCTACGGCGACTACCTCCAGAACGCCCAGGGCGAGGACGTGGTGGCGGGCATCCGCAACACCGTCCCGCTCGCGGAGCTGGAGCGGATCGACAAGAAGTCGTACGACCAGCTGATGCAGATCATGGAGACGCTGGAGAACCACTACAAGGACCTGTGCGACATCGAGTTCACGATCGAGCGCGGTCAGCTGTGGATGCTCCAGACCCGCGTCGGCAAGCGCACCGCCGGTGCCGCCTTCCGGATCGCGACCCAGCTGGTCGACCAGGGCCTGATCGACGAGGCCGAGGCCCTCCAGCGGGTCAACGGCGCCCAGCTCGCCCAGCTGATGTTCCCCCGCTTCGACGACAGCGCCAAGGTCGAGCAGGTCGGCCGGGGCATCGCGGCCTCGCCCGGCGCGGCGGTCGGCAAGGCGGTCTTCGACTCGTACACCGCCGTGAAGTGGTCCCGTTCCGGCGAGAAGGTCATCCTGATCCGCCGCGAGACCAACCCCGACGACCTGGACGGCATGATCGCGGCCGAGGGCATCCTTACCTCGCGCGGCGGCAAGACCTCCCACGCGGCCGTCGTCGCCCGCGGCATGGGCAAGACCTGTGTCTGCGGCGCGGAGGAGCTGGAGGTCGACACCAAGCGCCGCCGGATGACGGTGCCCGGCGGCCATGTCGTGGAGGAGGGCGACCTCATCTCCATCGACGGCTCCTCGGGCAAGGTCTACCTCGGCGAGGTGCCGGTGGTGCCGTCCCCGGTCGTCGAGTACTTCGAGGGCCGGATGCACGCGGGCGCCGACGACGCCGACGAGCTCGTCGAGGCGGTCCACCGGATCATGGCGTTCGCGGACCGCAAGCGCCGGCTGCGGGTGCGCGCCAACGCCGACAACGCCGAGGACGCGCTGCGCGCACGCCGCTTCGGCGCACAGGGCATCGGCCTGTGCCGCACCGAGCACATGTTCCTCGGCGACCGCCGCGAACTGGTCGAGCGGCTGATCCTGGCGGACACGCAGGCCGAGCGCGAGGAGTCGCTGAAGGAGCTGCTGCCGCTCCAGAAGAAGGACTTCGTGGAGCTTTTCGAGGCGATGGACGGCCTGCCCGTCACCATCCGGCTGCTCGACCCGCCGCTGCACGAGTTCCTCCCCGACATCACCGAGCTGTCGGTCCGGGTGGCCCTCGCGGAGTCCCGTCAGGAGCCGCACGAGAACGAACTCCGCCTGCTCCAGGCCGTGCACCGGCTGCACGAGCAGAACCCGATGCTGGGCCTGCGCGGCGTCCGCCTCGGCCTGGTCATCCCCGGACTGTTCACGATGCAGGTCCGCGCGATCGCCGAGGCCGCGGCCGCGCGCCGGGCCGCGAAGGGCGACCCGCGCGCCGAGGTCATGATCCCGCTCGTCGGCACCGTCCAGGAGCTGGAGATCGTCCGCGACGAGGCCGACAAGGTCATCGCGGAGGTCGAGGCCGCGAGCGGCACGGAGCTGAAGCTGGCGATCGGCACCATGATCGAGCTGCCGCGCGCCGCGCTGACCGCCGCCCAGATCGCCGAGGCCGCCGAGTTCTTCTCCTTCGGCACCAACGACCTGACGCAGACGGTGTGGGGCTTCAGCCGGGACGACGTGGAGGCCTCGTTCTTCACGGCCTACCTGGAGAAGGGCATCTTCGGCGTCTCCCCGTTCGAGACGATCGACAGGGACGGCGTGGGCTCGCTGGTCGCCGCCGCCGTGAAGGCCGGCCGCGAGACCCGTCCCGACCTCAAGCTCGGCGTCTGCGGCGAGCACGGCGGTGACCCGGAGTCCGTCCACTTCTTCCACGAGGTCGGACTGGACTACGTCTCCTGCTCGCCGTTCCGGATTCCGGTGGCGCGTCTGGAGGCGGGCCGCGCGGCGTCGCAGTCGACGGGCAGCGACCACCGCTGACCCAGGGCCCCGAAACCGCCGTTGATCCCGACCCTCACGATCCGGCGGCGGTTCCGGAGTACGAGGAGAGGGCGGCACCCTTGTGCGGGGGTGCCGCCCTCTTCGGCGTGCCGGGGCCGGGCGCCGCCCTACCGCCCCTCGGCGGGCCCGTCGAGCTCCGCGGCGAGCCGGCGCAGCGGCGGGCCGTACTCGGGGTCGGCCAGGGCGGCGGCGAACTGGGCGGTGAGGTAGGCGAGCGGGTTGCCGGTGTCGTACCAGCGCCCCTGGATGACCTGCCCGTACACGGCGCGGCTGCCGGCGTAGGCGTTGATCGCGTCGGTCAGGTAGATCTCGCCGGTCCGGTGCTCGTACCAGCGCTCGGTCTGCTCCCGCAGCTCGTCCACGATGCCCGGGGTGACGACGTACCCGCCGATGGCCGCGTACGCCGAGGGCGCGTCCTGCGGCTTGGGCTTCTCCACCAGGCCGGTGATGCGCAGCAGCCCCTCGTCCAGGTCCTCCCTGACCACGGGGACGCCGTACCGCTGGGAGTCGGCCGGGTCCATCGGCATCAGCGCGAGGACCGGGCAGCTGGTCGCCTCGTAGGCGCGGATCAGCTGCTGGGCGCGCGGCACCTCGGCGACGAACACGTCGTCCGGCCAGAGCACGAGCATCGGCTCGTCGCCGAAGTTGCGGGCGGCGTTGAGGACGGGCGTGCCGTTGCCGTACGGGCCGTGCTGGTCGAGGTAGGTGATGTGGCCGAGCCGGGACAGCTCGCCGACCTCCTCCACGGCGTCCGCGTACGCCGCCTTGCCGTCGGCGCGCAGTTGCGCGACGAGCGCGGGGTTGGGCCGGAAGTGGTCCTGGATGAGCCCCTTGCCGCCCGAGACGACGATGGTGATGTCGGTGATGCCGGACGCCACGAGCTCCCGGACGGTGTGCTCGATGACGGGTTTGTCACCGACGGGCAGCATCTCCTTGGGCGTGGCCTTGGTCAGCGGAAGAAGTCTGGAACCGAGGCCGGCGGCGGGGATGACTGCCCTGCGGATGGTCGTGGCCATGGATGGAGCCCCCAGTGGCGGAGTGGGTGTCGTGGACGGGACGTGGTGGCGGTGAGTCTTCCACCCGGACGTGGACCGCCGACGGACGGCGCATGCCCGTGGCGTGGAGGAGTGCCGCAGGTGGATCACGGCCGGCGGAGAGGCAACCGGGTGACGGGTGTTGCCCGGGGCCGGCGTGCGTCGTTAGGCCGCACATGATCAAGAAGCTCGTGTGCGTCTCCGTCATGGCCGCCGCCCTTGTGGCCGCCGCCCCCACCGCCCAGGCCGCCCCGGCCCCCGACACGGCCAAGGAGGTGCCCGGAAGCGCCCTGCTCGGCGGCCTGCTCGGGTCGCTGGAGGTGGGGCACCCGGTCACCCCGCTCAACGCGATCCTGCCCAGCGGCCTCCTCGGCCGCTGACTCACGCGTCGCAGGCCACGCCGTCGTCGTCCCGGTCCAGGTGCGAGGCGTAGCCGGGTTCACCGCGATGGATCGGGGCGGCGCCGGCCGCCCGTGCCTCGCTGCAGTTGCCGTAGTACACGGCGTCCGAGCCGGACGAGTCGTCCGAGCCGCCGTCGGCCGCGGGTTCGGCGGTGACCGTCCTGGTCGCGGTGACCGTCTTCGTGACGGTCACCGCGGGCGCCGGCTCGGCTTCCGGGGTTTGCGTCGCGGTCGCGGTCGCCGTCACGGTCATGGTCGGCGCGGGTGAGGCGGACACCGGCTTCGCGTCGGTCGTCTTCTCACCGCCGCCCGCGCCGATCCCGACGCCGAGGAAGAGGACCAGGGCCAGGGCGGGCAGTACGTACCGTTTGCGGGCCCACCCGGGGGCCGGACGAACGGCGGGCGGCTGCGGTGCGATGTACGGGTTGGTCATGTCGTCCCCCCAGGCGTGTCACGTGAGGGGATGAACGTATTGCCGGGTCGCGTGACGCGGGGGAGATGTGGCCATTTTGTGATTGTTGTGCGCCTCAGGTGGAGGTCCAGCCGCTCCAGCGCGTGACGCGGACGGCGACCACGGGGCCCGGGGGAGGGGAGTTCCCGTACTGGTCGTGGCGGGTGTACTTGCCGCGCAGCGACTCGACGGCGCGACGGCTTTCCGGCCCGTCCTCCAGGATCTCCCCCCGGCCGTCGGCGCGGGCCCACCACAGTGCCGACCAGTCCTCGTCGTAGTGGTCGGCCAGCACCGCCACCGAGGGGTTCTCCCGGATGTCGCGCAACCGGCGCAGGTCCCGGGTGCTCTTGGGTTTGTCGTCCACGGCGAAATACAGGACCTCGTCGACGACGGCGAACGTCACCGGCACGAGGTGCGGCGTCCCGTCGGCGCCGGCCGTCGCCAGCCGCGCGACCGACGCGGTGACGAAACGCCGCCGAGCCTCGGCGGGCGAGAGTCTCATGCGTCCACCGTGCCACCTCGTGGGCCGGCCGTCCCGGCGTCGAGGGGCCGCGCTCCCGGCGGGCTCGACCGGTTCGGCGAACTCGACGGGGACGCGGCCGCGACCGGACTCAGGTGCGGAAGGGGCCCGTCACCTCGTACGTGATGCCGCCGGACGAGCTGCCGCTCGTGCCGCGCTGGCTGGAGAAGTACAGGCGCCGGCCGTCGGGGGAGAACGCCGGTCCCGTGATCTCCGAGCCGGACTGGCCGTCGATGCGGAGGAAGGGGGCGATCACGTCGTTCGGGGTGATCACGCAGATCTCCATGCTGCCGCCGTCCTCCGCGACGAACAGGTCGCCGGAGGAGCTGCCGGTGATGTTGTCGACGCCGGTGAGCGGGGCCGTGCCGGAGCTGACGAGGGAGTCGTCGTAGGCCAGTTCGTAGGTGTTGTTCGTCAGGTTGACCTGCCAGACGCGGTTGTCGCCCTTGGTGGTGAACCAGACCGTGTCGTCGGCGTAGTGGCAGCCCTCGCCGCCGTTGAAGGACTTCGAGCCGGACACCTGGGAGCGGGTGGCGGTCGGGGAGCCGTCCGGGTCGGGCACGTTCGCCCAGGTGAAGGAGCCCGAGGTGGCGGACCCCGCGACCATCACCTGGAGCGTGCCGGAGGACAGATCGCCCCAGGTCGCCGGCACGAACCGGTAGAAGCGGCCGTTCGTCTCGTCCTCGGTCAGGTAGACGACCCTGCGGACGGGGTCGGCCGCCGCGGCCTCGTGCTTGAAGCGGCCCATGGCGTCACGGCGCACCGCCGCCTGCACGCCCCACGGGTCGGTCTCGAAGACGTAGCCGAGGGACACCTCCTCGCAGGACAGCCAGGTGTTCCACGGGGTCTTTCCGCCCGCGCAGTTGGTGCGGGTGCCGGAGAGGATGCGGTACGCCGACGTGACCGTGCCCGTCGAGGAGAACTTCACCGCGCTCGCGCCGCCGGAGGGGTTGATCTCCGAGTTGGACACATAGATCCAGCCCGTGCCATCGGTGTAACAGGCGCCGCCGTCAGGGGCGTTGTGCCAGGTGTACGACGTGCCGGTGACGCGCTGCCCGGAACGGGCGATCACCCGGCTGGTGAAGCCGCTGGGGAGCCTGATGCCGTTGGCGTCGGGGGAACCGAGCGCACCGTAGGGGCCCGTGCCCGGCTGGGCGGGGGCCGCGAACGCGGCGCCGCGCCACAGGCTGCCGCCGAGCGCTGCCGTCGAGCCGCCGAGGACGGCCGCACGCAGGAGGTTGCGACGTTCCACTCTCACTCCAAGAGGTGCCGTGACCGGCCCCGCCACCGGTCGGCGGCGAGGTCGTGCGGTCAGGGACCCTAGGCGAGCGGGGTGGACGCGCCGTGGACGGGCCGTGACGCGTCGGCGGCGCGTACGCGGAGGGGGCGCCGCACCGGGTGGTCTTCCTCAAGTGCCGTGTGCGGAAGCCCCATTGACTTCCCGTCGTCACGTTGGTTGGGTGGCTCATCCACTGAGTCACCGGGTCACCGGGTCCTGAGGCGCACCACGGAGGAACGCATGGAGGCACTGCCCCGCGACACCGTCGTCGACGTCCTGGAAGGGCGGTTGCGCGAGGACATCCTCGCCGGGCGCCACCCCGTCGGCAGCTATCTGCCGCCGGAGCGCCGGCTCGCCGACGGCTACGGCGTCAACCGCACCACCCTCAAGCACGCCTTCGGCCGCCTCGTCCAGGCGGGCCTGCTGGAGACCAAGCACGGAGTGGGCACCCGGGTACGGGACTTCGCACGCCTCGGCGGCGCCGATCTGCTGCCCATGCTGGTGCGGCACAGCCCGGACTGGGTCGGTGAGATCTTCGAAGTACGGCGTTCCGTCGGCCAGTCGATCGCCGGGCAGGCCGCCGCCAGGGCCACCGCCGGGGACCGCGCCGAACTGCGCACCCTGCTCGACGCCGTTCGCGAGGCCGAGGGCGGCGCGGCGGTCCAGCTCGCCGACATCGAGGTGCACCGGGCTCTGGCCCGCGCGACCGGCAACCGCGTCTACGTCCTGCTGACCAACACGCTCTTCAACGCCTACCTGCCGGTGCGGGCCGCCCTGGTCGGGCCGTTCACCGACGCGGAGGCCGCCCACGCGCGGCTCGCCCCGGTGGTGGACGCCGTCGCGGCCGGTGACGAGGACGGCGCACGTCGGGCGGCCGAGGCGTATCTGACCGCGACCGAGCGGATCATGCTGGAGGGACTCGCATGACGGCCGGCCCGGACACCCCCGCCGAGACCGGCACCGCCGCGCACCGGACACCGGGGACGCGCGGCACGACGTTCCGCGAGACGATGCTCGGCACGGTCCGGCTCGACGGCGAGGACCGCGCCCGCCGTGTCCGCCTCGACCTGCGCGTGGCGGCGGACCGGGTGCTGCGCCCGTTCGCCACGACCCCGGCACGGGCGACCGGACGTCTGCGGATCGCGGGCCTGGCCGACGCCCCGGACACCCGGGGCGAGTTGGAGATCTCGCCCCTCGCCAGGCGCCGGATCCGCTACCGCCTGGACTTCACCGCCGACGGCCGCCGCCTCACCCTCGACGGCTGGAAGTCGGTGACCCCGCGCCGCCCGCTCACCTCGATGACCGTGCTGCCCTTCACCCTGTACGAGGACGGGAAGCGCGCGGGCACCGGCACCCTGCGCTTCCCCCTCACCACCGGCCTGGCGCCGTTCCTCGCGAGCTTCCGCTTTCCTCGCCGCGAGAACGCGGACGCGCTCGTCTCGCCCCGCTGGAACGGGGAGCCGGGGCGCACCGAGGTCTGGTACACCACCCTCACGGACCCGGCCACCGGCACCGGACTGTGGCTGCACCACGAACTCACCGCGCCCGCCGACGGCTCCCCGCCGTACGCGCACGGCTGGGCCGCCGCCTTCCCCGCGCGGGGACCCGTGCGCCACGCCCGCTTCGGCCCGGCCCCGTGGGACCGGCCCGGCGAGGGCTTCACGGCGGCGGGCGCGTCGGCCACTCCCGGACGGCTGACCGGATCGGCGGACACCTTCCGCTGGGACCTCGCCGAACGGGCCGCGGGCGAGCCGCTGTTCACCTTCCCCCGCTGGTCCTGGCGCCGGCCCCTGCTGCCCGCCGCCCAGATCCTGCCCGCCGCGCGCGCCGTCTACGACGGGACCTTCACCTACGACGGCACCACCCTGACCCTCGACGGCGCCCCCGGCGGCTCGGCCCGCATCTACGGCCACGGCAACGCCCGCCGCTGGGCCTGGCTGCACGCCGACCTCGGCGAGGGCGACGTCCTGGAGGTCGTCGCCGCGGTGTCCATGCGGCCCGTGCTGCGCCGGCTGCCTCCGCTGGTGTTCCTGCGGCTGCGGCGCGGCGGCGGGACCTGGCCGCGGCGCGTGGAGCGCGGCGCGATCGGCTGGGCGGGCCTTTGCCGGTTCCGCGCCGACGTCGGCCTGCCCACGTGGACCGTGACCGGCCGCGCGGGACTGCGCCGCATCCGTGTCGAGGTCACCCAGCCCGCGGACCGTACCCTCGCGCTCGACTACACCGACCCGGACGGCGCCCCCGCCGTCTGCCGCAACAGCGAACGCGCCGACGCCCACGTCCTGCTGGAGCGGTGGT
Source organism: Streptomyces sp. NPDC002309 (assembly GCF_053593375.1). Taxonomy (NCBI): domain Bacteria; kingdom Bacillati; phylum Actinomycetota; class Actinomycetes; order Kitasatosporales; family Streptomycetaceae; genus Streptomyces; species Streptomyces sp. NPDC002309. Next base: position 32,483 of record NZ_JBSFCI010000001.1, on the reverse strand, counting down.
GGCCGGGCGGCTGGCGCACCGAGGCCGAGTGGCATCTGGACGGCACCGCGCACGCGGAGGTGGGCACCCGATGAGCCTCACCGGATTCGTCGCCGCGCTGCTCGCCGACGACGGCACCGAGCCCTGGCCCGCCCGGGTGCCCGCCCGTCTCGACCGCGTCCTCGACTCGATGCCGCTGCCCGCGCGCTCCGGCGTACGGGCCGCCGCCCTCGCCGTCGACGCCTACGCCCTGGCCCGCACGGGACGCGGGCTGGCCCGTCTCACCCCCGTCGAGCGCGAGTCGGTCCTCGCCGGTCTGGGCGGCCACCGCGCGCTGGTCCCGCTCCTCGACGTGCTCAAGGTGCCCGTCCTGCTGGCGGCCGGTACCGAGCGCCTCCTCCAGGACGGGGCGAGGCCCACCGCGCCCGCCCCGGCCGATCCGCCGCTCGACTGCACGCCCGCCGGTGCCTGGCCCGCCCGCTCCACCGCCGACGCCGTCGTCGTCGGCTCCGGCGCGGGCGGTGCCGTCGCGGCCCGTACCCTGGCCCGCGCCGGACTCGACGTCGTCGTACTGGAGGAGGGCCACCACCACTCCACCGCGTCGTTCGGCGGGCGGGCCCCGCTGGACCGGTTCGCCGAGCTGTACCGCGACGGCGGCGCCACCGTCGCCCTCGGCGACCCGCCGCTGCTGCTGCCCGTCGGCCGGGCGGTCGGCGGGACCACCGTGGTCAACTCCGGCACCTGCTACCGCACCCCCGCCCACGTACTGGCCCGCTGGAGCGGCGACTTCGGCTTCGGGCTCGCCGACCGCCTCGGGCCCTGCCTCGACGAGGCCGAGCGCACCCTGCGGGTCGCCCGTCAGCCCCTCGACGTGCTCGGTGCCAACGGGCGGCTCGCGCTGGCCGGCGCGGAGAAGCTCGGCTGGCGGGCCGCGCCGCTGCGGCGCAACGCGCCCGGCTGCAAGGGGTCCTGCCAGTGCGTGGTGGGCTGCCCGACCGGCGCCAAGCAGAGCGTCCAGCTCTCCGTGCTGCCGGACGCCTGTGCCGCCGGGGCACGCATCGTGACCGGCGCGCGGGTACGCCGCCTCCTCGTGGACGGCGACCGGCCCGGCGGGCCGCGGGCGGCGGGCGTGCGCGTGCGACGGGACGACGGCGGGGAGTTCGAGATCCTGGCGCCGCTCGTGGTCGTGGCCGCGGGCGCCCTCCAGTCGCCCCCGCTGCTGCGGCGCTCCGGCCTCGGCGGCCATCCGCGGCTCGGCCGCAACCTCAGCGTCCATCCGGCCACCAGCGTCGCCGGGCGGTTCGCCGAACCGGTCGTCGCCTGGGAAGGCGTACTGCAGAGCGTCGGCGTCGAGGAGCACCACGACCAGGGCGTCCTGATCGAGGCCACGGCCACACCGCCGGGCATGGGGTCCTTCGTCCTGCCGGGCCTGGGCAGGCGGTTGCGGCGCGAGCTGGCCGACGCGGGACATCTCGCCACGCTCGGTGCGTTGATCGCCGACCGCCCCTCCGGCCGGGTCCTGGGCCGCGAGCGCACCCTGCTCCGCTACGACCTGGACCCCCGTGACGCGGGCCGGCTGACGCGGGCCGTGCGCGCCATGGGCGAGCTGCTGTTCGCCGCGGGCGCGCGGGAGGTCCTCACCGGCATCCCGGCCGCTCCCCGCGCCGCCACCCTCGCAGAACTGGACGCCGTCCTGGACGGGCTGAGCGCGCGCAGCCTGCACCTGTCGGCCTACCACCCGACCGGCACGGTGGCGGCGGGCGCCGACGCGGAGCGCGCCCCGGCCGACGAGGTCGGACGGCTCCGCGGGGTGTCGGGTGTGCTGATCGCCGACGCGTCCGTGCTGCCGAGCTGCCCCGAGGTGAACCCGCAGCTGAGCATCATGGCCGCGGCACTGGCGGTCACTCAGGCGCACCTGGAGCGGTGAGGCGGGTTCGCGAGAAGACCCGCCCCTCCCGTTCAGGCCGCCCGTACCTCGTACGTCCGCACCCGCACCGTCTCGTCGTCCAGGCACTGCCCGGACCGCAGGTCGAAACGCTGCTTGAGCAGCGGGGAGGCGACGAACGGGCGGCCCCGGTGGGTGCCGGTCAGGCCCCGGGAGAGGACCGCCGCGCCGGTGAACGGGTCGCGGTTGCCGATGGCGTACAGACCGCCCGCGCGGTCGCGGAAGACGGCGGCCTGGTCGCCGTCCGGCAGCAGTGCCGCCACGCCCCGGCCGGGGAGGAGCCGGCGCAGGTCGCAGACCGTGAACCAGTCGTCGGCCAGCTGGAGCTGGACCAGCAGGTCGGTCGTCTCGGGTGCCAGGGTCATCGCTGGGCGGTTCCTTCCAGGACGTCTGCCGCGCGGGGCAGGCCGATCGACAGCAGCGGCAGGTCGGGCTTGATCTGATCGCGTTCGGGGACGAAGGCGACGACCGGGTCGGGGGTGTCGGGCGCGTTCACGAAGGAGACGAAACGGGCCAGCTTCTCGGGGTCCTCGATGGTCTGCGCCCACTCGTCGCGGTAGTGCGCGACGTGCGCCGCCATCAGTCGCTCCAGTTCCTCGCAGATGCCGAGGGAGTCCTCGACCACGACCTCCCGCACATGGTCCAGGCCGCCGGGGAGGCGCTCCAGCCACGTCGACGTGCGCTCCAGGCGGTCAGCGGTGCGGATGTAGAACATCAGGAAGCGGTCGATCAGGCGGATCAGTCCGGCGTCCGACAGGTCCTGCGCGAGCAGGTCCGCGTGGCGGGGGGTCGCCCCTCCGTTGCCGCCGACGTAGAGGTTCCAGCCGTTCGACGTGGCGATCACGCCGAAGTCCTTCGACCGGGCCTCCGCGCACTCCCGGGCGCAGCCGGAGACCGCCGACTTCAGCTTGTGCGGGGAGCGCAGGCCCCGGTAGCGCAGCTCCAGGTCGATCGCCATCCTGACCGAGTCCTGCACGCCGTACCGGCACCAGGTCTGTCCCACGCAGGACTTCACCGTGCGCAGCGACTTGCCGTAGGCGTGGCCCGACTCGAAGCCCGCGTCCACCAGCCGGGTCCAGATCAGCGGCAGCTGCTCGACGCGCGCGCCGAACATGTCGATGCGCTGACCGCCGGTGATCTTCGTGTAGAGGCCGAAGTCGCGGGCGATCTCGCCGATGACGATCAGCTTCTCCGGGGTGATCTCACCGCCGGGGATGCGGGGGACGACCGAGTAGGAGCCGTTCCTCTGGAGGTTGGCCAGGAAGTGGTCGTTGGTGTCCTGGAGGGCCGCCTGCTCGCCTTCCAGGACATGGCCGTCCGCGCCGATCGCCGGGGCGAGCGAGGCGATGACCGAGCCGACCGCCGGCTTGCAGACCTCGCAGCCGTCACCGCCCCGGGCGTCCTTTCGTCCGTAGCGGTCCAGGAGGTCCCGGTACGACGTGACGCGCAGCGCCAGCACGATCTCGTACAGCTCCTCGCGGGTCTGACCGAAGCAGCCGCACAGGCCCTTGTCGACCTCGACGCCGCCCGCCTCCAGCTCCGCGGTGACCAGCTGCCCGAGCACCTTGACGCAACTGCCGCAACCTGTCCCGGCCTTGGTGCACTTCTTCACCTCGGGGACCGTCACGCACCGGTGGTCCGTCACCGCGCCCCGGACGGTGCCCTTGGTGACGTTGTGGCAGGAGCAGATCACCGCCTCGTCGGGCAGCGCGGACGGGCCGAGCGGGGCGCCGCCGCCGGAACCGGCCGGCAGCACCAGCGACTCGGGGGCGACAGGCGGGACGGAGCCGGTGAGGGCGCGCAGCGTGCCGTACGCCTCCGCGTCCCCCACCAGGACGCCGCCGAGCAGCGTGCCGTCGCGGCCGATGACGAGCTTCTTGTACAGGCCGCTGCGGGAGTCGGAGTAGACGACGTCGAGGCAGTCGCCGACCGTGCCGTGCGGGTCGCCGAAGGAGGCCACGTCCACGCCGAGCAGCTTGAGCTTGGTGGAGAGGTCGGCGCCGACGAAGGAGGCGTCCTCCTCGGCGGCCGCGATCGTCGCCGCCGCCGTCACGGCCTGCTCGTAGCCGGGCGCGACCAGGCCGTACACCCGGCCGTCCACGGCCTGGGCGCACTCGCCGATCGCGAACACCCGCGGGTCGGCGACCGTGCGGCACCGCTCGTCGACGCTGACGCCGCCGCGCTCGCCGACCGCGAGCCCGCACGCGCGGGCCAGTTCGTCGCGGGGGCGGACGCCGGCGCTGAACACCACCATGTCGACGGCGAGTTCGCCGCCGTCGGAGAGCCGCATGCCGGTGACGGAGCCGTCGGCGTCCGTGACGATCTCCTGTGTGCCCGTGCCCGTGTGGACGCTCAGGCCCATGCCCTCGATCGTGCGCAGCAGGGCCGCTCCGCCGCCGTCGTCGACCTGCACCGGCATCAGGCGCGGCGCGAACTCCACGATGTGGGTGGACAGTCCGAGGCCCTTCAGGGCGCCCGCGGCCTCCAGGCCGAGCAGCCCGCCGCCGACCACCGCGCCGACCCGCGCCCCGCTCCCCGCGTACGCCTCGATGGCGAGCAGGTCCTCGATCGTGCGGTACACGAAGCAGCCGGTCGCGTCCTTGCCGGGGACCGGCGGGACGAAGGGGTAGGAGCCGGTGGCGAGGACCAGGACGTCGTAGGCGAAGACCTCTCCCGAGCGGGCGGTGACCGTGCGGGCCGCGCGGTCGATCGTCTCGGCCGGGTCGCCGAGGCGCAGGTCGATGCCGTGCTCGGCGAGGAACTCCCCGTCGGTCAGGGACAGGTCCTCGGGGCTGCGGCCCGAGAAGTACGAGGTGAGCTGGACGCGGTCGTACGCGGGACGCGGCTCCTCGCAGAGCACGACCACGCGGTGCGTGCGGGTCAGGCCGCGCTCGGCGAGCGCTTCGAGGAAGCGCTGGCCGACCATGCCATGGCCGACGAGCACGATCGTGGGGGTGGGCCCCGGGGTGGCGGACATTCAGGAGCCTCCGTCGTGGGTGAGCAGATGGAGCAGGGGGCCGTCGCCGGGGAGCGGCTCCGCCCCCTCCCAGGCGCGGGCGAGGGTGCCGACGGTGCCGAGTTCGCCGACGAGGACCCCGCCGACCAGCCGGTCCTCGCGGACGACGACCTTGCGGTAGGTGCCCCGGGTGGCGTCGGCGAGCTGCACGACGTCGTCCCCCGGGAGGGGCTGTGTCTCCCCGAACGCGGCGAGGTCGAAGGGGGCGAGCCCGGAGGGTGCCCGGCCGGCGAGGGTGAGGCGGGTGAGGGCACGGGTGCCGGTGTAGCGGGCGGTGGTGTTGCCGGTCAGCAGCGCGGCGAGGGTGTCGGCCTGGTCGAGCGCGGGGGTCGCGAGGCCGTACAGGGTGCCGTCGTGCTGGGCGCAGTCGCCGATCGCGTGGATGTGCGGGTCGCCGGTGCGCAGTGCGTCGTCGATGAGGACGCCCTCGCCGACCGCGAGGCCGGCCGCCCGCGCGAGCCCGACGCGCGGGCGGACACCGCAGGCCAGGACCACGAGGTCGGTGTCGAGGGCGTAGCCGTCGGACAGCTCGACCGAGCGGACCGTTCCGGAGGCGACCCGGACGTCCCGCACCCGGCACTCGGTGTGCACCTCGACGCCGAGGTCGTGCAGATGGCGCCCGACCAGCCGGGAGGCGGCCGGGTCGAGCTGGCGCTCCATCAGCCGCTCGGACTGCTGGGCCAGCACGACCTGCGCCCCGCGCACGGCGAGCGCGCGAGCGGCGGAGACCCCGAGGAGCCCGCCGCCGACGACGACGGCCCGCGAGGAGGGGCGGACCGCCTTGGACAGCGCCAGGCAGTCGTCCATGGTGCGGAACGCGTGCACGCCCTCCGGCAGCGCGCGGTCACCGGGGGTGAACAGGCCGCGCAGGGGCGGCAGCACCGGGTTGGAGCCGGTGGCCAGGACCAGCGTGCCGTAGGGGATCACCGAGCCGTCCGCGCAGCGCACGGTCCGCGCCTCGCGGTCGATCCCGGTCACCCGGGCGCGCAGCGACTCCGCCGGGCCGGTGAGGCCCGGCAGCGCGATCACGTCCGGCTCGTACCGGCCGGCCAGCACCTCGGCGAGCAGCACCCGGTTGTACGGGCGGTGCTCCTCCTCGCCGACGAGCAGCGCGGGCGTGCCGAGCTCACCGAGCCGCCGGGCGAGCCGTACGCCCGCGAGGCCGGAGCCGATCACCACCACACGCGTTGTCGGGGTCATACATCGCAGCGTGCGGGGCGGGTGTTACCCGGCGGCATCACCTCTGTTTCCCAGGGGGAACGCTGCCCTCAGCGGGGGCGGGGGCCGGCTGTGAGGGCTCCGCCGACGGCGCGGGAGCCCCGGGATAGGGTCGCGATCATGCCCGACATACCCCTCACCATGGTCGCCGTCCTCTGCCTCGCCGCCCTCGCGGCCGGCTGGATCGACGCCGTGGTCGGCGGGGGTGGCCTGCTGCTCCTGCCCGCCCTGCTGCTGGGGCTGCCCGCCGGCACCCCGGCCGCGTACGCGCTCGGCACCAACAAGGCCGTCGCCATCGTCGGCACGAGCGGCGCCGCCGTGACGTACGCCCGCAAGACCCCCGTCGACGTCCGTACCGCGGTCCGTATCGGCCTCGCCGCCCTCGCGGGCTCCTCCGGCGGCGCCTTCTTCGCGGCCGGCATGAGCACGGAGGTGCTCAAGCCGCTGATCATGGTGGTGCTGCTCGCAGTCGCGGCCTTCGTGATCCTGAAGCCCGCCTTCGGCACGGCCCCGGCGCCGGGCCCGGTCACCCGGCGCCGCGTCCTCGCCGCGATCGGTCTCGCGGGCCTGGGCATCGGGTTCTACGACGGACTGATCGGCCCCGGCACCGGCACCTTCCTGGTCCTCGCCCTGACCGCCGTGCTCCACCTCGACCTCGTCGCCGCCTCCGCCACCGCCAAGATCGTCAACTGCTGCACCAACGCCGGCGCCCTGGCGACCTTCGCCTGGCAGGGCACCGTGCTGTGGCAGCTGGCGGCGGTGATGGCCGTGTTCAACCTCGCGGGCGGCACCCTGGGCGCGCGCACCGCGCTGAAGAAGGGCAGCGGCTTCGTCCGGGTCGTGCTGCTGACGGTGGTGTTCGCGCTGGTGGCGAACCTGGCGTATGAGCAGTGGTCGGCCTAGCTGGAGTGCCGATCACCTGTGGTTGTCCCTGCGGCCCGCCCTGCGTCCCAAGGGGACCAGGGGCTTCGTCGTGCTGCCCCGCCGTTGGAAAGTCGAGCGGTCGATCGGCTGGATCATGAATGCCCGCCACGATGTGAGGGACTACGAGCGGCTTCCCCAGCACGCCGAGGCCCATCTGAACCGGGCGTTCATCACTCTCATGACCCGGCGTCCGACCCGCACCGGTCCCCGCGCCGACAGTTGGACGAAGAAGACGAGGACCCCCACCTGATCACGCGATGGGGAGCACCGTGTCAGGCCGATAACCCGTTGACGGGGGCGCCGCCCAGTCCCGACGATCAGGCGCATGTCTGCCGCCCTGGCGCCTGTGCGCTACCGCCCGTTCCGTCATCTCTTCATCGGTACGACGGCCAATCTGCTCGGCAACGGGGTGGCGCCGATCGCCCTGGCCTTCGCCGTGCTGGATGCCACTGGCTCGGTCGGCTCGCTCGGGTTGGTGGTCGGCGCCCACTCCCTCACCGGCATCCTCTTTCTGCTGTATGGCGGGGTGCTGGCGGACCGGCTGCCGCGCGGTCCGCTGCTGGTCGGCAGCAGCGTGGTGAGCGCCGTGAGCCAGGCGGTGATCGCCGCCCTGGTCCTCACCCACAGCGCCGCCATCCCCCTGCTCATGGTGCTCGCCGCGGTCAACGGCGCGTCCGGTTCCTGCTACCAGCCCGCCGCCCAGGCCCTGCTGCCCCAGACCGTTCCGGCCGAGTCCCGCCGCGCCGCGCTCGCGCTCTCCCGGATCGCGGGCAGCAGCGCGGCGATCGTGGGTGCCTCGCTGGGCGGGGTACTGGTCGCCGCGGTCGGCCCCGGCTGGGGCCTGGCCGTCGACGCGCTCACCTTCGCGCTCGCCGCCGCGTTCTTCGCGCTGGTCCGCGTTCCCGTCGCACCGCCCGCGCCCAGCCCCGGTGTGGTGCATGAATTGCGCGTCGGCTGGCGGGAGTTCACTTCGCGCAGCTGGGTGTGGGTGATCGTGGTGGCCTTCTGCTTCCTCAACGCCGGTCTCACCGCCTCGTTCACCGTGCTGGGCCCGGCCGTCGCCGACACCACTGGGATCGGCCGTAGCGGCTGGGGCCTGGCCCTTGCCGCGGGCTCGCTCGGCGCGGTCGCCGGCGGCGTGCTGTCGCTGCGCTGGCGGCCCCGGCGCGCGATACTGGTCGGCTGCGCACTGATGGGTCTGACGGCGACTATCCCGCTGCTGCTCGCGCTCGCCCCGTACACCTGGTTGCTGGTCGTGGCCAACTTCGTCGCGGGCGTGGGCGTCGAGCAGGCCGGCGTCGCCTGGTACTCGACCCTCAACGAACAGATTCCCGAGGACCGCCTGGCCCGCGTCTACGCCTACGACGACCTCGGTTCCTACCTCGCGCTCCCGCTAGCGCAGTTCGCCGCCGGACCCGCCGTACTCCTTCTCGGCCTCCACGCCACCCTCTACGCGGCCGCCGCGCTCATCCTCCTCTCCACCCTCGCCATGGTCGCCACCCCCTCCATCCGCGCGCTGGCCCCGAAGACCACAGAGCCGCTGCCCGCCTCCGAAGATCCGGTGCCTGGCTGAGCTCGACTCCGACGCGTAAATAACCCAGAGGCAGGTGGCGTTTCGAGCCAGGTCAGTCCGGAGAACGGCTCGATCCACTTCGGATCATCCGCTGCGATCACCCCACCCATGCCCAACCGCCACACCGGTTACGGGACAACCTCTAGCCGTTCTGTCCGGCGCGTTCTCGGTGACCAGCGGTTCGATCACCCCGGCGGTGAGTCATGTGCTCCCCGTGAGATGGGCGAACACCACGACGTTGCCCTGGTAGCCGGTGCTGCGGGAGTAGCCGCCGCCGCAGGTGATGACCCGCAGCTCGGGGCGGGCCGCCGCGCCGTAGACCTTCTCGTCGGGGAAGTCCTCGGCGTCGTACACCTCGATCGCGTCCACCTGGAACCGGGCCACGCTGCCGTCCCGGCGGTCCACCTCGATGGCGCTGCCGCGCTTGAGGGCGCCGAGGCGGAAGAAGACGGCGGGGCCCTCGGTGTTGTCGACGTGCCCGGCGACGATGGCGGTGCCGGTCTCTCCGGGTGTGGTGCCGGCCTCGTACCAGCCGGCGAGGTTCTTGTGCGCGGCCGGCGGCACGTCGAGGCTGCCCGCGCGGGTCAGGCCGAGGCCCATCAGGGGCGCGTCCACGCGGATCTCGGGGATGCGGATGCGGTCCGGCGGGGACGGCGGCAGCCCCGGCGCGGAGCGCAGCAGGGCCGGGCCGACCCGCGCCTCGGCGGCCGACGGCTGCGGCGGGGGCGCGTCACGCGCGTCGGTCAGCAGCCACACCCCGGCGCACAGGGCGAGGACGGTGACGCCGGCTATCGCGACGTCGCCGGTGTTGCCGTACCTGCGCATGCCGGCCTCCCAGCTCGACTGTTCCACCCGTTCCCCCTCCGGGCCGCGAGGGGCGTCGGACCCGGAGGGGGAGGGGACTTGCGGTACCGGCGGACGGACAGCGGAGGGTGTCCGTCAGATCCCGTCGCCTCTCGCCCGGCGATGCAGGAGCCAGGTACCGCCCGCGCCGGCGACGGCGAGAGCCGCCACGCCGGCCGCGGTCTGCACGGGGTCGGAGCCCAGAGCGCCGCCGACCCCCGTCTTCACGATTCCCTTGGGGTGCACGTAACCCCGCGCCGACTCCATGACGACCACCAGGTCGCCGCGGACCTCGGGGCCGCCCCCGGGGCACTTCGCGACGATCTCGTACGTCCCGGGCTGGGCGCTCGGCGGCACCCGGAACTGCCCGATCGCGTCGCCCTCGTGCGTGCTGGGCGCGAGCGTGAAGCGCCCGGCCCCGACGGCGCTGGCGTCGCCCTCCGCCGTGCCGTCCTGCCCGCACGCCGCGGTGTTGACGGTGACGTCGCCGCCGGGCACCGCGGTGGACGGGAAGACCTCCAGGCGTCCGCCGTCCGCGCCGTACACGGGTGCGCCGATGAACGCCGTGGTGGCGACGGCGAGTGCCGTACCGGTCAGCAGACGGGCGGTGCGTCGCATCGATGCTCCTCACGGGCTCTCCGGCGGGCCACGTCCCGCGGCACCCCCTTGTGCCGCCGTCGGTCGCACCCCTGCACTCCCGAGGTAAAGGGCAGGGCGACGAGCTCGCTCCCTGAGAGGCCGTCAGATTTACGGTGAACGGGTGCCCCCGGACGCCTCCGGCCCCCGCGTCGGCCTGTGTTTCAGCAGGTCACGGCCTTCTGGTGAGGGTGGTGGGGAAAGAATCCGAAGGGCGCGAGCGGGAGGTGTGAACGGGTGACCGGGCCCGCGGACGCGTCCGCGGGGAACGTGACCTCAGGGCCTCGGGCACCGCGCCCGGCGGGAGGAACAGCGAGGCCGGCCGCCTCGACGACGCGTCGGGGACAGCCGGCCTCATCGCGGCAGCGCGGCTCAGCCCACGTCCACCGCGCTCCATGCCGCCCTCACGGCCGCGTGCTCCGCGCCGTCCGCCCCGTACAGATCCCCCGCCGCCTTCAGGGTCGCCGTCCGCGCCCCCGCGTAGTCCGTCGACGAGGTCATGTACACCGTCAGCGCCCGGTACCAGATCGCGCCCAGCTTCGCCCGGCCGATGCCCTTGACCGTGGAGCCGTCGCAGGTGCGGGAGTCGTGTGCGGTGCCGCCGATCGTCCTGGCTCCGCTGCCCTCCGCCAGCAGATAGGCGAAGTGGTTGCCGATCCCTGACGAGTAGTGGACGTCGAGGCTGCCCGCGGTGGCGGTCCAGCAGTCCGCCGAGAGGCCGTCGCGCGAGGGGCGGTCCATGTACCGCAGCGCCGTCCGCCCGAAGCCCTCGCGCACGATCTTCTCGCCGATCAGCCAATCGCCCTTGTCGGACGGGTTGCCCGCGTGGAACTCCACCAGCGTGCCGAAGACGTCGGAGGTGGCCTCGTTCAGCCCGCCGGACTCGCCCGAGTACGTCAGTGCCGCCGTCTTGGAGGTCACGCCGTGCGCCATCTCGTGGCCGGTGATGTCGAGGGAGACCAGCGGCCCCATGTTCGTGCCGTCACCGTCGCCGTAGGTCATGCAGAAGCAGGTGTCGTCCCAGAACGCGTTGTTGTACCGGGTGCCGTAGTGCACACGGTTGAACGAGCCCTTGCCGTCGCCCGCGATGCCCTCGCGCCCGTGGACGTCGTGGAAGTAGTCCCAGGTGGTGTCGGTCCCGTACTGGGCGTCCACCGCCGCCGAGACCCGGTCCGCCGTCGTGCCGTCGCCCCACTGGTCGTCGGCGTCCGTGAAGACCGTCGAGGGCGCGCGCACGAGACAGAGGGTGCCGAGGAAGCACAGGTCGGAGCGGTTCGCGGCGTCACCGGTGTAGGTGCCGCCCCGCGTCGGGTCGGTGAGCCGGTACGACGACCCCTCGGCCGTCGTCACCAGCGGCACCGTCCCGCCGTACAGCGAACGCCCCTTGCCCGACGCCGACTCCAGGGTGTCCCAGGCGTCGATCTGCGTGCCGCTGCGGGCGTCCGTCAGCACCGTGCGGGCGACCGGGTTGCCCTGCCCGTCCAGCGCCACCGCCTCGGTCCGCCACGCCAGCCTCGGCGCTCCGTGCAGGGCGTCGACGACCAGTTCCGGCTTGGCCGTGAGCCGCTTCAGCGCCTCGCCCAGACGCGTGGCGCGCAGGGAGCCGACGGCGTGGTCGGCGGCCTTCGGGGCGGAGAGCAGGGGGGTGACCGACGGCAGCGAGAGGGGCCGGCGGGTGGCCCGGCTCGCTCCGCGGTAGCTGCCGTCCGGCGCCAGATGGACGACGAAGTCGCCGCCGAGGACCGGGAGTTGCCGGTAGGTGCGGTCGTAGCGGACGTGCTGGGTGCCGTCCTGGTCGACGATCACGTCCCGGACCTTCGTGCCCTGGGCGGCGGTCAGGCCCAGGGCGCCGGCCTGCCGCGCGAGCGCCGCGGCCGCGTTCTCGACCGCCTGCTCCCGGGTGGGCCGCTCGGCCGCGCCCGCGGCGGTGGGGGAGAGGGCGGTGGCGAGCAGGGCGGCGGTGGCGGCGGTGACGGCGAGACGGGAACCTCGCGCGTGCCGTATTCGACTCATCGGTCTCCTCGGGAAGGCGCCGAAGTGGGGGGCGGCGTAGACGTTCACCGAGGTTTACGTGATCATGATTTGTCATGTCCATAGACGTCCGGTGTGGGTGTGTGAGGGGTGAGAATCGTTTCTGTGACCCTCCCGTTCTTCGTCTACGGCACCCTCCGCCCGGGTGAGCCCCACCACGGCACGTTCGTGCGCGGCCGCACGCGCACCGAGGAACCGGCCCGCCTCACGGGCGCGGTGCTCTACGACGGACCGGGCTATCCGTACGCCGTGGAGGAACCCGGCTCGGTGGTGATCGGCGAACTGATCACGCCCCTTCCGGACGCCTACGCCGAACTCCTCGCCGCGCTCGACCGGTTGGAGGAGTACGCCCCCGGCGACGCCCGCAACCTCTACGAGCGCGTCGCCCGCGAGGTCGTCCGGGACACCGACGGCGCCACGCTGCGGGCCTGGGTGTACGTCGCCGCCCCGGCGGTCGCGGCCCGGCTGCGGGCCCGGGGCGGGCTGATCGCGGGCGGGGACTGGCGGGCGCGGAACTGAGGCTCGCGCGCGGCCGGTTCCGGCACGGGGTCTACGCGGGGGCCGACGCCGATTCCGATGCGGATGCCGCCGCTGACGCCGACTCCGCCGCTGACGCCGACGCTTGTGTGGCGTGACCGTGCGCGGGCTCCACGGCCTCCACACGCACCGCGCACACCTTGAACTCCGGCATCCGCGAGACCGGGTCCAGCGCCGGATTGGTGAGGGTGTTGGCGCGGCCCTCGCCGGGCCAGTGGAACGGCATGAAGACGGTGTCCGGGCGGATGGACGGGGTGATCCGGGCCGGTGCCACCGCCCGCCCCCGCCGCGACACGACCGCCACCGGGTCGCCCTCGGCCGCGCCCAGCCGCCGCGCCAGCCGCGGGTGCAGCTCGACGAAGGGTCCGGGCGCGGCCGCGTTCAGCTCCTCGACGCGACGGGTCTGGGCGCCGGACTGGTACTGGGCCACCACCCGCCCGGTGGTCAGCAGCACCGGGTACTCGTCGTCGGGTTCCTCGGCGGCGGCCCGATGGGAGACGGCCACGAAGCGCGCCCGGCCGTCCTCGGTGGCGAAACGGTCGAGGAAGAGGCGGGGGGTGCCGGGGTGAGCGCCCGTCCCACCGGCTCCCTCCGGCGCCGGACATGGCCAGAACACCCCGTTCTCCCGGGCCAGGCGGCGGTAGGTGATGCCGGAGTAGTCCGCCGGACCGCCCGCCGTCGCGCGCCGCAGTTCCTCGAAGACCTCCTCGGGGTCGGCCGGGAAACCCTTCTCGACGCCGAGGCGGGCGGCGAGTGCGCGCAGCACCTCCAGGTCGCTGCGGACGCCCGGCGGCGGGGTGATCGCCCGCCGGCGCAGCAGTACCCGGCCCTCCAGGCTGGTCGTCGTGCCGCTCTCCTCCGCCCACTGCGTCACCGGCAGCACCACGTCCGCGAGGGCCGCCGTCTCCGACAGCACCACGTCGCACACGGCGAGGAAACCGAGGGACCTGACACGCTCCTCCACATGCGCGGCGCGCGGCGCGGACACCACCGGGTTGGAGCCCATCAGCAGCAGCGCCTTGATGTCGCCGCCGAGCGCGTCCAGCAGCTCGTACGCGCTGCGGCCGGGTCCCGGGAGGCTGTCGGGGTCGACGCCCCACACCCCGGCCACGTGCCGCCGAGCCGCCGGATCGGTCAGCTTGCGGTACCCCGGCAACTGGTCGGCCTTCTGGCCGTGTTCGCGCCCGCCCTGCCCGTTGCCCTGCCCGGTGAGACAGCCGTACCCGGACAGCGGGCGGCCCGCCCGCCCCGTCGCCAGGCACAGGTTGATCCAGGCGCCCACCGTGTCCGTGCCTTTGGACTGCTGCTCAGGGCCGCGCGCGGTGAGCACCATCGCCGCGTCCGGCGCGCAGAACATCCGCACTGTTTCCCGCAGCAGCGGCACCGGCACCCCGGTGATCCGCTCCACGTACTCCGGCCAGTGCGCCATCGCGGCGGCCCGCGCGTCCTCCCAGCCGCTGGTGCGCTCCCGGACGTACTCCTCGTCGGTCCGCCCCTCGGCGACGACGAGGTGCAACAGACCGAGCGCGAGGGCGAGATCGGTGCCGGGCCGGGGCGCGAGGTGCAGGTCGGCCTGTTCGGCGGTCCTGGTGCGGCGCGGGTCGACGACGATCAGCGTGCCGCCGTTGTCCTTGAGCTCGGTCAGGTACCGCAGCGCCGGCGGCATGGTCTCGGCGAGGTTCGACCCGACCAGGATCACGCATCCGGTCCTGGGGATGTCCTCCAGGGGGAAGGGCAGCCCCCGGTCGAGACCGAAGGCCCGGTTCCCGGCCGCGGCGGCCGACGACATGCAGAACCGCCCGTTGTAGTCGATCTGCGAGGTGCCCAGCACGACGCGGGCGAACTTGCCGAGGGCGTACGCCTTCTCGTTGGTCAGCCCGCCCCCGCCGAACACGCCCAGCGCGTCGGGCCCGTGCGCCGACCGGATCGCGGCGAACTCCTCGGCGATCCGGTCCAGCGCCTCGTCCCAGGCCGCGGGCCGCAGCACGCCCTTCTCGCGGACCAGCGGCGAGGTCAGCCGCACCCGCGACGACAGCACCGCGGGTGCCGTCCGGCCCTTGCCGCACAGCGCGCCCCGGTTCACGGGGAAGTCCGCGCGCTCGCTCACCTCGACCGTGCCGTCCGGGGCGGGCGTGAGATTCATCCCGCACTGCAGGGCGCAGTAGGGACAGTGCGTGGGCGTCGCGGAGGGTTCCATGCGCGTCAGGGTGCGTCGCCGGTGTTACGCGCCGGGACGGCTCCCGGTTACACGGGCGCGACGGTGATCTCCCCGTTCCCCGGAGCCCGCCGTGAGGCGTCCGGGTCGCCGGGAACGGCCCGGAACCTCGCAACGACTCAAAGCCTCAGGTAATCGACCAATTCCGGCCAAGATTCACCCATGCTTCAGCCACCGGGCGGCCCCCCGCTGCAGCCACCCGCGTCACTCCTCCCCGCCCGCCGCGAGCGCCAGTTCCACCCCCGGCTCGCGGGGCCCGAGGAACCGCGGGTCCGGCCGCAGGACGACGTCCAGCGCCCCCTTTCCGGCTGCGAGGATCTCCCGGACGCCCCCGTAGTACCAGGTCGCGTCGTGCCGCTCGTCCACTCCGACGCCGTGCGAAGCGACCCCCGCCGCCTCGCACAGCGCGACCGCGCGCCGGATGTGGAAGGCCTGGCTGATCAGCACCGCCTCCTCGACCCCGAAGATCTTCCGGGCCCGCACACAGGAGTCCCAGGTGTCGAAGCCCGCGTAGTCGCTGACGATCCGGGCGTCCGGCACGCCCTGCCGGGTGAGGTAGGCGCGCATGGCGTCCGGCTCGTCGTAGTCCTCCCGGCTGTTGTCGCCGGTGACGAGCACCGCCTTCACGCGCCCGTCGCGATACAGCTCGGCCGCCGCGTCGAGCCGATGGGCCAGGTACGGCGACGGCTCGCCGTTCCACAGCCCCGCGCCGAAGACGACCGCGACCCCGGTGCGAGGTGCGTCGGCCGTCGTGCGCAGCCGGTCGTCCGTGCTGACGTACATCCATGTCGACGGCAGCAGCGCGAGCACGCACCCCGCGAGCAGCGCCTGCACCAGCCGACGCTGTCCGGTCCGGGTGCGCGGCAGACGCGGTCGGCGGATCTTCATGGGACGTCCTCCCGGTCGGTCCGACACGTCGGCGACACATCGGTCTCGACACGACGAGACGCTCCGCGAGGCCGCCGGGTTGCGTGTCCGCCGTCACCGCCGGCGCGGAAACGCCGGCCCACCCCACCTCACACACCCCGGCGGGACACGGTGAACCTCACGAAAACCCCCGTGACCGCCGGGCAACGGGGCGGCAACGTCGCGGCGCGACGATCGGTCCATGACGGCGCCGCTCCCGCTTCACGACGAGTCCGGCCAGGACTCCGGTTCCCCTGCCCTGGTCCTGGTGGCCCACGGCAGCCGCGACCCGCGCACCCTCGCCACGGTCCACGCCCTGCTCGACCGGATCCGCGAACTGCGCCCCGGACTGCGCCTGCTTCTCGGCCACATCGAGCTGAACGAGCCCCTGCTGCCCGCAGCCCTCGCCGCCCTCGGCGACGACGCGGCGATCCTCGTACCCCTCCTGCTCAGCCGTGGCCACCACATCAAGCGGGACATCCCGGAGGCGGCCGCCGCGGCCCGGGCACGCACCCGGGTGGCCGCGCCGCTCGGCCCGCACCGCCTCCTCGTGGAGACCCTGCGCGCCCGCCTGGCCGAGGCGGGCCGGCGCGCCCCCGTGACAGAGTCCGACCGCCGCTCGGCCGCTGTGATCCTCGCCGCGGCCGGCTCCCGCGACCCCGACGCCGCGACCGACACCGGCCGCACCGCGGCGCTCCTCGCCGCCCGTCTGGGCGTCCCGGTCCTCCCGGCCTACGCGTCGGCCGCCTCGCCCACGGTGGCGGAGGCCATCCACGCGCTCAGGTCGGAAGGCCGTCGGAACATCGCCCTGGCCTCGTACTTCACGGCGCCGGGCAGATTCGCGCAGGAGTGCGCGGACGCGGCGCCGGGCATCACCGCGGCCCCCTTGGGCGCCCACCCCCTGATGGCCCGCCTGATCCTGACCCGCTACGACGAGGCGAGGCTCACCAGCCCGACGCTCCTCCCGGCACTGGCGCCGGCCTGACGCCCCCAGGCGCGCGGGGAACCGCGCGACAAGCCACGTACCACGACCGGGTTCTCCCCCGGTCCTCCCGGAACCGGCGCCGGTCCGTCGCCCCTGGGGGCGCGGGGAACTGCGCGACCAGCCACATACCACCCGCACCCGCCAACACACCACGACCGGGCGGACGCGTACGCGACTGTCACCCGGTCCGCCCGGAACCGGCGCCGGCCTGACGCCCTGGGGGCGCGGGGAACTGCGCGACCAGCCACATACCACCCGCACCCGCCAACACACCACGACCCGGCACACGCCTACGCGATCGTCACCCCCTGCACGTACTGTCGAGTCATGGAAGGCACCGCACAGCCCCGGCTCGAGAACCACGTTCCACCCCCCGGCTACGACCCGGCGTCGGTCGACCGCTGGGCCCCCGAGCCCGACAAACGCCCCGGCCGCACCGCCTTCCAGCGCGACCGCGCCCGCATCCTGCACTCCGCCGCACTGCGCAGGCTCGCCGGCAAGACCCAGGTGGTGACCCCGGGGGCCGGCAGCGCCGCCTGGGACCCCAGCCCCCGCACCCGCCTCACCCACTCCCTGGAGTGCGCCCAGGTCGGCCGCGAACTGGGCGCGGCCCTCGGCTGCGACCCCGACCTGGTCGAGGCCGCCTGCCTCTCCCACGACCTCGGTCACCCGCCCTTCGGGCACAACGGCGAACAGGCGCTCAACGAATTCGCCGAGGACTGCGGCGGTTTCGAGGGCAACGCCCAGTCCCTCAGACTCCTGACCCGCATCGAGCCCAAGCGCTTCACCCCGGAGGGCTCCGTGGGCCTCAACCTGACCCGCGCCGCCCTCGACGCCGCCACCAAGTACCCCTGGCCCCGGGGCTCGCACCCCACCGACCCGCACTCCCGGAAGTTCGGCGTGTACGAGGACGACCGCCCGGTGTTCGACTGGGTCCGCAAGGACGTCCCCGGCACCCGCACCTGCTTCGAGGCCCAGGTCATGGACTGGTCGGACGACGTGGCGTACTCGGTGCACGACGTCGAGGACGGTCTGCACGCGGGCCACATCGACCCCAACTACCTGCACGCGGAGCCGGAACGGCAGGAGGTGTTCGAGGTCGCCGTGGGCCGGTACGTCCCGGCGGACACCGACCCGGCCGAACTGGCCGCCGCCCTCGACCGGCTCCTCGACGAGGAGTGGTGGCCGCACGGCTACGACGGGACGGCCCAGGCGCAGGCCCGCCTCAAGGACGCCACCAGCCAGCTCATCGGCCGGTTCTGTCTGGCCGCCGAGGGCGCCACCCGCCAGGCGTACGGCGGCGGCAGGCTCACCCGCTACGCCGCCGAACTGGTCGTGCCGCGCGAGACCCGGATGGAGTGCGCGGTGCTGAAGGCGGTCGCCGACCGCTACGTCATGCAGCGCGCCGAACAGACCCGGATCCGCGCCGACCAGCGGGTCGTCGTCGCCGAGCTGGCGGAGGCGCTCACCGCACGCGCCCCGGACGGACTGGACCCCCAGTTCCGCGCGTTGTTCGACGCCGCGCCCGACGACCGCGCGCGCAAACGGGTGATCGTCGATCAGATCGCCTCCCTGACCGACGCCTCGGCACGCTCGCTCCATGGACGGCTGACGGCGCGTCGGTGAGAACCAGGCGGCCCGTGCGGCCCCGGCCATGGTCCGAACGTGACCCTGCGTGGCCTGATCGGGGCACTCCCTCTTCCCGCATCACGCTCCGTGCGGGACGCTCGCATATGACCGCACGTCGAACTCGCACGGGGCGGCACGATGAAGAGGAGGCATCAAGTGGTCGACGCGGATCAGACGTTCGTCATCGTCGGAGGAGGGCTCGCCGGCGCGAAGGCGGCCGAGACGCTGCGGGCGGAGGGCTTCACCGGCCGGGTCATACTGATCTGCGACGAACGTGACCACCCGTACGAGCGCCCGGCCCTGTCGAAGGGCTATCTGCTCGGCAAGGAGGAGCGCGACAGCGTCTTCGTCCACGAACCCGCCTGGTACGCGCAGAACGACATCGAGCTGCACCTCGGCCAGACGGTCGACGCGATCGACCGGACGGCGAAGACGGTCCGCTTCGGCGAGGACGGCACCGTCGTCCGCTACGACAAGCTGCTGTTGGCCACCGGTTCCGAGCCGCGCCGCCTGGACATCCCCGGCACCGACCTGGCCGGCGTGCACCATCTGCGCCGCCTCGCGCACTCCGAGCGGCTGCGCGGCGTCCTGCAGTCGCTGGGCAGGGACAACGGCCACCTGGTGATCGCCGGCGCGGGCTGGATCGGCCTGGAGGTCGCGGCGGCGGCGCGCGAGTACGGCGCCGAGGTCACGGTCGTCGAGCCGGAGCCCACCCCGCTGCACGGTGTGCTCGGACCGGAGCTGGGCACCCTCTTCGCCGAGCTGCATCAGGACCACGGTGTCCGGTTCCGCTTCGGGGTCCGGATGACCGAGATCGTCGGCCAGGACGGCATGGTGCTGGCCGCCCGCACGGACGACGGCGAGGAGCACCCCGCGCACGACGTCCTCGCCGCGATCGGCGCCGCCCCCCGGATCGGGCTCGCCGAGGCGGCGGGCCTGGAGATCGCCGACCGGGCGCACGGCGGGGGCATCGTCGTCGACGAGCGGCTGTGCACCTCCGACCCCGACATCTACGCCACCGGTGACGTCGCCGCCTTCCCGCACGCCCCCTTCGACACCCGCATCCGTGTCGAGCACTGGGCGAACGCGCTGAACGGCGGCCCGGCGGCGGCGAGGGCCATGCTGGGCCGGACGGTGACGTACGACCGCGTGCCCTACTTCTTCTCCGACCAGTACGACCTGGGGATGGAGTACTCCGGGTGGGCGCCGCCGGGCACGTACGACCAGGTGGTGATCCGCGGGGACGCCGGCAAGAGGGAGTTCGTCGCGTTCTGGCTGGCCGAGGGCCGGGTGCTCGCCGGGATGAACGTGAACGTGTGGGACGTCACAGAACCGATCCAGCACCTGATCCGCTCGCAGGCGCGGCTGGACGCCGACGCCCTGGCCGACCCGCACGTGCCGCTGGACGGCCTGCTCCCGTAGCCGGCGGGACTGTCGCCGCGTCCCCGTAGAATCACCTCGTGGCAGGACGGATCAACGACGAGGACGTGAAGGCGGTACGGGACGCGGTCCCGATCGACGCCGTCGTGTCCGAGTACCTCCAGCTGCGCAACGCGGGCGGCGGCAACCTCAAGGGCCTCTGCCCGTTCCACGACGAGAAGTCGCCGTCCTTCCAGGTCAGCCCGAGCAAGGGACTCTTCCACTGCTTCGGCTGCCAGGAGGGCGGCGACACCATCACGTTCGTGATGAAGGTCGACCACCTCTCCTTCTCGGAGTCCGTCGAGCGCCTCGCCGCCCAAGCCGGCATCACCCTGCGCTACGAGGAGGGCGGCTACAACCCCGCCCACCAGCGCGGCGAACGCATCCGCCTGGTCGAGGCCCACAAGGTCGCCGCCGAGTGGTACGCGGAGCAGCTCGCCACCTCCCCCGAGGCGGAGACCGGACGGGTCTTCCTCGCCGACCGCGGTTTCGACCGGTCGGCGGCCGTCCACTTCGGTGTCGGCTACAGCCCCCAGGGCTGGGACCACCTCACGCGCCACCTCCGCGGCAAGGGCTTCACGGACAAGGAGCTGCTGCTCTCCGGCCTCTCCCAGGAGGGCCGCCGCGGCCCCATCGACCGCTTCCGGGGCCGGCTGATGTGGCCGATCCGGGACATCGGCGGTGAGGTCGTCGGCTTCGGCGCCCGCAAGCTCTACGAGGCGGACAACGGCCCGAAGTACCTCAACACACCCGAGACGGCGATCTACAAGAAGTCCCAGGTCCTCTACGGCATCGACCTGGCCAAGAAGGAGATCGCCAAGACCAGCCGCGCGGTGGTGGTCGAGGGCTACACCGACGTCATGGCCTGCCACCTCGCGGGCGTGACCACGGCCATCGCCACGTGCGGCACGGCCTTCGGCGGCGACCACATCAAGATCCTGCGCCGACTCCTCATGGACAACGGCTCGGCCCGGGTGATCTTCACCTTCGACGGCGACGCGGCAGGCCAGAAGGCGGCCCTGCGGGCCTTCGAGGACGACCAGAAGTTCGCCGCCGAGACCTATATCGCGATCGCCCCCGACGGCATGGACCCCTGCGACCTGCGGCTCGCCAAGGGCGACGACGCGGTGGCGGACCTGGTGGAACCCCGCACCCCGCTCTTCGAGTTCGCGCTGCGCCAGATCGTCGTCCGCTACGACCTCGACACCCCGGCGGGACGGGCCGCCGCCCTCGACGAGGCCGCCCCGATCGTCGCCCGGATCAAGAACAGCGGCGCCCAGCACGAGGTCGCCGTCCAGCTCGCCGGCATGCTCGGCATCCTGGACACCCAGTTCGTGGTCAAGCGCGTGGCGCAACTGGCCCGCTGGGCACGCGACCGCGGCGGCAGGGGCCCGGCGCCCACGCGTGCGCAGCAGCCCTACGGCGCCGCCCCCGCGCCCCGGACGTCGGGCCCGGCCCTGACCCTGCGCAACCCGGTGTACGCCACCGAACGCGAGCTCCTCAAACTCGCCCTCCAGCGGCCCGAGTTGGTCTCCCCGGCCTTCGACGCCTACGGCGTCGACGAGTTCACCGCCGCGCCCTACGCCGCCGTCCGCCAGGCCGTCCTGGACGCCGGCGGCGCCGAGTACGGCGTGCGGGATTCCCAGGAGTACCTGATCCGGGTCCGTGACGCGGCCCCGGACGACTCGGTCCGCGCGATGGTCACGGAGCTGGCGGTCGAGGCGATCATGCGCCGCACGGTCGACGAGGCGTACGCGGGGGAGCAGTTGGTCTGGGTCCGCCGCCGTGCCGTCGACCGCCGCATCCAGGACGTCCAGAGCACCCTGGCCCGCCTCGGCGGCAGCGGTGACGCGGCCCGGCTCGCCGCGGTGCAGAACGAGTTGTGGGTGCTCCAGCAGTACGGTCAGGCACTGCGGGAGCGCGGCGCCGCCGCCCTCTGAACCCCGCGAGAACCGCCCCTCCGCCCCGGCGGAAACCCGGGCCGGGACCCCAGCCGAAGCACGGGGCCGAAACCCCAGGCGAAGCCCCAGGCGAACCCCCGGGGGAACCTCCCCGCCGGCCTCGCTGTGACCGCCCCGTCACGGGCCGAACGCAAAAAGTCACCGCACGCCCCTCGTGGCGACGATGTGTCGTACCCCACACTGGGTCCCGGTGCCTGAGTCCTCGGAGCGCGGCCGATCCGTCCCCGACGGGTCCCTCACCCCCGCTGTTCCGCTCATCGCGTACGGGACGGACAGCGGCGAGGCCGCCGACTCCGTCCCCGAGCAGCGCTGCCGCACGCCTCAGCAGCGATCATCCTGGAGGTCGCCCCCGTGCAGACCCAGACCCTCATCCAGACCGACACCGACAGCGCCACGGGCGCGGACGACGCCGCGCCGGACGCGGAGCCCGGTGTGCTGGTGGCCGTGCCCCCGCAGAACCGGGCCGTGCGCCATCCGGAGACGGAGCCGCCCGAGGTGATGGAAGCCGCAGGTCACCCCGGGGAATCCGCCGGGGCTCCCGGCCCGGGCGAGCCGGTCGAACCCGCCGAGCCGGTCGACGTGGAGCCGGTGGAGCCGCGTGTGCCCAGCCGGGCCGACACCGGCGGACCCTCCTCCGACCTGTTCCGCCAGTACCTGCGGGAGATCGGCCGCATCCCGCTGCTCAGCGCGGCGGAGGAGGTCGAACTCGCGCGCCGGGTCGAGGCCGGCCTGTTCGCCGAGGCGAAGCTGGGCAGCGCCGCGGACCTGGACTCCCAGCTGGCCCTGGACCTGGACCGCCTGGTCGTGATGGGCCGGATGGCCAAACGCCGTCTCATCGAGGCGAACCTGCGGCTCGTCGTCTCGGTCGCCAAGCGGTACGTCGGCCGCGGACTGACCATGCTGGACCTGGTGCAGGAGGGCAACCTCGGCCTCATCCGCGCGGTGGAGAAGTTCGACTACGCCCGCGGCTACAAGTTCTCCACGTACGCGACCTGGTGGATCCGCCAGGCCATGTCCCGCGCCCTCGCCGACCAGGCCCGCACGATCCGGGTCCCCGTCCACGTGGTGGAGTTGATCAACCGCGTGGTCCGTGTGCAGCGCCGGATGCTCCAGGAACGCGGCTACGAACCCACCCCCGAAGAGGTCGCCGCCCACCTCGAACTGCCGCCCGAGCGGGTCGGCGAGGTGCTCCGCCTCGCCCAGGAGCCGGTCTCCCTGCACGCCCCCGTGGGCGAGGAGGACGACGTGGCCCTCGGCGACCTGATCGAGGACGGCGACGCGGCCAGCCCTGTCGAATCGGCCGCTTTCCTCCTCCTGCGGGAGCACCTGGAGGCGGTCCTGTCGACCCTGGGCGAGCGGGAGCGGAAGGTCGTCCAGCTCCGCTACGGCCTGGACGACGGCAGGCCCCGCACCCTGGAGGAGATCGGCCGCATCTTCGGCGTCACCCGCGAACGCATACGCCAGATCGAGTCGAAGACCCTGAACAAGCTGCGCGACCACGCCTTCGCCGACCAGCTCAGGGGCTACCTGGACTGACCGGGGGTGCCGCCGCGACGCGCGCGGCGGCACCCCCGGCACCTCCCGGCGGCTCAGTCGACCTCGGCCACCGCCTGCGCGAACTGGGCCTTGTAGAGGCGGGCGTAGGCACCGCCCGCCGCCAGCAGCCCGAGGTGCGTCCCCTGCTCGACGATCGACCCGTTCTCCATCACCAGGATCGTGTCCGCGTCCCGGATCGTCGACAGCCGGTGCGCGATCACGAACGACGTCCGGCCGTGCGCGAGCTTCGCCATCGCCTTCTGGATCAGCACCTCGGTGCGGGTGTCCACCGAGGACGTCGCCTCGTCCAGCACCAGGATCACCGGGTCGGACAGGAACGCCCGGGCGATCGTGATCAGCTGCTTCTCGCCCGCGCTGACCCCGGCCCCGTCGTCGTCGATCACCGTGTCGTAACCGTCGGGCAGCGTACGGACGAAACGGTCCGCGTGCGCCGCCCGCGCCGCCTCCTCGATCTCACCGCGGGTGACCTCGCGCGCCGCCCCGTACGCGATGTTCTCGGCGATCGTCCCGCCGAACAGCCAGGTGTCCTGGAGCACCATCCCGATCCCGGACCG
This sequence comes from Streptomyces sp. NPDC002309, assembly GCF_053593375.1. NCBI lineage: Bacteria > Bacillati > Actinomycetota > Actinomycetes > Kitasatosporales > Streptomycetaceae > Streptomyces > Streptomyces sp. NPDC002309. The sequence goes on along the minus strand of NZ_JBSFCI010000001.1, from coordinate 8,555 downwards.
CAGTTCGTCGCGGGACATCCTCGCGATGTCGGCCCCGTCGAGTGTGATCCGGCCGCCGGACACCTCGTAGAACCGCATCAGCAGATTGACCAGCGTGGTCTTGCCCGCGCCGGTCGGGCCGACGATCGCGACCGTCCGCCCGGGCTCCACCGTCAGCGTCAGATCCTCGATCAGCGGCTTCTCCGGGTCGTACCGGAAGGACACGCCCTCCAGCGCCACCCGGCCCCGCAGTTCCTCGGGACGCTGCCCCGGCACCGGGTCGGCGGACTGCTCGGGGGCGTCGAGGAGCTCGAAGATCCGCTCGGCGGACGCCACCCCGGACTGCACCAGGTTCGCCAGCGACGCGAGCTGCGTCAGCGGCATAGAGAACTGCCGCGAGTACTGGATGAAGGCCTGCACGTCACCGATCGACAGCGAGCCGGAGGCGACCCGCAGCCCGCCGACCACCGCGACCAGCACGTAGTTCAGGTTCGACACGAACAGCATGAGCGGCTGCATGACCCCGCTGTTGAACTGCGCCCGGAACCCCGCCTCGTACAGCGCCTCGTTCTGCTCGGCGAACTGCCGCGCCGACTCCTCCTGCCGCCCGAACACCTTCACCAGCGTGTGCCCGGTGTACATCTCCTCCACATGCGCGTTGAGCCCGCCCGTCGACCGCCACTGCTGCACGAAGTGCGGCTGCGACCGCTTGCCCACGTACGTCGCCACCCACAGCGACAGCGGCACCGTCACCAGCGCCACCAGCGCGAGGATCCAGGACACCCAGAACATCATCGCCAGCACACCGATGATGGTCAGCAGCGAGTTGATCAGCTGGCCCATCGACTGCTGGAGGGTCTGGCCGATGTTGTCGATGTCGTTCGTCGCCCGGCTCAGCACCTCACCGCGCCGCCGCTCGTCGAAGTACGACAGCGGCAGCCGCGACAGCTTCGTCTGCACGTCCTCGCGCATCCGGTACATCGTCCGGTTGACGGCCCGGTTCACCAGCCGTGTCGCCACCGCCATCAGCAGCCCGGCGACCGTGAACACCACCAGCGCCAGCAGCAGTACGTCCCCCACCGCGCCGAAGTCGATGCCCTCGCCGGGCGTGAAGTCCGTGCCGCGGAGCATGTCGGCCACGGCGCCGTCGCCCCGCTCCCGCATCGCGTCGAGCGCCTGCTCCTTGCTCGTGCCGGCCGGCATGTCGCGGCCGACGATCCCCGCGAACACCAGGTCGGTGGCGTGCCCGAGGATCTTCGGGCCGATCACCGACAGCCCCACGCTCACCACCACGCACAGCAGCAGCGCGCCGACGGTCAGCCGTTCGTGCCGGAACCGGCCCACCAGCCGCCACCCCGACACCCGGAAGTCCATCGAGCGATGGTCGGGGCCGGTCCCGGCCATCATCCGCCCCATCGGACCGGCCATCAGGCAGCCTCCGCTTCCGTCAGCTGGGAGAGCACGATCTCCCGGTAGGTCTCGTTGTCCGCCATCAGCTCGTGGTGCGTCCCGGTGCCCACCACCCGGCCCGCGTCGAGCACCACGATCCGGTCGGCGTCCCGGATGGTCGCCACCCGCTGGGCGACGATCACGACCGTCGCCCGCGCCGTCTCCCGGGTGAGCGCCGCGCGCAGGGCGGCGTCCGTGGCGTAGTCGAGAGCGGAGAAGGAGTCGTCGAAGAGATAGATCTCCGGCCGCTGCACCAGCGTCCGCGCGATGGCGAGCCGCTGGCGCTGACCGCCGGAGACGTTGGTTCCGCCCTGCGCGACCGGCGCGTCCAGCCCGCCCTCCAGCCCCTCCACGAACGCCCTGGCCTGCGCCACCTCCAGCGCGTGCCACAGCTCCTCGTCGGTCGCGTCCGGACTGCCGTACCGGAGGTTGCTCGCGACCGTGCCCGCGAAGAGGTACGGCTTCTGGGGCACGAGCCCGACCGTCCGGGCCAGCACCCGCGGGTCGATCGTCCGGACGTCCACCCCGTCGACCAGCACCTCCCCGTCGGTCGCGTCGAACAGCCGGGGCACCAGCCCGAGCAGGGTGGACTTGCCGCTGCCGGTCGAACCGATCACGGCGGTGGTCTCACCGGGCCGGGCGACCACGTCGATGCCCCTCAGCACCGGTTCCTCGGCACCCGGGTAGCGGAAGCCGGCCCCGCGGATCTCCAGATGCCCGTGCCGCTGGAACTCGCGCACCGGCGTCACCGGCGGCACGACGCTGGAGGCGGTCCCCAGCACCTCCTGGATCCGTTCGGCGCACACCTCCGCGCGCGGGACCATCATGAACATGAACGTGGCCATCATGACGGACATCACGATCTGCAGCAGATAGGCGAGATACGCCGTCAGATCGCCGATCTGCATCCCGCCGCCGGCGATGCGGTGCGCGCCGAACCACACCACCGCGATCGACGACAGGTTCACCACCGTCATCACGATCGGGAACATCAGGGCGAGCAGCTTGCCGGTGCCGAGCGACACCTCCGTCAGCTCCGCGTTGGCCTTCCGGAAGCGGTCCTGCTCGTAGGCGTCGCGCACGAAGGCGCGGATCACCCGGTTGCCGGTGATCTGCTCGCGCAGCACCCGGTTCACCGTGTCCAGCCGCACCTGCATCGACCGGAACAGCGGCCGCAGCGCCCGCACGATCAACGTCACGGTCAGGCCGAGCACCGGCACCACGGCGACCAGTACCCCGGACAGCGGTACGTCCAGGCCGAGCGCCAGCACGATGCCGCCCACGCACATGATCGGCGCCGACACCATCAGCGTGAACGTCATCAGGCACAGCATCTGCACCTGCTGCACGTCGTTCGTGGTTCGTGTGATCAGCGAGGGCGCGCCGAAGTGCCCCACCTCACGCGCGGAGAACGACTGCACCCGGTCGAAGACCGCGGCCCGCACGTCCCGGCCGAACGCCGAGGCGGTGCGGGCGCCGTAGTACACGGCACCGATGTTGCACACCACCTGGACCAGCGAGACGCCGATCATCACGGCGCCGAAGGACAGGATGTGACCGGTGTCGCCGAGGACGACACCGTTGTCGATGATGTCGGCGTTCAGCGTGGGCAGGTAGAGCGTCGCGCAGGTCTGCAGGAACTGCAGCAGCACCAGCACGGCGATGGGTCTCTTGTAGGGCCTCAGGTGGGTTCGCAGCAGTCGTATGAGCACGCTGTTCTCTCGGAGTCGGCGACCGGGGCCGGATGGTTGCCCCTGGCCCCTATCGTCGAACGCTCCGCCCGCGTTACCTCGGCCCGTGCGGACCTACACCCGAAAGGCCCCGGGATGCGTCTGCTCCCGCACCGACACGTACTGCTGCCGCACGGCCTGCCCCACCGCGAGGTCCTCGCCGGGCTCGAGCACCTGCGCGACCGCGCCTTGCCAGGCGGGCGGCGTCCGCGGATCGAGCGTGCCCTGCGACACCCCGAGCGCCCAGGCCGCCTGCCGGGCCGCGCCGACCGCCGCGTAGTCCGCGGGCTGCGGGACGACGACCTGCGCCCCGAACAACGAGGGCGCCGACGCCTGTACGGACGGCAGCTCGGCCGCCGCCCCCAGCAGGAAGACCCGCCGCACCTCCACCCCACGCCCGCGCAGCACGTCGAGCGCGTCCGCGAGGCCGCAGAGCATGCCCTCGAAGGACGCCCGCGCCAGGTGTTCCGCCTTCATCGACTCCCGCCGCAGCCCGGTCAGCGTCCCCGCGGTGTGCGGCAGCGAGGGCGTGCGCTCACCTTCCAGATAGGGCAGCAGCACGAGGCCGTGCGAGCCCGGCGTCGACTTCATCGCGAGGTCGGACAGGCTCTCCAGGTCGGAGAGCCCGAGCAGCTCGGCGGTGCCGCGCAGGGCGCGCACCGCGTTCAGCGTGGTGACGACGGGCAGGTGCATACCGGTGGCGTCGGCGAGGGAGGTGATCATCCCGGAGCCGTCCTGGAGCGCCTCGGGGTGCACGGCCATCACGGACCCGGAGGCACCCAGCGAGACGACCGCGTCCCCGAAACCGAGGCCCAGCCCGAAGGCCGCGGCCATGGTCTCGCCCGTCCCGGCGGAGATCAGCAGCCCCTCCGGTGTCGTACCGGCCGCCTCGGACGGCCCGATCACCTCGGGCAGCATGACCTGGTGACCGAGCGCCAACTCCACCAGGTCGGTCCGGTAACCGCCGGAGGCGGCGGACCAGTAGCCCGTGCCCGAGGCGCCGCCCCGGTCGGTGGTCCGCCGCACCGGCCGGCCCAGCAACTGCCACACCAGCCAGTCGTGCGCCTGCATCAGCATGGCGACCCGTGCCGCGTTCTCGGGTTCGTTCCTGGCGAGCCAGCGCAGCTTGGTCACAGGCTGGGCGGCCTGCGGCACGCTGCCCACCGCCTGCGCCCAGGCCTCCCGTCCGCCCAGCGCGTCGATGAGATCGGCCGCCGAGACCTGCGCCCGCTTGTCACCGCCGACCAGCGCGGGCCGTACGGTGCCGCCCTGCCCGTCCAGCGGCACGAGGGCGTTCTGCTGCGCGGAGACCCCGATGGCCTGCACACCTTCCAGCAGTCCACCGCCGGCGGCCTCGCCCAGGGAGAGCAGCCACGCCTGCGGATCGACGTCACTGGGACGCCCGCCCTCGGTGCCTTCCAGCGGATGCGGCGCGTAGCCCTGCCGCAGCACGGCCCCGGTGTCCGCGTCGCAGACGACGATACGAGTGAAATCGGGCGAACTGTCCAACCCGGCTACTATCCCCATGGCTCGAATTCTGCCGCAGTGCCGCGCATGCTCGGGCCGTGGGCGCGGTCTCAGGTGTTGCTCGTGCCCCAGTCGTCCTCCGCCGAGCCGTTGACGTTGCGCACGCGCAGCAGGCGGACGCGGTGAGCGACCGAGTCGGGCACATGGTCGCCGACCCTCTCGCTCACCGTGTGGAACGCCTTGCCCGCGAACTGGCGGCCCTGCAGCGCGGCCGTCTCCGCGGTGTTGCGGACGGCGGGGTTCTGCGCGATCTGACGCGCGGTCTTCTTCAGCTGCTCGTAGCGCTCGCGTCCGGCCCGTGTGCCCAGCACGTAACCCACAGCGACTCCGACGACGAACGTGAGCCGGTAACGCATGGCGGCCACCCTTCCCTTGCGTAGGTTCTCCGGCGCGGCCCCGGAGCCGGGAGTACTGATTGGCGAAGCACCCCCCTGCTTGCGCTAATGTATGTGTCGCAGCGAGCGCGCGCCCCCTGGCGAATACCCGGGTGAGTGCGTTCGATGCAACGAGGCATTCCCCTGTAGCTCAATTGGCAGAGCAGCCGGCTGTTAACCGGCAGGTTACTGGTTCGAGTCCAGTCGGGGGAGCTCGGTCCCCTGTAGCTCAATTGGCAGAGCAGCCGGCTGTTAACCGGCAGGTTACTGGTTCGAGTCCAGTCGGGGGAGCAGCTTGAAGAGGACCCCGTCGGGGTCCTTTTTCATGTCCGGCGGAACCGCCCGGGCCACGGGGGAGTCCTCAAGGTCAGGTGAAGCCGACCATCCGGAGCAGGAGATCGTATGAGCGGCTATGCTGCGGCAGACGGCGCGTACAAATGTGCGCGACACGCCGCTATGGGGCGGTAGCTCAGCCGGTTAGAGCAGCGGACTCATAATCCGTCGGCCGTGGGTTCGAGTCCCACCCGCCCCACCGCGGCAGAAACGTCGTGACCTGCGAGAACGTAGGTTTCACGCTAGCGCAGGCGCTGCGTTCGCCACACAAGCGCCACACCGAAGCCTCGTACGATCTCCCCATGGCTTCGAACAAGACCAACTCCCGGCTGTCGGGAGACCCCTCGTACACCGTCGTCTGGCGGGCCGGCGGATCCCGAACAGGGGCCTGGTGCCGCGAGACCTTCGATGACGAGGATCAGGCGAAACGTTTCCGCGACCTGGTCAACGGTCACGGACAGCAATGGCCGCCGGGGTGGGTCAAGGGGAAGGGCTTCGTCGAGTCGGGCGAGCCGCCGATGCCGGACTCGGAGACGTTTCCGGTCTATGCGCACGCCTACGTGGGGCTATTGACGGACATATCCGAGCACACCAGAACCAACTGCACGAGGTTCATCGATAACCATATGATCCCGTGGTTTGGCGAGCTGTCAGTCTCCGACCGCGGGAGCAGGCTTACCCGGGACCACGTCAGCCAGTGGATTCTGGACCTTCAGAACGGGAGGCCCGGCCCTCTGCACCCAGCGGGTACGAAGCGCCGGGCGTACGCCCCGAAGACCATCGCCAACCTCCACGGCTTGCTCTACAGCGTCTTCCAGTCCGCCGTGAGCGCCGATCCCGCCCTGCGCGACTCGAACCCCTGCGCCCACACGCGCTTGCCCAAGGGGAACGACACCGAGGATGACGAGGTCTTCCTCGAACCCGAGGAGTACGCCCTTCTCAAGACACACGTGCGTGCTGATGCTGTCGACATCGTCGATGCCCTGGTGAGCACCGGTCTCCGGTGGGGTGAGGTGACGGCACTCCAGCCCCGGGACTTCACCTTTGCGTCGAAGCGGCCGACGCTCCGCGTGCAGCGCGCGTGGAAGCGACGCGGGGAGGGAGGGACGTTCCTCGGCGCCCCCAAGACGAAGAAGTCGCGACGGACTCTTGTGCTCACCCCGGAACAGGTGCAGTTGTTCCAACGGCGTTGTACGGGAAAGCAGCCAACTGACCTGGTCTTCACCGCACCCGAGGGCGGGGCCTGGCACTCCGGAGTCTTCTACGCACACCGCTGGAAGCCCGCCCTTGACGCGGCCAACGCGGTCGGCCTCACCAAGCGCCCGCGGATCCACGACCTACGGCACACGCACGCTTCCTGGCTCATCGCCGGCAAGGTCCCGCTGCCGGTGATACAGGCCCGCCTCGGCCACGAGTCGATCACCACGACCGTCGACCGGTACGGACACCTGCTGGAGGCCTCAGATGACGAAGTCGTGGCCGCTGTTAAGTGGGCCATGGGCGCCACGGTTCCGGACGCCATGACCAAGGCGGCCTGAGGTCGGTCCCGGAACGCAGGGAGCCGGACACTGTTCGGGGGCCTACGAACGCCAGAACTGCAGAAGGCGACGGAGCCTGGAGGGCTGCACCGGCTCGCGGGTCCCAGTGCCTTGGGCCAGCAGGCGACGGTCCCGGGCCCGATTTTGATCGATTTCCGCCGACGAGTACCGGTGGCTCCAGCGGACGCGGCCACTACGGATCCAGTAGTGCGACTGACACGGGAGTGACCAGTTGCCGATCGAGGGAGTGAGGGACACGCTTTCGCCGTCGTAGGTAACCGACCACTGGGCCGGGGAGAGCGGTGTGATGACTTCCTGGCCACAACCGCAGCAGCACAAGTGGCCGCACGTGCGGTAGAGAACCGAGATGTAGAGCACGCCTGCGTCCATCGTTGACGGGAAGGTCTCGGTGAAGACCGGCCGCAGAGTGTCCTGCCTGAGGGCTGTCCCGTAAATGATCTTCGATGTGCTGGATGACCTGGCTGTTTGCCCCTCACCCCGCGAGGGTGAGGTTGTGCAGGCGGGCGATGCCGAGCATCGCGTGGTGGGCGCCGTCGCCCTTGAGGCGGCAGTCGCGCAGGATCCTCCAGGTCTTCATCCGGGCGAAGGCGTGCTCGACGCGGGCTCGGACCTTGCGATGGGAGGTGTTGTGTTCCTCTTTCCAAGGCGGGAGTTCGGCCTGGCCGCGCTCGCGTCGGTGCGGGATGACCAGGCCGGTGCCCCGGTAGCCGCCGTCGGCGATGACGGTGGTGTTGCCGACTGCTTCTTTCGCGCCGGACAGTTCCCACGCCTTGCAGTCGTTGCGGTTGCCGGGCAGCGGCCGGCCGACCACGACGACCAGCCGGGTGTCGGCGTCGATGACGACCTGGTGGTTGGTCGAGTACCTGTAGTTCTTGGACTGCTCAGCAACGGTGTGGTCGCGGGTGGGGACCAGGGTGCCGTCCACGATCAGCACAGCGTCCTTGCGGAACCGCTTGCGCTGCTGGAGCGCGAGAGCCGGACCGAGGTGATCGATGATGCGGTCCGCAGCCGACTTCGACACCCCGAACAGCGGGGCGAATTGTCGCAGAGTGCGGTTGGTGCGCCAGTACGCGGCGACCAGCAGAACCCGGTCCTCCAGCGGCAGGCTCCACGGCCGGCCCTTGCGGACGGGGTCCGCACCCTCGCGCCGCAGCGCAGTGATCAGCCTGCCGAACTGACGCGGACTCAGCCCGGTGAACGGGGCTGTCCAGGACGGCTCCGACGCCGTGATCACACCAGCCACAGCAAGATCATCTCACCCGTGACCAGCAGTTACGGGACAGCCCTTTAGGGATCGGGTGTCCAAGATCACGGGGAAGCTTCACCGGCCTGCTGTCCCAGCAGCAGATCGTGGACCTGAGCGCGGCACAGCAGATCTGAAGCGGGGTCACACCGAAGTTCGCGACGTCTCACCGCCAAGCGTGCACCAGCTCGCTATGCCGAGTGCCTTGTCCATCGATGGATGTAATGCTTTCAACAGATGTCTTGTCGTAAGGGGGAAGTCAAGACCCGAGGAGTGAAGTGATGACTCAGCCCATCCTTGAGCCTGCAGCTCTGGAGCTCGCGGAGGCGACGGCCAATCCGCCGTTCCTGTATGAGCTCGG